>NZ_JAVDDT010000004.1 GCF_030848495.1 Natronospira bacteriovora
CAGATCCCCCGCACCAACGATCCCCACCAAAAAAAACCCCGGCACAGCCCTGTGCCGGGGTTCACCTGTCAGCGAAAGGTGATTGAGTGCGCGTCCGCCACCTTGCCTGGCGTGCCTCCCTGCAGTGGCCGGCTGATCGTCTTCCTGCGATCGGTCCCTTATGCGACATCCTGTCGCTTTGTCTGCCTGGCCAACGGACGATTAGAGTATGGACGGTTCGATAAACTTTCACAGTCAGTGGAATCCGCGTCCGCCTGTAGGACAATCCCTACAGGCCTGACACGCAGACAAGGGGAAGGCTTGTGATTGCATTGTTGCAGCGGGTAAGCGAAGCCAGTGTGCGAGTAGGGGGGGAGATCGTTGGCGAGATCGGTCCGGGGCTCGTCGCCCTGTGGGCGGTGGAAACGGGCGACACGGAGAAGGAAGCCCGCCGGCTGGTGGAACGAACCCTGGGCTATCGGGTCTTCAATGATGGCGAAGGTCGAATGAACCTCGCCCTGAAAGACACGGGCGGCGGGCTCCTGATGGTGCCGCAGTTCACCCTGGCGGCGGATACCCGCAAGGGCATGCGCCCGAGCTTCACGCCGGCCGCCAGTCCGGCCGATGGGGAGAGGCTGTTCGCCTTTGCCCTGGCCGAAGCGCGGCAACAGCATGGATCGGTCGCCAGCGGACGCTTTGGCGCCGACATGCAGGTCGGACTGATCAATGACGGCCCGGTGACATTCTGGCTCTCCGTCCCGCCCGCAAATGCACGGCCGGACTGACCGCCGGCGCGCTGGGAGCCCGCGGCCTGATCCGGTATGCTTGCTCTTTCAATCTCATCAACAAAGAACCTGACGCCATGACGGCCCGCAAGGCAGACATTCATCGCAAGACCCGCGAAACCGATGTGCGGGTGAAGCTCGATCTGGACGGCAGCGGTGAGCGCCGCTTCGAGACCGGAGTCCCCTTCCTGGAGCACATGCTCGACCAGATTGCCCGCCACGGCATGGTGGATATTGAGGTTCATGCCGAAGGCGATCTGGAAATCGACGCCCACCACACGGTGGAAGACGTGGGCATCACCCTGGGACAGGCACTGGCGGAGGCCTGGGGCGACGGCCGCGGGATTGTCCGTTACGGCCATGCCTATGTGCCACTGGATGAAGCCCTGTCGCGGGTGGTGGTGGATCTTTCCGGTCGCCCGGGCCTGGAGTATCGGGTGGACTACCCGCGGGCACGCATCGGCGATTTCGATGTGGATCTGATCCGAGAATTCTTCCAGGGCCTGGTCAACCACGCCCGCATCACCCTGCATGTGGACAACCTCGCCGGACGCAACGCCCATCATGTGGCCGAGACTGTCTTCAAGGCCTTTGGTCGTGCCCTGCGCATGGCGGTGGAAAGCGATCCGCGCCTGGGGGATGCCACGCCATCCACCAAGGGGAGCCTGTAGCCGCCGCGACGGATTCCAGCATGAACGAGATTGCGGTCATTGATTACGGCATGGGCAACCTGCATTCCATGGCCAAGGCTCTGGAGACGGTCGCCGATGGCCATCGGGTTCGCATCGTGGACACCCCGGAAGCCATTGAACGGGCCGACCGACTGGTCTTTCCCGGCGTGGGCGCCATGAGTGCCTGCATGCAGGCACTGCGTGAACGCGGCCTGCTGGAGGCCATTCGCCAGGCGGCCAACGACCGCCCTTTCCTCGGTGTCTGCCTGGGCATGCAGGCCCTGTTCGAGCACAGCGAGGAGGGCGGCGCTTCCCAGGGCCTGGGGCTGCTAAAGGGCCGTGTCCGGCGCTTCGAGGCCGAGGCCGAGCTCAAGATTCCGCACATGGGCTGGAACCGGGTATGCGCCACCGCGGAGCATCCCGTGCTGTCCGGCCTTAATGAGGCCTGGTTCTATTTCGTTCACAGCTATTACTGCGAACCGGCCGAGCCTTCGGCCATTGCCGGTGAATGCCGTTATGGCCGCAACTTCTGTGCGGCCGTGAGCCAGGACAAGTTGTTCGCCGTTCAGTTTCATCCGGAGAAAAGCCAGGGCGATGGCCTGCGCCTGCTGCGCAATTTCGTCCACTGGCGACCTTGAGGAGGAAGGAGCATGCTCGTTATTCCGGCAATCGACATTCAGGATGGACGCTGTGTTCGCCTGCGCCAGGGCGACCTTGATGACGCAACGGTGTTCTCGGACAACCCGGCCGAGGTGGCGCGACGCTGGGTGGACGCCGGCGCCGAACGTCTTCATGTCGTGGATCTGGATGGGGCCAAGGCCGGGCGCCCGGTCAACCACAAGACCGTCGCCGACATCGTTCAGGCCTGTGGTGACATTCCGGTTCAGGTGGGGGGCGGCATCCGGGACGAAGACAGTGCCGACGCCTACCTCTCCACCGGGGTGGAGTGGGTCATCATCGGCACCCGGGCGGTGAACACGCCGCACTTCGTCGAAGACCTCTGCGTGGAGTACCCGGGGCGCATCATCGTCGGCCTGGATGCCCGTGACGGCAAGGTGGCCATCGACGCCTGGTCCAAGCTGTCCGAGCACGATGTGCTGGATCTGGCCCAGAAATACGAGAATGACGGGGTCTGCGCCATCATCTTCACCGACATCAGCAAGGACGGCATGATGCAGGGTCCGTCGGTGGAATCCACCCGGGAACTGGCCCAGGCCATCAACATCCCGGTGATTGCCTCCGGCGGTGTCAGCAAGCTCGACGATCTCAAGACGCTGGCCCGTTACCAGGACGAGGGGATTCAGGGCGCCATCGTGGGTCGAGCCATCTATGAAGGCGGCATTGATCTGGCCGAAGCCATCCGGCATTTCCATGGCGACCCGATCCGGGACGCGGATGCCACCTGAGATCATGACTTCCGGCACCCGTTCTGGCCTGGCGAAACGCATCATCCCCTGTCTGGACGTGGACAAGGGGCGCGTGGTCAAGGGCGTGCAGTTCGAGAACATCCGCGATGCCGGTGACCCGGTCGAGATCGCCCGCCGCTATGACGCGGAAGGGGCCGACGAAATCACCTTCCTGGACATCTCCGCCAGCCACGAAGGCCGCCAGACCATGGTGGATGTGGTGGAGCGAGTGGCCGGCCAGGTCTTCATGCCCCTGACCGTGGGCGGCGGGATCCGCGCCTGCGAGGATGTCCGGCGCATGCTGCGGGCCGGGGCGGACAAGGTCGCCATCAATACGGCGGCCGTGCATGACCCGGAGCTGGTGGCGGAAGCGGCCCGTCGCTTCGGCCGCCAGTGCATCGTGGTTGCCATCGATGCCAAGCGGGTCAGTGGCAATGACGACGCACCACGCTGGGAGATCTTCACACACGGCGGACGCAAGCCCACCGGCCTGGATGCCATTGAGTGGGCGGCCCGAATGGCCGAGCTGGGGGCCGGCGAACTGCTGGTGACCAGCATGGATCGGGACGGTACCCGCCAGGGCTTCGACCTTGCACTGACCCGCGCCATCAGTGAGCGGGTGTCCGTGCCCATCATCGCCTCCGGCGGCGTGGGCAATCTCGATCATCTGATTGCCGGCCTGCGTGACGGTGGAGCCGATGCCGTTCTGGCCGCCAGCATTTTCCACTTCGGCGAGTACAGCATCGAACAGGCCCGCGAGGCCCTGATTGCCGCCGGCCTGCCCATGCGCCCGCTCGCGGGAGCCCACCATGAGTGAAGCGGGTGACAGGGAGATGGCCTGGCTGGATGCGGTGGCTTTCGATGAGAACGGCCTGGTGGCCGCCATTGCACAGGATGCCGACAGTGGCGATGTGCTGATGCTGGCCTGGATGAATCGTGCCGCCTTGGCGGAAACGGCACGCCTGGGCGAGGCCGTCTATTTTTCCCGCTCCCGCCAGCGCCTGTGGCACAAGGGCGAGCGCTCCGGACATGTTCAGAAGGTGGAGTCCATTCGCCTGGATTGCGATGGTGATGCCGTGCTGCTGTCCATCCGGCAGCACGGGGGCATCGCCTGTCACACCGGGCGTCGGCGCTGCCTTTTCCGGCAGCTGGTGAACGGGCAGTGGCAGACCACCGACCCTGTTCTCAAGAACCCGGGTGATATTTATGGGCAATGAAACGGCGGAATCCCTGCTGGCGGCACTTGACCGGGTCATTCGCGAACGTCGAAACGCGGATCCGGCACATTCCTACGTGGCGTCCCTGCTGCAGGACGGCCCGGCCCGCATCAGCCGCAAGCTGGGCGAGGAGGCCGTGGAAGCGGTGATCGCCGGCATCAGCGAGGACGATGAAGCCCTGGCGGCTGAACTGGCCGATCTCTGGTTCCACAGCCTGGTACTGCTGGCCAGTCGTGGCCTCGACTCCACGGCGGTCACGTCGGTGCTGGAACAACGCTTTGGCCTCTCCGGCCTGGAAGAAAAACGCCGTCGCGAAAACTGATCCAGGACAAGTCGGTACCTGAGCGGTGTCAGCTACAATAGCCATCATTCGTTGAGTCCGGCAGGACGCGACCCGCGCCCCGGAAACAAGAGCAATCAGCAGGAGTAGGACATCATGGGCATCGGCGGCATCGGTATCTGGCAGCTATTGATCATCCTGGCCATCGTTATCCTTCTGTTCGGCACCAAGCGGCTGCGCAATATCGGCCAGGATCTTGGCAATGCGGTTCGGGGCTTTCGCTCTGCCGTGAAAGACGGCGATCAGCAAGAGCCGGAAGAAGAGGAAACCTCCGAGCGCCTGAACCAGAAGGACGGCAGCGAGGATGCCGACTTCGGCAAGGATCGTCAGAACGACGAACACAAGTCCTGACGGCCATGGGCATCTGGGAAATCCTGCTCATCGCCCTGGTCATCCTGGTGGTGGCCGGTCCGGAACGGTTGCCGGTGATCATGCGCAGCATCGGCAGCTGGGTGGGGCGCGGTCGCGCCACCCTGCAGGGCATTCAGGCCGAGCTGGAACGCGAGGGCGAGGAACTGCGGCGAGGCGTGAACACGGATCAGGACGGAAAGGATGCCGAGGGCAGGGAGAAGGAGCGTGACTGATCAGCAGACGCCCCTGATCGATCACCTCACCGAGCTGCGCAACCGCCTTCTGCGCATGATCGCGGCGGTGCTGCTGGCCTTCGTGGCCATTGCCCCATTTGCCCGCACGCTGTTCACCTGGCTGTCGGAGCCACTGGCCCGCCACCTGCCGGCGGAAAGCAGCCTGATTGCCACCCAGGTCGCCTCGCCCTTCCTGACCCCCTTCAAGATGGCGCTGGTGGCCGCCATATTCCTGGTCATCCCCTATCTGCTTTACCAGGTCTGGGCCTTCATCGCGCCGGGCCTGTATCAGCGCGAGAAGCGGCTGGTGCTGCCGCTGATGGTGGCCAGCAGCCTGCTCTTCTATCTGGGCGCCGCCTTCGCCTGGTTCGTGGTGCTGCCGCTGGTGTTCGGCTTTTTCGTCGCCGTGGCCCCGGAAGGGGTGGCGGTGATGACCGACATCCACCATTACCTGAATTTCGTTCTCAGCCTGTTCCTGGCCTTCGGCCTGGCCTTTCAGGTTCCGGTGGCAACCGTGCTGATCGTTCGCGCGGGCCTGACCACACCGGCGGCCATGAAGACCAAACGCCCCTATGTGCTGGTGGGTGTATTCATCGTGGGCATGCTGCTGACACCGCCGGACGTCATCTCCCAGACGCTGCTGGCCCTGCCGGTATACGCCCTGTTCGAACTGGGGCTGGTCATGGCCTACTGGCTGGTGCCGGGCATTCGCGAAGTGGAGGCCCAACGCGGCGAGCGTTGATCAGGGCAGCCCTGCACAGGGGTTTCCCGGGCCATGGACACAAAAAAGCGGGACACCCGCTCGGATGTCCCGCTGTTGTCGGATCCAGGCTTGATCCCGATACCCGGCTCAGGGCTCACTGGGCTGCATCTGCACCCGCGTCGTGGACAGGCGCGGATCCAGGCGCCACAGGGCATCATCGAGATCCATGGCCCCGGTCCGGTAGATGTCCTCGCGGGTATAGACCCTGAGTCCCGAGGAACCGGCACCCACACGGCCGCGCACACTCAGGCGGTTCACGTCGCGGCTGATCCGACTGCCGGTAATGGTGATTTTCCCGTTGTCGGTGGCAAAGGCGGCCACCGCATCGCCGCTCGGGCGATCCTGCCGGGCGTCACTGGCAAGAGCCGTGCCGGCGGCAAGGAACAGGGTCACCGCGCCGGCCGTGGCAAGTGTTTTCAAATCCCTGATATTCATGGCATTCACCTCCAGATACGAGGCCTCCCAACAGCAAGCCGGACATTCCCGGGCATTCATTGAGTATAGACTTCTCGCAGGCCATGCGGTTCCAGCCGCATCCGACCTGCCGGCAGAATTGAACTTTGCCCATGGCGGGCAGTCCAGGGAGGCTCGGATTGCCCCGAGCTTTGCCCTTATCCATCACCGGAGTGTCCCCATGGCCAGCGACTGGAAAATACGCCTGGGCCTGATCGCCAGCTTTGTGCTGATCTGCCTGATCTGGGGCTCCACCTTCATGGCCATCCGCATCGGGGTTCAGGATCTGCCGCCCTGGCTCATGGCCGGCACCCGTTTTCTGCTGGCCGGTGGCCTGCTCGCAGCGGTGGCCTTCCTGGCCGGCCAGCGACCCGGTACCCGTTCGGACTGGGTCACGGCCACCGTCATGGCGATTCTGATGGTGGCGGTGGGCAACGGCTTCGTCACCTGGGCCGAGCAATGGGTGCCATCCAACAAGGCCGCCCTGCTGATCACCACCGGCGCCATGTGGATCACCCTCTTCGGTGCCATTGGCGCCAAGGGGCACCGGATTACCCTGCGAATCGGTACCGGCCTGGTGGTGGGCTTCAGCGGGGCGATCATGATGCTGGCACCCGAGAACGGCCTGGATACCGGCTATCTGTGGGCGCAGATCGTGATCCTCATTTCCTCCGTCGGCTGGGCCATTGGCACCACCTATCGGCGCAATGTACGAGTGAGTACCGGCCCACTGATGTTCGCGGCCATGCAGATGGGGCTGGGGGGCCTTCTGCTGACCGTGGTGGGCCTGCTCAATGGAGAATGGGGGCAGTGGCAATGGACCCTGCCGGGAACCCTGGCCTGGCTGTATCTGACGATCTTTGGCTCCTGCATTGCCTACGCCTTCTATGTCTGGTTGATCGACCGCACCACCCCGGCCCGCCTCGGTGCCACGGCCTACATCGTCCCGGCCATTGCCACCGTCATGGGCTGGCTGTTTCTGGGCGAGGCACTGGAAGGCATCCAGTTCATCGGTGTCTTCGTGATCATCCTGGGCGTCGTACTGGTGACGGCACCGGCCAGCCGCCGACGGGGCCGCGCGGCCGAAACCGCCATTGACGATGACGGCATGAAACGACCCTGACGACGTTCCCGCCACCCTGTTATGCTGACAGCCATGCTGGATCGTCTGCTCACCATGCTGGAGAAAGGTCAGGACAACGCCATGCTGCGTTTCAGCCTGGGGCAGGAGTATGCCCGCCGCGACCGTCACGAGGAAGCAGCCCGCCACTTCGCCGAAGCGGTACGACAGCAGCCGGATTATTCCGCTGCCTGGAAGGGGTATGGCAAGGCCCTGGCGAACCAGGGCGCGCTCGTGGAGTCAGCCGAGGTCTACCGCCGGGGCATCGCGGTGGCGGAAGAGAAAGGGGACAAGCAGGCTGCCCGGGAGATGCAGGTCTTTCTCAAGCGAATCGAAAAGAACCTTTCCTGAACCATTCAACAAGCACCATTTCGCCGGAACCTTGACCATGCATAACGACAACTTTGAATCCATCACGGAACGCCAGCGCAGTCGGCAGCGCAATGACAGCAGTCTGACCCGCGAGTCCTGGAAGATCTTTCAGATCATGGCCGAGTTCGTCGAGGGCTTCGAAAAGCTTTCCCGCATTCGCCCCTCGGTCAGCATCTTCGGCTCGGCACGCACACCGGAGGATCACCCCTATTACAAGCTCGCCGAGGACATTGCCCTGAGCTTGTCCGATGCCGGCTTCTCGGTGGTGACCGGCGGTGGCCCGGGCATCATGGGCGCGGCGAACAAGGGCGCCTTCAAGGGCCGGGCACCCTCCATCGGGCTCAATATCGACCTGCCCCAGGAGCAGGCGCCGAACCCGGATCAGGACATCGAACTCCATTTCCGGCATTTCTTCACCCGCAAGGTGATGTTCGTGAAATACGCCTCGGCCTACGTGGTGCTGCCCGGGGGCTTCGGCACCCTGGACGAGCTGGCGGAAATTCTGACCCTGGTTCAGACCGGCAAGACACGACGTATCCCCATCGTGCTGGTGGGCCGGGACTTCTGGAGCGGCCTGATCGACTGGTTCCAGGCGCGTCTCGTGGGTGAGGGCATGATCTCGGCCGATGACATGAGTCTCTTCCACGTGGTGGAAACACCGGATGAAGTGATTGACTGCATCTTCGAACACTACAGCACCCGCCGTTTCGAACCCTCGGAATCGGAACGGGAAGTGATGCTGGACCTTTGAGGCCTGGCCGAAGGCAAGGGAGCCGCTGACATGGACTACGAGACCGTTGCCAGCTTCCGCAATAGCCTGGAAGCGGAAGTGGCCAAGGGGCGTCTTGAAGCGGAAGGGATCCCGGTGATTCTGGCCGGCATCGGCCTCGGGCCCCTGACCGGCTTCTTCAACCCGCGCAGCAATGACGTTCGCCTCCAGGTCCCTGCCGAACATCTGGAAGAAGCCCGCACCATTCTGAACACCGATTGGTCAGCGGATGTGGATGCGCAGTGGGACAAGGGTGGGGATTGAGTACTGCCTCGTAATCGCGATCGTAATCGTAATCGGCTCTTTACGCACGGATAAAAAAGCCGACTACGACTACCACTACGATTACTAGGGGCGCGGCTGGAGCCGCGCCCTTTTCACCGCTGCCAGAACGCCGGGGTCAGAATCACCAGCAGGGTAAAGATCTCCAGGCGGCCCAGCAGCATGGCAAAGACCAGCACCCACTTGGACAGGTCATCCAGACCCTGGAAATTGGCCGCCACTTCGCCCAGGCCGGGACCAAGATTGTTCATGGCCGCCGCCACGGCGGAGAAGGCGGTGACCTGATCCAGGCCATTGGCTATGAGGGTCAGCATCATGACGACGAAAAGGGCAACATAGACCGAGAAAAATGCCCAGACCGAATCGAGCACGCGCTGGGGAATGATGCGACGCCCAAGCTTGGCCGGAATCTCGGCATTGGGATGCACCAAGCGCTGGATCTCTCGAGCCCCCTGGCTGGCCAGCAGGCGCATGCGGATGACCTTGATCCCCCCTGCGGTGGAAGCGGCACAGGCACCGATGAAGCTTGAGAAAGTCAGAAGCACCGGCAGGAAACCGGGCCAGGCCTGGTAGTCCGCCGAGGTAAAGCCAGTGGTCGTCGAAATGGAGACGGCCTGAAAGGCACCCTTGATCAGAGCCTCCAGGCCGGAATCATAGACCCGTGTGAACAGAAGATAGGCGACTACCCCGGTGATGAGGAGGGTCTGGATCACGGCATAGGTTCGAAACTCCGGATCCTGAAAATAGTGCCCGACCATCCGCCTGCGCACGGTGAGGAAGTGCAGGGCGAAGTTGACCCCGGCGACAAGCATGAACACCACGGCGATCATCTCGATGGCATGGCTGTTGAAATGCCCGAGGCTGGCGTCATAGGTGGAAAAGCCACCGATGGCGAGGGTGGAATAGGCATGCCCGATGGCATCGAACGGTCGCATGCCGGCCAGCCAGTAGGACAGGGCACAGGCAGCGGTCAGGCCAAGATAGATGTACCAGAGGCCCTTGGCGGTTTCCGCGATACGCGGGGTAATGCGGGTTTCCTTCATGGGGCCGGTGATCTCGGCCCGAAACAGCTGCATGCCACCCACACCCAGCATGGGCAGAACGGCAATGGCCAGCACGATGATGCCCATGCCGCCCAGCCACTGCAGCTGCTGACGGTAATAGAGTATGGATTCGGGCATGGTGTCCAGGCCCGTCAGAATCGTGGAGCCCGTGGTGGTGAGACCGGAGACGGACTCAAAGGCGGCATCGGTAAACGAAATGTCCGGGTTTTCCGACAGCATCAGGGGCACGGCACCGGCCAGACCCAGTACCGTCCAGAAACCGGCGACAATGACAAAACCGTCCCTGGCGCGCATGTCACGATATTCCCGCCGGGCCGGCAGCCAGATGAGCAGACCCAGGCTGGCCACGATGAGAAAGCCGGCAATGAAGGCGAAGGCGCTTCCGTCGTCGTAGTACCAGGAGACACCGATGGGCGGAAGCATGGACAGGCTGAATGCCATCAACAGCAGGCCCAGCACTCGCTGAATCACCTTCAGATGCATGACTCTGCCCCTCCCTGCCCCGTGTGGCTGAAGCGTGGGCTGCCTGTCACGGTGAAGCCGTGGCCGTTCATATGAAGGTCACATCGACCTGGAACAGACGTTCAACGGCCGGCACATACTTGCGATCCACCAGGAAGAGAATCACGTGATCCTCGGGCTCGATGACGATATCCCGATGCCCCATGATCACATCCTTGTCCCGCACGATGGCACCGATAGTGGTACCCGGCGGCAGGGCGATATCTTCAATGGCCTTGCCCACCACTTCCGAGGTATCAGGATCACCATGGGCCACCGCCTCGATGGCCTCGGCGGCACCTCGACGCAGGGAATGAACGGCCACCACATCACCGCGTCGGATGTGCGTCAGCAATGACCCAATGGTGATCTGCTGGGGCGAAATGGCGATATCGATGGCCCCGCTCTGGACCAGATCCACATAGGAGGGGCGATTGATCAGCGCCATGGTTTTCTTTGCGCCCAGGTGCTTGGCCAGCATGGACGACAGGATGTTGGCTTCCTCGGCATTGGTCACGCCACAGAAGACATCCACATGCTCGATGTTTTCATCTCGAAACAGCTCTTCATCGGCGGCATCTCCGTGCAGCACGATGGTCTTGTCGAGGCGCTCGGACAGCTGCCGGGCTCGATCCTTGTCCCGCTCGATCAGCTTGACGTTATGGGTTTCTTCAAGGGCCGCCGCCAGTCGTTCACCGATGTTGCCGCCACCGGCAATGATGACCCGTCGGGCAGGCCGATCCAGCTTTCGGAGTTCCGAAATGACCTGACGAATATCCTCGCGAGCGGCAATGAAGAAGACCTCGTCGTCCGCCTCGATGACGGTATCCCCCTCCGGAATGATGGGCTCGCCACGACGGTAGATGGCCGCCACCCGGGCATCCAGGTTGGGCAGATGGTCGCGGATGTTGCGCAGCTCATTGCCCACCAGTGGGCCACCGTAATAGGCGCGCACGGCCACCAGCCGAACCCGTCCATCGGCGAAGTCCAGCACCTGCAGCGCCCCCGGATACTGGATGAGTCGGCGGATGTAGTCCATCACCAGCTTTTCCGGGCTGATGACCACATCCACCGGCATGGCTTCCTGGACGAACAGGGCTTCAGCCTGGATGTATTCGGTGGCGCGGATGCGGGCGATCTTGGTGGGGGTGTGATAGAGGGTGTAGGCCACCTGGCAGGCGACCATATTGGTCTCGTCACTGTCGGTGACGGCCACGATCATCTCGGCGTCATCGGCCCCGGCACGGGCGAGCACATCCGGATAGGAGGCCATGCCACGCACGGTCCGGATATCCAGCCGGTCCTGCATTTCCTGCAGGCGCTCGGCGTCGATGTCCACCACCGTGACTTCGTTGGCCTCTTCACGGGCCAGATGCTGAGCCACTGTGGACCCCACCTGCCCGGCCCCAAGAATGAGAATCTTCATGCGGTTGCAGATTACGCCCGCCGACCTCCGGGCGCAACAGCTGCGGGGAAAAGCGCCGCGAAATGGACGCTAAATGAACGCGAAATTAAACCTTTTTTTGGCCACAGATGGACACAGATGAACGCGGATGTGGGCCGTGCCAGGTGAGCCGCCGTGCGGCTTCGGCGGGGCCGTGCCAGAGGATGGCACGGCCCTTTTGATTGGCACCGTCTGTGGGAGCGGCGTCCGCCGCGATGACAATCTCCCGGTTGGCACGCCATCCTCTATGGCCGCGCCTACAGGGGGTTCCAACAACCGGGCGTGCCAACCGAAAAATTGAAATCGCGGCTGAAAGCCGCTCCCACAGGTGGCTGTCAGCACCTCCGGTGCCAAACCTTATCTTGTGTCCATTTCGTGTTCATCTCGTGGTCAATCCCTTTCATGCCGTCAACAGCCACGGCCCCTCCGAGGCCGCACGGCACCCCACCCGGCACGGCCCAAATCTCGCGTCCATTTAGCGTGCATTTCGCGGCCAAATGTTTTTCAGGTTTTATCTCGTGTGCATTTCGTGTCCATTTCGTGGTCCCACCCACTCAAGACAGCGACTCGAGCTTGGCATAAGCCAGCACCAGCCACTTGCTGCCCACGCCTTCGAAATTGACCTGGACCCGCGCCTGGGGGCCGTCGCCTTCCCGGTTGAGAACGATGCCCTCACCAAAGGCGGCGTGGTGGACGCGGCTGCCCAGGGTGATCCCGTCCACCGGGGCCTGAGCCAGGCCACCGCCGGTCAAGGTGGCGGGGCGACTGACCTGTACCCGCGGGCGAACTTCATGCAGACAGTCGGCGGGAATCTCGGCCAGAAAGCGGGAAGGAACGCCATAGGTCTCGCTGCCGTGCAGGCGCCGGCTTTCAGCATAGCTGAGATACAGATGGCGCATGGCTCGCGTCATGCCCACGTAACACAGACGCCGCTCCTCCTGGATGCCATCCGGGTCCTGGATGGAGCGCTGGTGGGGAAAGAGCCCGTCCTCCAGGCCGGTAAGAAATACCAGTGGGAACTCCAGGCCCTTGGCGGAATGCAGTGTCATCAGTTGAACACATTCCTCCCAGGCGTCGGATTGACCTTCTCCCGCCTCAAGCGCCGCGTGAGACAGGAAGGAGGCAAGCGGTGGCAATTCGTCTTCGAGGGGATCCGGTTCGTAAGCCTGGGCGGCGGACACCAGTTCGTCCAGGTTTTCCAGCCGGGCATCGGCCTTTTCGCCCTTTTCCTTGCCGTAATGTTCATACAGGCCGGACACCTGAATGACGTGATCCACCTGTTCATGCAGGTCAAGATCCGCACTGTCTTCGGCCATGCGATTGATCAGATCGATGAAACGGGTCAGGGCACTGCCGGCCCGTGCCGAGATCCGGCCACTGTTGACCAGTTCACCGGCCGCTTTCCAGAGACTGCTGCCGTCGGCCCGGGCCTGGGCACGCACCTGCTCCACGGTTCGCTGCCCCACGCCCCGGGTGGGCACGTTGACCACCCGTTCAAAGGAGGGATCGTCGTCGCGATTGGCCATCAGCCGCAGATAGGCCAGGGCATCCTTGATCTCCTGGCGCTCGAAGAAGCGCAGACCGCCATAGACCCGGTAGGGAATGGCTTCGGCCATGAGCAGTTCCTCGAACACCCGGGACTGGGCGTTGGAACGATACAGGATGGCAATGTCGGAACGCGCCCCGCCGTCGCGCAGGTACTGACGCAGGGATTCGACCACATACTGTGCTTCATCCCTTTCGTTGTAGGCCGCATAGAGGGTGACCGGCTCTCCCTCCTCGCCGTCGGTCCAGAGATTCTTGCCCAGACGATCATTGTTATGGGTGATCAGGGCATTGGCGGCGCGCAGGATGGTGCCGGTGGAGCGATAGTTCTGCTCCAGACGAACCACCCGGTGCTCCGGGTGTTCGTTCTGGAAGCGCTGGAGATTTTCCACCTTCGCGCCACGCCAGCCATAGATGGACTGGTCATCGTCACCGACGATGAAGGGGCAGCCATCCTTGCCGGCAATCAGTCGAATCCAGGCGTACTGGATGGCATTGGTATCCTGGAACTCATCCACCAGCACATGCCGGAAGCGCTGCTGATAGTGGCGCAGTATGGATTCGTTATCACGCAGCAATTCGTGGGCACGCAGCAGCAGTTCCGCGAAATCCACCACACCGGCCCGTTCGCAGGCCTCCTCGTAGGCATGATAGACGCGGATGAACTGGCGCTGGACCGGATCATCATTGTCCGCCACATGGCGTGCCCGCAGGCCCTCGTCCTTGCGTGCGTTGATGAACCACTGGATCTGGCGCGGCGGCCAGCGCCCGTCGTCCATTTCCATGGCCCGCAGCAGCCGCTTGATCATGCGGTGCTGATCTTCCGCATCCAGAATCTGAAAACCCTCGCGCAGACCGGCCTCCCGACAGTGCAGACGCAAAAGCCGATGAGCGAGGCCATGGAAGGTGCCCACCCACATGCTGCCGGCCGGGCCACCAATCAGCTGCTCGATGCGACCACGCATCTCGCCGGCGGCCTTGTTGGTGAAAGTCACGGCCATGATGCCGAAGGGGGTGACTCCCTCCACCTGCATCAGCCAGGCGATACGATGAACCAGCACCCGGGTCTTGCCGCTGCCGGCACCGGCCAGTACCAGCATGGGCACGGCCGGGGCGGTTACGGCCTCACGCTGGGCATCGTTGAGCGGGTCGAGAATTGCGGTCACGTCATCCATGGCTCAATTCTACCAGCCGCCGTACAGTCGAGGCAGGCAGGTCGCTTGTCCACGGCTCCGGGTGCTGCCATTATTGGGATGTTTTTCCACGGCATGATCCATCGAGTGCCGGCCCGGCGAAGGATGCACCGACAGGAAGCCGGTGTGTCACCCGTACTCGTCAACTGCCTCGGCCCAGGGAAGCGGGGGGCAGCCAGAGACCTTCCATGCTGATCCAGACCCTGCACTGGCTCGTGATTGCAAGCAGCGGCCTCTGCCCCGGCGGCGAGCCGTTGAGCCTGCCAAAGGAGGGCCGGGCGCCCGTGACGCGGGAGCAGCAACTGGCCCTCGCTGATCCCGGGCAGGAATGGCAGGCCGCGCGTCTGGTTCGGGATAAGGATTGCGACGATCTCAGACCGGCACGGGCATTTACCCGGAGAGGGCAACGTCACTGGATCGCACTGGATGCCTCCGCACTGGCGGAACCGGACATTCTCCTTAGCGGCTGGGGATTGCACGTTCCCGCGATGGGCTTTCGTGAACTCTGCGTGCACTGGCCGCTGGTCGGGGAGGGCTGGCATAGACAATGCGCTGGCAACAATCGGGAAGCCGGCGCAGATGCTGTCAGGCATCAACACCGTATCTTTCTGGCACCAGAGGGGATGAGTGCTGACAGGAACGTGCTGATCAGCGCCCAATCACCCTTCTTTGCGCTGCCGCCAATCGAAATCGCTTCCGCTTCGGAATTACTTTCGGCTCACGGCCGTTCCGGCCTGTTCACCGGCGCCGCCTATGGCATCCTGCTGTCCATCGTGATCTACGGCCTGCTCCTGCTGGGCACCACCCGCAATCTCAGCCTGCTTTATTTTTCCGGCTATTTCGGCCTGTTCGCCCTGGCCCTTTTTCTGGCCGAAGGCCTGCACCTGGCCTGGTTCGGCATCGGCACGGTCATCGGCGGCACACACCTGGCCTTCGCCCTGCTCGGTGTCGCCCTGCTGGCGGGCACCCTCTTTCTTGGACACTTTCTGCGCAGCCGCCACAATGATCCATGGCAGCACCTTCTGCTCTGGGTCATCGGCATTGTCGGGCCGGGCCTGATGTGGCTGGCCGCTCTGCGTCTGGACTGGACACAATGGGCCAGCGAAACCGGAGCCCTGGTCTTCGCCTTCGGTGGACTCGCGGCCACGGCGAAAGGCGTGCTGCATGGACGCCGCAATGCCGGCCCGCTGCTGATCGGCTTTGTGATCCTTTCCCTTGCCCTGGTCATCAACAGCCTGGTGCGTCTCGGCTGGCTGCCGTCGCCAGGGATGAACAGCATTGATATTCTCAAGTCCGCCCTGCTGCTCGGGGGCATGACCATCGGCCTGGCCGCCGAGAGGGAGTTTTCCAACCTGCGACGCCAACGGGATCGGGCCTCGCTGCTGGCCGAAACCCATCAACGCATTGCCCTGTACCGTGTGGATTACGACGGCGTAACGGGACTGCCCAATCGCCGGCGTTTCTTCAAGCTGGTCAGCGAACGGGTGGCCAATGTGGTCGAGGGACAGGGTGTCGGGGTCATACGCATCGAGTTCACGGATTTTCGTCGCCTGCGACACCTGCACGGCCAGGAGGTGGCGGAAGACCTGCTACGACAACTGGTGGCGCGCCTGCAGCGGTTCGAGAACAGCGGCCGGGTGCTCGGGCGAACGGAAACCGACGAGTTCAGTCTGTTGTTGCCACTCCCCGGCACCGAAAGTGCGGCGGAGTCGATTCTCGATGCCCTGGCCGGTGATATTCACGCGGCCGTCAGCGAGGGACTGACGGTGGGCTCGGAAGAGATTCGCGTGCAGTGCGTCATGGGTGGCAGTCATTATCCCCTGCAGGCCAACAGCGGGGAGCAGCTACTGGTACAGGCGGAAGCGGGACTGTTCGAATCCCGGGAAGCCGAGCACGGGGCATTTCATCTTTTCGGGAGAAACGACGGGCCCGGCTTTCGGGAGCGGTGGTCCATGGGGCGGCGGCTCACGGCCGCCATGGAAGCAGAGGAAATCCGGGTTCATTATCAGCCCATCGTGGATCTGGCTGGCGGTGGCATTCGTCAGCTGGAAGCGCTGGCGCGATGGACCGACCCGGAGTTCGGCGAGATTTCCCCCGGCATCTTCATCCCCGTGGCGGAGAACCTGGGCATCATCGAGACTCTGAGCAGGCAACTGGTACGACAGGCCTGTCGCGATTTCGCCCGCTGGCAGGCGCTGGGCATTCTCGGTGCAACGAAGCTTTCACTGAACCTCTCCCCCCTGCAGCTGCGCGACCCGCACTTCGAGGACTGGCTGTTGGACACCATTGCCGAACACGGCCTGACCGCGCGGCAAGTCTCTCTGGAGATCACCGAGAACACCCTGGTGGAGAATCTGGCCACGGCCCGCGATCGCCTGCAGCGTCTTGCCGACCAGGGCATGGGCATCAGCGTGGACGATTTCGGGGTGGGCTATTCCTCACTCAGCTACATTCGGGAGCTGCCCATTGATACACTCAAGATTGACCGCAGTTTCATGGGGCGTCTGTCCCATTCCGAGGCCGAGCGGGAGATCCTGCGCAGTCTGCTGACCATGGCCCGTCGTCTGCGCCTGTCCGTGGTGGCCGAGGGCATCGAGTACGAGAACCAGGCTGCCTTTCTCCGGCGCCATGGCTGCCCACTGGGGCAGGGTTTCCTGTTCAGCCGGCCGCAGTCGGCCGAGGCAATAGCGGTTCAACTGCGCCGCAAACCAGGGTTGTAGGGAAGCACTGATCCATCGGCGCTTCCCTGAACGCAATCCCCCTTGCCGGGAATGGCAGGGGATTGAGCAGACGTTTCTTATCGCCATCATTGAGCCGGGAGGCTGACATGTTTTCGCGAACTGGATGGGTACTCGTATTGGTTTGCGCCCTGATCGCCCTGACTGCCTGCAACAGCGACGACGCCGTTGACGCCCCGGATTTCGTGACCGAACTGCGTCTCGAAACAGCGGACGGAACCCCCACGGACCGGTTTGATGAGGGCGATGATGCCGTGGTGGTGCTGCTGGTACGAAACCGCAGCTGGACCGATCAGACACTGACCTTCAACAACGCGCGCACGAATGATTTCGTGGTCCTCGACGCAAGCGGCAATGCCGTCCGTGTCTGGTCCACAACCCGCCTCTTCGCCGCGGCCATGACCGAAGTAACCATCGCCGCCAACAGCACCCGACGCTTCGAAATGGACTGGCCCGGTCTGGATGACGACAACCGCTCGCCGCTGCCCGAAGGGGAGTATGAAATCCAGGGCTGGCTACCCACCCTGGGTGAAGATGGCATTGATGATCTGTCACCGGGGCCCCTGCGTTCGACCCTGGTGCCGTTCACCATCGGTGACGATCGCTAGTACAAAGAGCAAGGACAGGCCCCGGCCGAGCCCGCCAACAAAAAAGGGGCACCTTCCAGAAGGTGCCCCTTTTTCCACTTCGGGCCGGCCGCTCAGGCACTCGGACCCAGCACCACGGCATTGAGGAAGAGGCGATCAACCCCGCGCCAGTAACCGCGGAAGTTGATGTCCTCCGGGAAGGCGATCACGCGACCACTGCCGGCACGTTCCTCCCAGGCGAACACGCCACCGGGAAGGCGCTCGATGCTTTCCTCCCAGGCATGACCGGCGACCGGGCCCTGAGCGTAGCGGAGCACGGCGTTGCGCCCGGTGGACGGTGGTTGATCCGGAGCACGGAAGATACGTGAGGAGTTCACCAGTACCTTGGGCGCGGCGGTGTAACCCCCCGCAAGCCAGTGGCGCGCGTCCATCTCGGTGGCAAAGAAGGCGCCCGGCACACTGATGCGGTGGGCGGGGGCTTCGCCCTCCTCATGGGCCCAGTCGTCCTCCAGGGAAATCAGCTCCAGGTGCTCACGGGCGAAATCCACCGAGTTGCCGATCACCACCAGGTTGCCGCCGTCACGCACCCAGCGCTTGAGACGCTCCATGCCTTCCTCACCGATGCGCTCGGCCAGGGCGGAGGCATTGAAGGTGTCACTGAGGATCAGGGTGCTGAAGGATTCCAGGCGTGTCCCTCCCAGGGATTCCAACCGTAGCACCGTGGTGTCCAGGCCGTAGGTCTGATCCAGCGTGTGCCAGGCCCAGCCAAAGGAATAGGCATGCATGGGATGCTCGGCCAGCAGGCCGATGCGACCAGCGGCCAGGGCAAAGGTGTCGGCCCCGCCCAGGGCCGGCAGATCACCGCCGGTGGTCCGGCCTCCGTCCACGGGGACGACGCGCAGATCATAATCCTTGACCAGGCCGGCCAGGGCCGTTTCCAGGCCTTCCTTCTGGCCCCCGCGGCGGACGATGATCGTGCCGCTGGCCAGGGATTCGCCGCCGGCTTCGAAGGCACGGGGGCTCACGGACACGCGATAGCCCTGATTGCGCAGCTGAAAGGCGGCGGCCACGGCGGCGGTCTGGCGGCCATCGATCAGCCAGGCGTAGGCCGCGTCAGGCAGCTCGACACCCATGACCGGCCGGGCTTCCTGGGGCACCAGGGGCAGGCTGGCGCCGCTGCTGCTGGCGTAGGCCGGCAGATCGAAGAGCAGCGGCAGGGACCAGGCCGTGATGTCGTAGAAACGCGGGTTCTCGCCCCGGTCGATACGCTCGCGGGCCTGGGCCAGAAAGTCCTCGGGCACCGGCGTTTCCGGCTCCAGCAGGGCGCGGATGAGACGGTTGCGCGGCTGTGCCGCCTCGATCACGAAACTGCCGGCCGGGATCTCGCGGCTACCCACCCGTTCACCCAGGCGATCACTGAGCCCGCGCAGGCGAACCGACTCCTCGAGACGGTGCACTTCAATGCCATTGCGTAGCAGCATAGCCACTGTCTCGGCCAGAATCCCGGGGTCACCTTCCGGCGTCAGGATGTAGCGGCGGGTACCGCTGCGGCCATCATGGATGGCGGCTTCATGGGCCGAGTGATAATCCCGCAGCAGGCGTTCCCGCTCCCGGCTGGACAGGGCCACCGCGGCACGGGCGGCCACGTATTGCTGATGCAGTGCCTGCTCCAGGGTACGCACGGAGCCGTCACTCAGTTCCAGCGCCAGACCCCGGGTGGAACCCTGTTCGTAGAGCATGCCCACCGCGCCCTGGTAGCTGCCCCAGGAGGTGGTGTAGGCCGGGTAGAAGTAGTTGAAGATATCGCGCTTGGTGTATTCGATGCCTTCGGCATCAAAGGCATCGGCGTAGGCGGCACCGAAATCCTCGAACCAGTCCCAGGCGAAGTCCGGGAAGAAGGGATTGCGGGGCTGGGTGGGCGGGTCGAAGTAGAACTCCGTGTCATGACCCATCTCATGGGCATCCACCACCACCTGGGGCCGCCAGGCCTGGATCAGGGGCATGCGCGCCCGCGTCTCCGGGTGGGTGTGGGCGAACCAGTCACGGTTGATGTCGAAAAAGTAATGGCTGGTGCGAAAACCAAGGGCGTCCCAGCCGGTGAAATCATTGGACCAGTCCTTCTGCGAAGGGTTGGGAGCACGGCCGATGCGGCGATGGTTGAACATGGCAAAGGCGTCGCGGCCGTCGGGGTTCAGCGTCGGGTCGATGATCACCACGGTGTTCATGAGCCACTCGCTCACCTCGTCGCTGTCGCTGGTAACCAGCTCTTCCATCAGCTTGAGCAGGCCATCGGTGCCGGACAGCTCGAAGCCGTGAATCGAACCGCCCAGCCACAGCACCGCCGGCTGGTTCTCGATCCGGGCTTCGCCCCGCCGCGGATCCCCCAGGCGCTGGGCCGTTTCCCGGATCTCGTCCAGGCGGGCGTGGTTGTCCGGGTGGGTGATGATGGCGGCAATCAGGGGACGGCGCTCATAGCTTTCCCCCTGGTGCACCAGGCTGATGCGGTCACTTTCCCCGGCCAGGGTCTCCATGTAACGCCGGGCGTCGTAACTCGTTGCAATACGCTCTCCCAGGGAATAACCGATGACGGCTTCATAGCTCAGCTCCTCGGCCTTGAGCGGACTCATGAGTGCCATGATCCCCAGGGCCAGAACCGTGGTACGCACAGACTGCAGCATGGAAGACTCCTTGTTCGGGAAGGATTTCCTTCGTTTCTTCGTGGCGGGATTTTATGACTTGACCTATTTGCCGACCAGCATCCTGCCCGATGGTTCCCAATGTGAAGAACCATAAAAAAAGGGCACCCGACGGGTGCCCTTTCACTTTCTCTCGGCAGACCGGAATCAACCGGTCTGGCGCATTTCCTTGCGCGGGCCGTTTTCCAGCGCCTCACGGGTGGCTTCCACCAGCAGGTCCACTTCCTCGGAGGTCATGGCGAAGTGGGGGGTGAAGCGCAGGGAGTTCTCGCCCCCGTGAATCACGCCCAGGCCCTGGGTGCGCATATACTCCTCGGTGCTGTTGGCGCCGTAACACTTGTATTCCCCGGCATCCAGCTCGCAGGAGAACAGCAGGCCGGTGCCCTGGACCTTGGTGATCTTGCCACCCAGTTCCTGCATCAGCCCACTCAGCTTGGCCACGCATTCTTCACCGCGCTTGCGGATGTTCTCGCGCAGCTCATCGGTGATGGATTCCAGCACCGCCACGCCCACATCCATGGCCCGCGGGTTGGCGGTCATGGTGTTGCCGTAGATGCCCTTGCGATACAGGCTGGCGGCGCGATCGTTCATGGCCAGCACGGACAGGGGATACTGACCGGCATTGAGGGCCTTGGAATAGCTCTCCATGTCCGGGGCGTCCAGCTGCTCGAAGCCGGGGTAATCGACGATGGACAGGCAGCCGGTGGCACGCAGGCCGGCCTGGATGCTGTCCACCAGCAACAGGGTGCCGTGCTCGCGGGTCAGGTCGCGGGCGGCCTGATAGAACTCAGGCGTGATGCCCATGCCCGGATTGCCCTCGCCCATCACCGGCTCGATGAAAAGACCCTCGATGAAGACGCCATCCGCCTCGGCCTGGGCAAACTTGGCCTTGAGGTCGTCCACATTGTTGACTTCCACGGTGACCAGATCGTCCTTGCGGTCACGGAAGCTGGCCAGGTGCTTGGCGTAGGTGCCGCGGCTGGAATCGGAGAACTGGGCCGGGCGATCAGTGCGGCCGTGGAAGCCGCCACGCAGGGCCATGCGACGGATGGGCTTGCCGGCATGACTTCCGCCCTCGTCAGTGGCCAGCTTGGCGTTCACGTCGGCAATGCGGGCGGCCACGGTGACCGCCTCGGAACCGGAGTTCATGCACAGGAAGCGATCAAAGGGGCAGTCGCCGGAGCGGGCATGACCGATCTCGCGGCGCAGGGCCTCGATCAGGCGCAGCTGGCTGAAGCTGGCGGTCATGATGTTGGCCATCACATGGGGCCGGTTCATGGCCTCGAGCACCTTCTGCGGGCCGTGGCCCATGCCCAGCATGCCGTAGCCGCCATTGTCGTGCAGCACGGCACCCTTGCTGGTGACGATCCAGGGCCCGCGGGCAGCCAGGGCCACATAGGGGTTGAGGGCATCGTCCGGGTAGAAGTTGACGAAATCCTTCTGGATGGCCTCGATGATGGCCTCTTCGTCCTGCGCCAGCAGCTCACCGTGGCTCTGAGCCAGTTCACGGAAGGCCACCACGGCCTCGTTCACGGCCTGGCCCAGCAGCGGGTCGCGCTCGGCGAAACGGCTGATGACCTCATCACTCAAACCGGCGGTGCGAACGGCGCCACCCACGGCGCGGATTTCATTCAGTTGCTCGAGTACCGTCATGTTCCGGCCTCTCTGTCGTTAGGGAACCGGCACGGCCACGTCCCGTTTGCCTGCCTGCGTTCCGTGACCCCAAAAACAAACACCGGACGGAGCATTCGAACGACTGGATCACGACCCGCTCGGGGCAATGTCCCTCGCCCGGCTTCCGCCCGGTTGCTGTAGACTGCAGCTTGTTCAGCTGAATTGCGAAGACCGGCTAGATTACCCGAAAAACCGCCCTTATGTCCAGTTCCTGCCCCCTCTGCCAGGCCCCCTCCATCCAGCGCTTCTGTCTGGATTTCCGCCGTGGCTGGGGCTACTGGCGCTGCCGCCACTGCCGCCTGAGCTGGCGCGACGCGGCCCAGCGTCCGACGCCGACACGGGAACGCCAGGAGTACGAACAGCATCAGAACGACCCCGAGGACCCAGGCTATCAGCGCTTCCTGTCCCGCCTTAGCGAGCCCCTGCTGGCGCGACTGCCCGAACCCGCCGAGGGCCTGGACTACGGCGCCGGCCCCGGCCCGGCCATGCCCGGCCTGCTGGCCAGCGGCGGACACCGCCTGGCCCTGTACGACCCCTTCTTTCATCCCGACCCGACGGTGCTGCAAGGCCAATACGACTTCATCGTCTGCAGCGAGACGGCCGAGCATTTCCACCACCCCCGGCAGGAATTCGACCGCCTGCACGGCCTGCTGCGCCCCGGCGGGCTGCTGGCCCTGATGACCGGCCGCCTGGACGAGGATGCCCGCTTCGCCCGCTGGCGTTACCGGCATGATCCGACCCATGTCTGTTTCTATCGCCAGGAGACCCTTGAGTGGATCGGAGATCATTATGGCTATGAGCGGGTCTACGATGAGGGGGATGTGACGCTGTCCGTGAAGACGTGAATGTTTTTCTCGTTGTCGTTGTCGTTGTCGTAATCGGCTTTTAATCAATCCACGAGCTACGAGCAAAACCAGAAAAGCCGGCACGGCAAGGTTTTCGTCTTTTAGGTCGCTGCTCGTGGCTCGCCGCTCGTTGCTGCTTTTGAAAAGCCGATTACGACAACGACAACGACAACGACAACGACAACGATGAAAAGGATAAACTGAGAGACATGGTGCATCGATTACTCCCACTCATTCTGATGATAGCCCTGCTGGCCGTGGTCGGCTGCAGCCGTGACCCCGCGGATCCAGAGCAGCAGGTGCGGGCGGTGATTGCGGCGGCGGAGGAGGCGGCCGAGGATCGCTCCACGCGACGGCTGATGCGTCATGTCTCGGAGAATTATCGTGACCAATCCGGGCGCGATCATGAGGCGCTTCGGGACCTGGTTCGCCTCTATCTGCTGCGACATCAGAATCCGCGCATTCTCACTCGCATTCGTTCCATCGAATTCGTCACCAGCGTGCGGGCCGAGGTCCGGCTGCTGGCCGGCATGGCGGATACCGGCATGGGCCGGCTGCAGGCCGATGCCTTCGAGATCACACTGACCCTGGACCTGGAAGAGGACGGGGAATGGCGGGTCATCCGCGCCCAGTGGCGCCGGGCCGGACGGGATGCCGAGTTTTGACCTTTGTCAGCGCTGAAGGTCTGGAGCCGCGGTGGCAGGATCCGGAATGCCGGATTCTGCCGGTGTGTGAAGAGCGCGTCTTCCTGCTTTGCCGGGAGCCAAGCGAACAGGCGCCACGACTGCTGGCGCCCCGGCGCCACGAAGCCGGCGAGCTGCTGTCCCATGCGGATACACCGGTGTGGGTGGGTGAACTGGAAGGCCAGCCCTGTTTTGCGGTGCGCCTGCACCGCTTCTCGCCCCGGCAACGAATCCCCGGCGGGGACTTCACGGAACTGCGCTCGGTGGCCGGTTTCCTCAGCGACGCGGAGTGGCAGTTGCTGGCACGAGCCAAGGCCCTGGTGCATTGGCACGACAGCCATGGTTTCTGCGCGCGCTGCGGCCATCCGACCCGGCGCGAGGCGGCCGGGCTCTCCCGCTGTTGCGAGAATCCGGCCTGCGCGACACGGCATTTCCCCCGCACCGATCCGGCTGTGATCGTCCGCGTGTGCCATCGGGACAGGCTGCTGCTGGCCCGGCAACCCAGCTGGCCGGAGAAGCGCCGTTCGGTCCTTGCCGGCTTCGTCTCGCCCGGTGAGACGGCGGAGCAGGCGGCCATCCGCGAGATTCACGAGGAAGCGGGCCTGGACATCGATGCCGACAGCCTGCGTTATTTCGAATCCCAGCCCTGGCCCTTCCCGGGCTCGCTCATGCTGGCCTACACCGCCGAAACCCGGGATGAAACCATCCGTTGCCTGGACGGAGAGCTGCGCGAGGCCGCCTGGTGGACACGCGATGCCCTGCGCGACGCGGTCCGCAACGGAGACATCCAGCTTCCCACCCATCGCTCGGTCGCCCGCAGCCTGATCGAGGACTGGCTCGCTGCCAGACCCTAGCGGCCCCTCTGGTAGACTCCTCAGCTTGCGTCGATTCTCTGGAGGCAGCGGTGAGCGAGCGATCGGAAATCAAGGTGCGGGATCCGGAACAGCTGAGCAACCGCGCCTACGCGGTGCTGAGCGGTGACGACCAGACGGATCGCCTTTGCGAGGCAATCCCCGAATCCGCCTGCAGCAATCTGCCGCGCAACTATCTGCTGAACGTGGGCAACGGCGCCAGCAGCAAGCTGGCCGAACAGGTAGCCGGGCCCAATGTGGTGCTGCCCTGGCTGCTGGGTGCGATTGGTGCCCCCGCCGCCCTGATTGGTCTGCTCATGCCCATCAAGCAGGCCGGCTCCCTGCTGCCGCAGCTGGCCATTGCCGGCTGGATCCGCTCCGCCGCCCGCCGCAAGTTCTTCTGGGTGCTGGCCGGCGTGGTCCAGGCCCTGTGCCTGCTGCTGATGATCCCCGCCGCCGAGTTCCTGCCCGCCGCCACCGCCGGCTGGGTCATCATTGCCTTGCTGGCGGTTTTCGCCATCGCCTCCGGCACCGCCTCGGTGGCCTTCCAGGACGTGGTGGGCAAGACCATCCCCAAGGGCCGTCGGGGGCGCCTGCTGGCCAACCGTGCCGCCATTGGGGGCGCCCTGACGATTGTGGCGGGGCTGCTGATCAATCAATACATCGGCCATGGTCAGGACATGCTCATCTATCTGGGCCTGGTCTTCTTTGGCGCCATGCTCTGGTTCCTGGCCGCCGGGCTTTTCCTCATGATCAAGGAGACGCCGGGTGCCACGGAGGGTGGCCGCAATGCCATTCAGGAGGCGGGCAATGGCATTCGCCTGGTGAAACGCCTAAGCGCTTACCGCCGCTACCTGCTTGCCCGGGCCCTGCTGCTGACGGTGGAGGTGGCCACACCCCTGTTCGTGCTGTTCGGTCAGGGCGTGGTGGTGGGCAGTGCCGTGGGCCTGGGGATGTTCGTCATCGCCGTGGGGGTGGCCCAGGTGATCGGCAGCCCCTTCTGGGGGTATTTTGCCGATGCTTCGGCGCGCCGGGTGCTGTACTGGAGCGCCCTGATTGCCGCCGCGGCCGGGATGGTTGCCATCGCCATCGGCCTGCTGCCGGAGGGCTGGCGAGTGGCCCCGCTCTATGCCGTGGTATTCGTGCTGATCGGACTGGCCGAAGCCGGGGTTCGGCTGGGGCGCAAGACCTGGCTGGTGGATGCCGCGCCCGCTGCGGATCGCCCGACCTGGGTGGCCTTCTCCAATACTTCCATCGGCCTGTTGACCCTGGCGGCGGGGGGCCTTGGCCTGATTGCCCAGTTCGCCGGGCTGGAAGCCATGATGCTGACCATTGTCGCGCTCTGCCTGGCCGGCGCGGCCGCCGCCTGGTTCATGCCGGAAGCCAGTGACGCAGAAAGAGAGGCACTCAATGACTGAGAACGGAACCGAGAAACTGCTCATCTTCATCCGCAGCCTGATCAGCCTGTCGGTCGGCATGGTGGTGGCCATGCTGATTTTGGCCATGGCTTTCTGGCTGCAATCGCTGCTGCTGGATGACCTGCGTCATGACAGTGTCGTCTCCATCATCAGCTTTCTCGTCCCCTTCCTGTTCGGCGGCATCGCCACCGGGCTGGCCAACTGGACCCGGAAGCCCCTGGTCACGGTGGCCCACGGGCTGCTTTTTGGCGTGCTCTACCTGGCCATGTTCATCTGGGGCTGGATCCAGAGCGAGGAGATCGGCCTGGGCCTGATCAGCGGCCTGGTCTCGGGCGGTCTGGTGCTGGCGGCGGTGGGCAGTCTGCCCGGCCTCTGGATGCGCCTGCGGTTCCTGCGCCGACGCGGATGAGCCGCTCCGATTACGGCGCCATCGCCGCCTTTGCCCTGTTGACGCTGGTCTGGGGTTACAACTGGGTGGTGATGAAGATCGCCCTGGATTACAGCAGCGCCCTGGACTTCGCCGTCCTGCGCAGTCTGGGTGGTGCCCTGTGCCTGCTGCTGCTCAGCCTGGCCTTTCGTCAGACCCTTATCCCCACCGCGCCCTGGCGCGTCCTGCTGCTCGGCCTGTTCCAGACCACCGGCTTTACCGGCCTGGTCACCCTTGGCCTGGCCAGCGAGGGGGCGGGCAAGACCGCCATCCTTGCCTTTACCATGCCCTTCTGGGTACTGATCTTTGCCGCCCTGGCCCTGGGCGAGAAAGTACGCGACTGGCAGTGGCTGGCCGTGGCACTGGCGCTCACTGGCCTGATTCTGCTGATCGGACCCTGGGACGCGTCCCTGCGCACCCCGGGCAGTCTGCTGGCGGTGGCCGCGGGTGCCTGCTGGGGCGCCAGCGTGATCGTGGCCAAGAAGATCCCCATGCAAAGTCGCTGGGAACTGATCCCCATCACCGGGTGGCAGATGCTGCTGGGGGCCATTCCGCTGATGTTGCTGATGCCGGTCTTTGATCGCCCGCCCATTGAATGGAGCGGAACCTTCATTGCCGCCCTCCTGTTCAACATCCTGCCGGCCAATGCCCTGGCCTGGCTGTTCTGGCTGTATATCGTCAGCCGCCTGCCGGCCGGCCTGACCGGCCTCAACGCCCTGGTGATTCCCGTCATCGGCATGAGTGCGGCCTGGCTCCAGCTGGGGGAGCGACCCAGCCAGCTGGAAGGCATGGGCATGGCGCTGATCGTGCTGGCCCTGGCGGTACTCAGCATTCGGGGCTGGTGGCACTGGCGTCGGGCCAGGGCACGGGCATGACCCGATCACCCCCACCTGCGCGCTCTCCAGCCACGACCGTCTGACAGGGTTGGCGATTCCGATTACCATAGGCGACTCTGACCAGCCGCTTCATCCCCGCCCTTGCCACCCAAGGCGGCGGACACGAAGTGACTGATCATCGCTTCCTCGGGGCATACTGGCACAACAGCGGACGGGTACAGCGGGGGTGAGCTCAGGGCATGACGGAAACCATTGAAGTGCCGCTCTGGTTGCTGCTGGCAATTGCCTTGCTGGCCCTCTGGGTGCTGCTGGAGCGCCTGCTGCTGCCCAGCGTCCGGTGGTTCTTCCGGCGCCGGGTGAATCTGCTCATCGACCAGCTCAACCGGCGCCTGAAACTGCGTCTGCCCACCTTTTCCCTCACCAAGCGACGGGTGCTGATCGATCGCCTGGTCTACGATCCGACGGTCCTGGAGGAAGTCCGACAGCACTGCCAGGAAACCGGCGCGCCCTGGGCCGCGGCCCTGCAGCAGGTGGAATCCTATGCCCGGGAGATCGTGCCCTCCTTCAATGCCTACTTCTATTTTCGCTTCGGCAATCAGATAGCCCGCTGGCTGGTGCAGCGCCTCTATCGGGTGCGCCTGTCGGAGCATGAACAGGGGGACCTGGCCAATATCGATCCCGCGGCCAGCATCGTCTTCGTCATCAATCATCGCTCCAACATGGACTATGTGCTGGTCTCACACCTGGCCCACAAGAAGACCGCCCTGTCCTATGCCGTGGGGGAATGGGCCCGGGTCTGGCCGCTGCAGCAGATGGTCAAGGCCATGGGCGCTTATTTTGTCCGCCGTGGTTCAAACAATGCCCTCTACCGCCGGGTACTGGAACGCTATGTGCAGATGGCCGTGGAAGGCGGCGTGGTTCAGGCGGTCTTCCCGGAAGGTGGCCTGAGCCGGGACGGCCACTTCCGCGAGCCTCGAATCGGCCTGATCGATTACATGCTGCGAGCCCATGACCCGGAATCGGAGCGGGACATCATCTTCATTCCCGTGTGCATCAACTATGACCGGGTCATCGAAGACCGTACGCTCCTGCGCGAAGCCAGCGGCAAGCGCGCCGAACGCAAGTCCGCCATCTCCGCCATCTGGGGAACGCTGCGCTTTCTCGGTCGCAGTCTCAATCCCTGGCGGGCCGGTCGCTGGCACCGCATGGGCTATGCGGCGGCGGGATTCGGGCAACCGATCTCGGTGCGTGACTGGTGCCGCCAACAGGGTGTGCATTTCAATCAATTGCCGCGCAAGGAACGCATTGACCAGACCCGGCGCTTCGCCGACGAACTGATGACACGCATCGCTGAAACCATGCCGGTTCTGCCGGTCTCGCTCATCAGCTGGCTCATGCTGGCGGCACCGGCCCGTGCCTGGACGCGGGAACAGCTGGAGCAAAGCTATGCCGCCGCCATCGCGGCCCTGCGGGAACGGCATGCGAAGGCCTATGTCCCGCGCCGGGAAGCGGCTTATGCGGTGGAGATTGGCCTCAAGATGCTGCGGGTTCGCAGTCTCATCCAGGATGACGAAGACGGTTATCGTCTGCTGGAAGAGGAAACACCGGTGCTGCAGTATTATGCCAATGCCATCGACCATCTGATGCGCGACCTGCCCCGCCAGTCCATACTGGCGGCAGCCGAAAGCGCTACCGCTCACTGACACCCAGGGGGATCACACACCATGTCCTTCAGACCGCCCGCACGACTGCTCGGCCTGCTTCTTGTCGCCTGCCCCGCCATGGCCTGGAGCCAGCCCTGGGAACCCTACAGCTGGCACCTGGCACTGGAGGCCGGCGAAACGCAACTGGACATCAGCAAGGACAACTACCGCATTGACGACAGTGACACCTCCCTGCATCTGATGGCCGGTTACGAAATCACCCGCAACATCAACATCGTCGGCGGCTACATGGATCTGGGTCGCTTTGCCACCGACCTGCTGGTGGAAGACGAAGACGGCGACATGGTGGTGGATGATCGCCGCCGCACCTCGGTCAGTGCCTGGACCGCCCATGTGGAAATGCACTGGTCCCTGCTCGGTTTCCTGCACCCCAACGTGGGGCTGGGCGCCGCTCGCTGGCGCCTGGACATGCCCGATGGCCAGTATGACGACACCCAGGACACCGCCCCGATGCTTCGCCTCGGTCTCGGCATTGATGTGGCGCCCAACAGCCGCCTGGACGTAACCGTCCAGGAGATCAGTCGCCTCAATGCCCGCACGGCGGCCCTGGGGCTCCGCATCACCTTCTGAAGCCGATCACCGGGAATCCGCATGTGCCTGCTGGTTGTTGCCTGGCAAAGCCATCCCGCCATTCGCCTTCTGGCTGCCGGCAATCGCGATGAATTCCATGCCCGCCCGACCGAGGCAGCGGGGTTCTGGCCGGATCATCCGGAGTTGCTGGCTGGCCGGGATGTGACCGCGGGTGGTACCTGGATGGGCATCAGCCGCCAGGGACGCTTTGCCGCAATCACCAATGTACGCCCCGGGCTCGGCGAGGACCCCGGTCGGCCCGGCCGCCATTCCCGGGGCGAACTGCCGGTGGATTTCCTCACCAGCCGGCACACGACGGATGACTTCCTTCTGGACGTACAGAACCGGGCCAATGATTACGACGGCTTCAATCTTCTGGTCTGTGATGGCGAGCATCTGGGCTACTACAGCAATCGGGATGGGCGTGCACCACAACGACTCGGACCCGGTGTTCACGCCCTGAGCAATCATCGCCTGGAAACCCCCTGGCCCAAACTGCTGCGCCTGCGCTCCGGCTTTGAGGCAGCGCTGCAGGAAGGCCGGCTGGACAGTCGGCATCTGCTCAGCCTGCTCAAGAACAGCGACACCGCCGAGCCGGGTCAGCTGCCGGACACCGGTCTTGATCCGGAACTGGAACGCCGCCTGTCGGCCGCCTTCGTGCTGGGCCAGGATTATGGCACCCGTTCCTCCACCCTGGTGTGGCTGCATGAGGACGGTCATGGCGAGTTTCTGGAACGCCGCTACGGGCCGTATGGTCAAGAGCAGGGTGATAAGGTATTCCGCCTCACGATCGAATCCCCGCCCGATGACTGAAGGGCGTTCATCCCCGGAGAAGAACAAGGATTGACTGCGACATGAAGGGCGCACAGGCCGAGACCAGACCCTACGGCGAATGGACTTCACCGCTGACGGCTGAAGGAATTGCACGTGGTGGCCGGCGCCTGGCCCAGCCGCATTGCCATGGCGGTGACATCTACTGGCTGGAGGGTCTGCCCGAGGAAGGGGGCCGCACCGTCCTGCGCCGCTGGCAGGCGGGCCGGATCGAGACACTGACGCCAGGTGGCTACAGCCTGCGTACCCGGGCGCAGGAGTACGGCGGGGGCGTGTGGTGCCCGGCAGACAGGGAGCGACGCTTCTTCGTGGAGGACAGTGATCAGGGTGTGTATGTACAGGACACCGCCGGCATCCGCCCCCTGTGTCTCCTCGACGGCCTCCGCTTCGCCGATCTGCAATGGGATGGTGGCCGCAACCGGATCATCGCCATCTGTGAGGACCACCGCGACCCGGACATGGAGCCCAGCGCATCCGTGGTTGCCATCCAGGTGGACTCGGGCACGCTGACGACGCTGGTGAGCGGGGCGGATTTCTATACCGCGCCCCGCCTGTCCCCCGATGGTGACGAACTGGCGTGGGTGGAATGGAACCACCCCGACATGCCCTGGGACGCCAGCCGGCTGATGCGTGCCGTGCTCGATGGGGACGGTCGGCCGCAGGCCGTGCGCCAACTGCCAGGCAAGGGGCCGGAAGCCGTGTTTCAGCCGGAATGGCGCAGCCGGGGACAGCTTTGCTTTGTCAGCGATCGTGATACCGGCTGGTGGAACCTCTACAGCTGGGACGAGCGAGGCATCGCCGCTCTGACCGATGAGGAAGCCGAGTTCGGCATGCCCTGGTGGCAGTTCAACATGCGCAGCTGGGGACACGTGGACGCCGACACCGTGCTGGCGGCCAGCACCGCGGACGGTTTCTGGCACTTGAACCGCCTGGATCAGCAAGGTCTGCACTGCCTTGACCGGGAATGGTCCAGCATTGCCCATCTGCATGCGGCGGACGGGCAGGCGGTCATGCTGGCGGGCCGTCCCGACCACCCCATGGCCATCGTCCGCCTCGACCCGCAGAAAGGCCCGCTGGAAGTGCTGGCCATCTCGGCACCGGCTCCCGCTGCCGGGGACTGGGTCAGCGAAGCCGAGGCCATCAGCTTCCGCACCGGTGACGGCGACACCGCCCACGGGCTCTATTATCCGCCCCGCAACCCGGACTGCATTGCCCCGAAAGGGGAACGGCCGCCACTGCTGCTCAAGTGTCACGGCGGCCCCACGGGAGCGACCCAGTCCGCCTATGATCCCCGCATTCAATTCTGGACCAGCCGCGGCTTCGCCGTGGTGGACGTCAATTACCGGGGCAGTACCGGTTATGGCCGCGCCTACCGCCGCCGGCTTTATGGCGCCTGGGGGCGGGCCGACGTAGCGGACTGCGTGGCGGCGGCGGACTGGCTGATCGAACAGGGGCTGGCCGACCCCCAACGCTGTCTGATATCCGGCAGCAGCGCCGGTGGCTACACCGTACTGGCCGCACTGACTTTCAGTGAGCGCTTCAGTGCCGGCGCCAGTCATTACGGCATCGGTGATCTGAAGGCGCTGGATGCGGCCACTCACAAGTTCGAATCCCGCTATACCAGCCGACTGGTGGGGCCCGCCGAAGCCGAGTGGCAGGCACGCTCACCCATTAACCATGTGGATCGCCTGTCGGCACCGGTCATCTTCTTTCAGGGCGACCAGGACCGCGTGGTTCCGCCGGATCAGGCCGAAACCATGGCCGGCGCCCTGCGTCAGAAGGGGGTGCCGGTTGCTCATGTGGTCTTTGAGGGCGAAGGGCACGGCTTCCGCCGCGCCGAGAACATTCGCCAGGCACTGGAGATGGAACTCGCCTTCTATGGCCGGGTACTTGGCTTCAATCCGGCTGACCGCAGCCCCGAACTGAAGATTGACGGCCTGTGATGCGTGCACCCTCAGCTCTTCTCCCCATCCTCGCGGCGTTGCTGCTCGGCCCGGGCATCGCTCATGCCCAGTCCATCGAGATCGAGATTCTGGGGCTGGATGAGCACGAGGAGGCGCGTGAGAACGTGCTCGGTACACTGTCGGTCTTCCGCTATCGAGACGACAGCATGGGCGAACCCCGTCTGCGCCGGCTGCACGCCAGAGCGGGAAGCGAGATCCGCCAGGCGCTGCGTCCCTTCGGCTATTACGCCCCGGAAACGGAAAGCGAAATCGAGGCCGAGGAGGAAGGCTGGCGCCTGCGCTACCGCATCACCCCCGGCCCAAGGGTTCAACTGACGCAAGTCATCGTGCGCATCGAAGGCGACGGGGCCGATGACCGGGCCTTCATGCGAGCCCTGCAGGAAATGCCCATCCGCGAGAACCAGCCGCTCAATCACCAGCACTACGAGGATGCGAAAAGCACCCTGCTGGCCATCGCCGACCGCCGTGGCTACATTGAGGCGCGCTGGGAGCAGCGCAGCCTGCTGGTGGATCCCGAGACGCTGAGTGCCCGCGCCATCCTGATTCTGGACAGCGGCCCTCGTTATCGTTTCGGGCCCGTCACCATTCACCAGGACATCCTGTCCGACAGTTTCGTGCAACGCTATGTGCGTTTCGAGGAGGGCGAGCCCTTCGATGCCGACCGTCTGCTTGGCCTGCAGTACGGCCTGTCGGACAGTGAATACTTCAATTTCGTGCAGGTGACACCGCAGCGGGATCAGGCAGACGAGGACCGCCGCATTCCCATCGATGTGGAAGTCAGCGAACGGCCCAAGCATCGCTATACCGCCAGCATCGGCTATGGCACCGATACCGGCCCGCGTTATGGCCTGGGTTGGGACTATCGCCGCATCAACCAGTACGGGCACCGTGGCGCACTGGGATACAGCATCTCCGATGTCCGTCGGGCAACGGAGCTTCGCTACATCGTGCCCCTGGACAATCCCGTGCAGGAACGACTCGTCTGGGATCTCAACACCATCCGCGAGGATCGCGGTGACTTTCTCAGCCGCCGCAATGAGTTTGGTGTCGGGCGCACCACCGTGCAATGGAACTGGCTTCAGACCGTCTTCCTGCGTTACGAGCGTGAGCGCTCCATCTTCGACGCCGACAACCAGCCAGTGTCCGAAATAGTTGTTCCCGGCGTGACCTGGTCCCGCACCCGCGCCAATGATCCGACCTTTCCCCGCCGTGGCCTCAGCCTCTCCCTGGACGTGCGGGGTGCCCGGGAAGAGTTCCTCTCGGATCTGAATTTCTTCCAGACCACCCTGCGCGCCAAGCGGGTGCAGCCGGCCGGGGAGGACAACCGCTTTCTGATCCGCCTGGAGCTTGGGGGCACCGGCACCGAAAACTTCGACCGCCTGCCCCTGTCCCAGCGATTCTTCACCGGTGGTGACCAGAGTGTGCGTGGTTTTGCCTACCAGGAACTCAGTCCGGTGGATGACGATGGTCGACGGGTGGGCGGGCGTTATCTGGCCGTTTCCAGTGTCGAATTCGACAGACGACTGAGCGGCCAGTGGTACGGCGCTGCCTTCGTGGATGCGGGCAATGCCATGATGTCCTTCTCGGAATCCCTGGAGACATCAGCGGGCGTGGGCGTCCGCTGGGCATCACCCATCGGCATGATTCGCATGGATGTGGCCCGCCCCCTGTCCGATCCGGATCGGGGCTGGCGATTTCACCTGACCGTGGGGCCTGACCTGTGAGCGAACAAAGGCGAAAGGCGATCGGCTGGCGTGGCTGGCTGGTGATTGGCTCCACCGGCCTGCTCACTGCGGTGATCCTGGCACTGGTGGCGCTTCTGTATACCGAGGCCGGGCTGCGCTGGGCGGTCTCGCAGGCCAGCCAGTTCAGCCCGGGCGAGCTGGAGATCGGCGAGATCCAGGGCAGCCTTGGCGGTCCACTGCGCCTGGGCGACATTCTTTACCGCGAAGAAGGCCTCGAGATCGAGGCGGCGGAACTGCGGGCCGACTGGCGCCTGGGACTGCTACTGCTGCGCACACTGCATGTGGATCAGCTCCATGTGGAGGGATTGCGGCTGCGACTGAGCCCCGATCCGGATGCCACGGCGGACGATGAACCCTTCCGCCTGCCGGAAGCCATCGAGCTGCCGTTGCGGATCAACCTGACGGAGTTGCTGCTCCGTGACGCCCGCCTGTTCGTGGACGATGAACTGCAGTTCGAGCTCCGGCAGCTGCGGCTGGACGCACTGGCACGCGGCAAGCGCCTGCGCATTGATGAACTGGATCTTGACAGCCCGCTGTTGCTCGCCCGTCTGGAAGGCGAACTGGAGATGGCCGGGGACTGGCCGCTCCAGCTGGACAGTGACTGGCTGCTTCGGCTGCCCGATTTGCCGCAGGTGGAAGGGGCGACACGGCTGGAGGGCGACCTCCAGCACCTTCGTCTGCAACAGCAGATCAGTCGCCCGCTGGTGGCCGACGTCAGCGGTGACATTCGGCAAGCACTGGAAGCACCCCGAGTTCAGCTGGCGCTCCGCTTCCGCGAGCTGCGGCCCTCGCGTTTCCTGGACGAAGCACCGGAGGGTCTGCTTGCCGGGCAGTTCCAGCTCAGTGGCCCACTGGACGATCTGCGCCTGCGGGGGCATGTGGACGCCACCGACACCCCCTGGGGCGACCTTGGCCTGCGTGGCGATGTCAATCTGCCGACGGACCTGACCTGGCTGCAGTTGCGCAGTCTCCAGCTGGATCACCAGCAACACCCCATGCGCATCCGTGCACAGGGCCGGGTGGAGAATCCCCTGGAGGATGACCCGCTGGTGGATCTGGCCCTGGAGTGGGTGTCGCTGGCCTGGCCGCTGGACATTCCCGAGTACGTTTCCGAGGCAGGCGAGCTCAGGCTGCAGGGCCGACAGAGCGACTACCGTCTGGAGTTGGCCACGCGATTTGCCTGGCTCGGTCACCACCCGGACATCGCCGGGCCGCTGAGCGGTGAGATTCATGCCGGGCTGCAGGGCGGGCCGGAGCGGGCCGATATCGACGATCTCCTCCTGCGCCTGGACGACGGGGCAGAACTGGGTTTTGGCGGCGCCGTGGACTGGAGTGATCGAGGCAGCTTCGTGGACGGTGACTTCCGCATCGCCCGGCTGGATCCGGGGCGCCTGGCGCCGGACTGGCCCGGCGAGCTGGCCGCCAGCGGGCAACTGCTGTTTTCCTGGCGGGATGGGGAACCGCGGCTTGACCTGACCCTCGCCGAGGCACGCGGGCAGCTGCTGGAACACCCCCTGGAGGGGCGTGGGCGGCTGGCCTATGGCGATGAACAGTTGGAATTCGATGATTTTCGGCTGCGCCTCGGGGACAGCCAGTTGCAGGCGGATGGCCGGCTCGCCCGTGAGCGGGAAAGCGCCATTCGCTTCCACCTGGCCGTGGAAGAGCTCGCCGACTGGCCCATCGATGCCGCCGGTCGCTTGACGGCCAGCGGCGCCCTGGCCGGAACGCTGGACGCCCTGGACCTGGAGCTGGAGGTTGAAGGGGCCAATCTGGCGCAGGAGTCACTGCGCCTGCGCGAGATGGCGCTCAACATTAAGCTGCGGGATTCCGGACGCGGCCAGAGCCGGGCCGAACTGCTGGCCGAAGGCATCGAGTACGACGATCAGCTCGTTGAACGGATTCATGTCGCCCTGGACGGGCAACAGGATTCACATCGCCTGTTGATGACGGTCGAGCAGGAACTGATTCACTTTGGCCTCAGCCTGGCCGGCGGCCTGGACGCGGATTTCCGCTGGGAGGGGGAACTGCTTGACACCCGTCTGAGCAATGCCCTTGTCGGTGACTGGCAACAGCAGGAGGCCAGTCGCCTGGTTGCCGGCCCTGACGGGGGTCGGCTGGATCAGACCTGTCTGCGCACCCCTGAACATCAAGGCAGCCTCTGCTTCGCCGGCGATGGCGATGCCGAGGGCCACTGGCAGGCCGACATCCGTGCCCGCGACTTCCCTCTCGCCATGCTGGTGAACCCGGAAGCCATGGGTGTCGATGTGACAGGGCTGTTCGACCTGGGCGCCCGCGCCCATGACCGGGGTGACGGAATCCGGGCGGAAGGCGAACTCGAGTTCAGCCCCGGGGCAATTCGGCAGGCCGTGGATGGCGAAGCCATGACGCTGATGGCCATTGACGGCGGCCGGGGACGCTTCAACTGGACCCCGGATTCGGCGGACGGCGACATTGCCCTGGATCTCAGCGACGGCGGTCATTTCCGGCTTTGGGCGGAACTGCCGGACGGCATGGATGGGCCCCTCCAGGGACGGCTGGACGCGGACATCCCGCAGTTGGGCCTGCTTCCGGTGCTGGTGGCAGAAGTGGGCCGGGCGGAAGGACGGCTGACTCTGGCGGTGGACATTGACGGGCAGCTGGATGACCCGTCCTTTACCGGCGACGTTCGGGTACACGATGCCATTCTGAGTCTTCCGGATCTGGGTATCACCGCCGAGGCCGTCAATGTTCATGTTACCGGCGGCATGCAGACGGTCAGCATGACGGCCAGCGCCCAATCGGGCGGCGGGCAACTCGAGTTCGACGCCGATCTGGATCGTCTCGCCGGTGACTGGCAGGGTGGAGCCCGACTCAGGGGCGAGGACTTTCTGGCCCTGAGCACTCCCGACGCCCGAATCCGAATCAACCCGGAACTGGAAATCCTGGTATCGCCAGGCAATCGCCTGGACATCACAGGCGACCTGCACATTCCCTGGGCAAGCATCACCCCCGGTGATGTACGTACCACCATTCAGCCTTCACCTGACGAGGTACTGGTGGGAGAAGTCATCACTGCCGCCGCCGAGGACAATGGCTGGGATATCTACACCCGTGTCCGCACCTCCCTCGGGGACGATGTCAGTTTCGGCGGATATGGCCTGAGTGGACGCATCGCCGGCTCCCTGGTCATCCGCGACGAACCCGGGGCCCTGACCCGGGGCACCGGCGAACTGGAAATTCTTGACGGCCATTACCAGGCCTGGCGACAGCGGCTTCAGATCGAACGCGGACGCCTGTTCTTCAGTGACACGCCTGTCTCCGATCCGGCCCTGGACATTCGGGCCGTCCGCCGGCCTCGCGGTGTGGTTGTGGGCGTGAACATTCGCGGCACCCTGCGTGAACCGGAGCTGGAGCTGTTCTCCGATCCGCCCATGCAGCAGTCCGAACAGCTGTCCTACCTGCTCACCGGCCAGCCCCTCACCGAAGGTCGCGAAGCCGACATGGATCTGATCCGGGAAGCCACACTGGCCCTGCAGCTGGCTGGCGGGGCGGCGGTGGGTCGCAGTGTGGGCCGGCGGCTGGGGGTGGATACGGTCACCATCGAAACCGGTGATACGCCGGATGACGCCCAGGTCGTGTTCGGCGAATACCTCTCGCCACGCCTGTTCATCAGTTATGGCATTGGCCTGTTCGACAGCGTCAACATCTTCCGCATTCGCTACGAAATCAGCAGCCGCTGGTTCCTGGAAGCCCAGACCGGCCCCCGCTCCGGCGCCGACTTCATCTACAGCCTCGAGCGCGGGTGAAGGTATTGGGACCACGAAATGGACACGAAATGCACACGAGATGTGGGCCGTGCGTGGAGAGCCGCCGTGCGGCTTCCGAGGGCCCGTGCTTGAAGATGGCGGGGCCATTCGACCGGCACTGTGGGAGCGGCTTTCAGCCGCGATGGCAATCCATCACCTGGCACGCCGTTTTCTAGCCGCTGTGGGAGCGGCTTTCAGCCGCGATTTCAATTGATCGGTTGGCACGCTGCTATACCGGAATCCCTGTAGGCGCGGATTTATCCGCGCCTACAGGGGGTTTCAAGGACCGGGCGTGCCAACCGCACGATTGATATCGCGGATAAATCCGCTCCCACGCTGCCTATAGCAATCCCGTGCCATCTCCGGGCACGGCCTTCCCGAAGCCGCACGGCGTCCCATATGGCACGGCCCTGCATCTGCGTTCATCCGTGTGCATCTGTGGCTAAAAATTCTTTTGTGTTTTATCTCGTGTGCATTTCGTGTTCATTTCGTGGTGCCAACACCCTCAACGCTGAAACAGCCGCTCCGCTTCGCGGAAGGTCTTGAACTCCAGGGCGTTGCCGGAGGGGTCACGGATGAAGAAGGTGCCCTGTTCGCCCGGCTCGCCTTCGAAGCGGATGCGGGGCGGGATTAGGAAGTCCACGCCGTGCTGACGCAGTCGATCCGCCAGAGCCTCCCAGCGGGGCCAGGGAAGCACGGCGCCGAAGTGACGGACCGGGACGGCATCGCCATCCACTTCATTGTGTTTTTCCGGCTCATCCAGCTCCGCCACATGGGCACTGATCTGGTGGCCGAAAAAATCCAGATCGATCCAGCGCTCGGCTTCGCGGCCCACGGAGCAACCCAGCTGCTCGACATAGAAACGGCGGGTACTCTCAATATCGCGGACCGGGAAGGCAAGGTGGAAGGGGATGGTAGTCATGGGGGGCTCCTTTTGCGGTGAGTGCTGAGTGCTGAGTGCTGAGTGCTGAGTACTGAGTGCTGAGTTGGCAGTGCCGTTCGTAATCGTACTCGTAGTCGTAATCGTAATCGGCTTTTTCGGGTGTGGGAGGAAATCCGATTACGAGAAAATTATAGGGGGAGGGATTTGCCGGTTTCGCTGTTACGGGGTTCGGCCTCGGGAAGATAATCCACACCCTCCAGACGGGCATCCACAAGGGCATCCCGGACGGCGCGGACCGCCTCGGGACGGGGAAAGGTTTCGCGCCAGGCAATGGCCACCTGACGGGTGGGCGCCTGATCGGCGAAGGGACGTTCCATCAGCAGATCATTATGGTCGTTGAGGCCGACCCAGCGCCCCAGTGAGGTCTTGGGCACCACCGTCACACCAAGTCCGCTGGCCACCATGTGACGAATCGTTTCCAGGCTGGAACCCTCGGTGGTACGCGCCGGGCGCATGCGCTCGTCACTGCCGATGCATTCCGGACAGGCGGACAGCACCTGATCCCGGAAACAATGACCGTCGCCCAACAAGAGCATGTTTTCACCGGCCAGTTCCGCGGAAGGAATGGATTCACGCTCCCGCAGGCGGTGCTCGCTGGGGAGGAGCACGCTGAAGGGTTCTTCATACACGGGCCAGAGATTGATGCCGTGTTCACTGAAGGGCGGACTGATCAGAATCACGTCCAGATCGCCCTGACGCAGCTTTTCCGCCAGGACCCGGGTGTAGTTTTCCTCAATGATCAGTGGCATGCGGGGAGCCACGCGGTGCAAACGGGGAATCAGGTGGGGTAGCACGTAGGGGCCGATGGTGAAGATGGCACCAATACGCAACTCCCCGGCCAACTGATCCTGGCCGGCACGCGCCAGTTCGTTGATCCTATTGGCCTCGGCCAGAACGGTTTCGGCCTGGGCAACGATGCGGCGGCCCACATCCGTCGGCACCACATGGCCTGACCGGCGTTCAAACAGAGGGACGCCCAGCTGGTCTTCCAGCTTGCGCACGGCAACACTCAAGGTGGGCTGGCTGACGAAACAGGCTTCCGCCGCGTGGCCGAAATGCCCTTCCCGGGCCAGGGCGACGATGTAGCGGAGCTGGGTCAGCGTCATGAGCTTTCGGCGTCGCCCTCGGGCTCGTTGCAGTCGACGCCCAGGCCAAGGGCCACGCGGTTGATGAAGTTGAAATAGGCCGCGATCAGGTTCATGTCCAGAATGTCGCGATCACTGTAGCCCACCTCCTTGAGCTCCTGGATATCTTCATCACTGACCTGGCTGGGCGAGGTGGTGAGCTTGAGGGCATAACTGAGCATGCGAGCTTTCTTGTCGGGCAGGTCGAGAAACTGGAAATCGGAGACCATGCGGCGCAGCCGGGAATTGTCCTGCTCGTAGTGGGACAGCGCTTCGGCGTGGTGGCTGACGCAATAGCCACAGTTGTTGGCCGCCGAGACGACCACGGCGATACTTTCCCGATCGGCCCGGGACAGGCCGCTGCGGCCGAACATGAGGTGCTTGTAGAGCGACATCTGGCGCTCCATGGCGCCGGCGTTGAGGCTGTGCACCCGCAGAATGCTGGCGATCTTCTGCTGCTGCGGATCAAGCGCCTCGTACGCTTCCTTCAGGTCGCCGCTCGCCTCGGCTTCCTTGATGGTGTCTATCCAGGCCATGGGTAACGTTCTCCATCGGCAACCGGTGGTTCGCTTTCAAGTGCCGCACCGGATTGACCACCCCCAAAGGCTGCTGCATGCTGTCGAACCGGTCAGGTCCCGGGGGTATTGGACCATCCCCGACGGGACTCTGCTCCCCCGTCCCTGACCCCATTGTACGCCTGTTGCCGCCGACCGCCATAGGAATGGCGATTTTCCACAGTCAGGGAGCCAAGCCCGGAGCTGGGACCATGGCCAAGCGCAAGAAATCCGTGCAGCGTTTCGACTTCCGACCGGGCGACCAGCTGGCCGGGAAGTACGAAGTGGTCGAACAGCTCGGCCGGGGCTGGGAGGGTGAGGTCTACAAGGTGCGCGAGCGGGCCACCGGCATCGAACGCGCGGCCAAGTTCTTCTATCCGGAACGCAACATGGGCAACCGCGCCGTGGCCTACCATGCGCGCAAGCTCAACCGCCTGCGCCATTGCCGCATTCTGATTCCCTATCTCACCCACGATCACGTGGAACACCGCGGCCGAGATGTGCCCTTTCTGGTCTCGGAGTTCGTGGAAGGGGAATTGCTGGAAGACTTCATTCATCGCCGCCCCGGCCGACGCCTGCCCCTGTTCGAGGCCCTGCATCTGCTGCACGCGCTGGCAGCCGGTCTGGAGGAAGTTCACCAGCTGCGGGACTACCACGGTGACCTGCACAGTGAAAACATCATCGTGGCCCGCCGGGGTATTCATTTCGAGGTCAAGCTGATCGATTTCTACCGCTGGAAGGCCCCCACCGGCGAGAACATCCGCGAGGATGTGCGTGACATCATCCGCATCTTCTACGACGCCCTGGGCGGGCAGAAGCACTACGCAAGACAGCCTGCCCTGGTGAAGAACATTTGCCTGGGCCTGAAGCGCAGCCTGATCTCCCGCCGCTTTCGCACCGCCGGTGCCCTGAGGCGGCATCTGGAAACAATGGATTGGGGGGAGTGAGGCCGATGTCGTGCTGATGCCTGTGGTCGATTCCGGTGCCGATAGGGATTAGGATGACGGCATTGCGATTTCGGAGATCACCATGGCCAGTCAGTCCCCTTTCCCCGGCGCCTTTCCCGCCACCCGCCTGCGGCGCATGCGCAAGGACGATTTCAGCCGTCGACTAATGCGGGAGACGGTGCTGACCGCTGATGACCTGATCTACCCCATGTTCGTTCTGGAGGGTGAGGCCCAGCGTCAGCAGGTGCCTTCCATGCCCGGCATTGAGCGCCTGTCCATCGACGGCATCATGCGCGAGGCCGAGGAACTCCTGCGACTGGGCATTCCGGCCATTGCCCTGTTTCCGGTGGTGCCGCCCGAGGCCAAGAGCCTGGATGCATCGGAGGCCTGGAATCCGGAGGGGCTGGTGCAGAACACCGTGGCCGCGATCAAATCGGAGTTCCCGGAACTGGGTGTCATCACCGATGTGGCCCTGGATCCCTACACCAGCCATGGGCAGGACGGCATCATCGACAATGAGGGCTATGTCCTCAACGACGAGACCACCGCGGCCCTGGTCCGGCAGGCCCTGTCCCATGCCGAGGCGGGTGCCGATGTGGTGGCACCCTCGGACATGATGGACGGCCGCATCGGAGCCATCCGCAATGCCCTTGAAGGCGCCAGCCATCGGCATACCCGGATTCTTTCCTACGCGGCCAAGTACGCCTCCAGTTTCTACGGCCCCTTCCGCGATGCGGTGGGCTCGGCCACGGCACTGGGCAAGGCGGACAAGAAGACCTACCAGATGGATCCGGCCAACAGCGACGAAGCCTTGCGCGAAGTGGCACTGGACCTGAAGGAAGGCGCCGACATGGTGATGATCAAGCCCGGCATGCCCTATCTGGACATCGTGCATCGGGTAAAGCAGCAGTTCGGCGTGCCCACCTTCGTCTACCAGGTAAGCGGCGAGTACGCCATGCTCATGGCGGCGGCGGAGAATGGCTGGCTGGACGAGCAGGCCGTGGTGCTGGAGTCCCTGACCGCCATCAAGCGAGCGGGCGCGGACGGCATCCTGACCTACTTCGCGCGGCGCGCGGCGGAGTGGCTGCAGGCGGAGTCATGATCAAACGGTATCTGGCACGGCACTTCGCCGGTTCACCCCTGGGGCCGCTTCAGAAGCATATGGAAGCCATGGGTGCCTGCGCGGATCAACTGTATCCCTTCATGGAGGCGGCCATTGCCGGCCAGTGGAAACGGGCAGGCGAACTACGCCAGGCGATTATCCGGCAAGAACACGCCGGCGACGAACTCAAAAGGGATATTCGCCTGAATCTGCGCAGCCCGCTATTCCTGCCCCTCGCACGGGTAGACCTGCTGGATCTGCTCACGGCCCAGGACGAGATAGCCAACACCATTCGCGATCTCAGTGGCCATGTTCTGGGCCGGGAGTTGAGTTTCCCGGAGACCCTCGGCGTCGACCTGCTGCGCTTCGTCGAACGCACGCTGGAGACTACCCGCCAGGCTCAGCGCAGTGTGAGCGAGCTGCATGAACTGCTCGAAGCCGGTTTTTCCGCGCAGCGCCGGGACATCGTGCGCGACATGATCAAAGAGGTCGATCGGCTGGAGCAGGAGAGCGACCGCATGGAGATCGAAGCGCGTCACAGCCTGTACCGGGAAGAAAAATCGCTCGATCCCGTGGATGTGATGTTCATGTACAAGGTGATTGATCAGATCGGCGACGTCGCCGACTGTGCACAGCATGTGGGCAGCCGCCTGCAACTGCTGCTGGCCAGGTAAGTCAGACCATGGCTGATCGCTATGCAGTCTTCGGCCATCCGGTGAGCCACAGCCGCTCACCCGCCATCCATCAGCACTTCGCCGAGCAGACGGGGCAGTCGCTCGTCTATGAGGCCATTGATCCCGGCGCAGAAGGTTTTACGGCAGGGATCACGAACTTTTTCGACAAGGGCGGCCTGGGCGCCAATGTCACCGTGCCGTTCAAGGAAGCGGCCTTTGCGCTGGCCGATGAGTGCACGGAACGGGCGGCCCGGGCCGGGGCGGTAAACACCCTGAAGGTGCTCGACGACGGCCGTCTGCTGGGCGAAAACACCGACGGTGCCGGTCTGCTTCGGGATCTGACTCACAACCTGGGCGTTGAACTCGGCGGGGCGTCGGTGCTGATCCTGGGTGCCGGCGGCGCCAGCCGCGGCATCCTCGGCCCCCTGGTGGATGCCGGCATCGGCACCCTGCACGTCGCCAACCGTACGGTGGCGAAGGCCGAGGCCCTGGCCAAACGTTTCCCGGAGATGACGGCCGTGACCGTCAGCGGTCTGGACAGACTGCCCACCCGCGCCTTCGATCTGATCATCAACGCGACACCCAGCAGCCTGCAGGGCCAGGCCCTGACCCTGCCGTCCGGCCTGCTCGCCCGCGACACACTCGCTTATGACCTGGCCTATGCCGAGGGCGGAACCCCTTTCACCCGCTGGGCCGAGCAGCGCGGTGTTCCAGGCCGCGACGGCTGGGGCATGCTGGTGGAACAGGCAGCGGAATCGTTTTTTCTCTGGCGGGGGGTGCGGCCGGAGACGGCGGTTTTACTGAAACGGTGATGCACCTCATGGAATGGCGGGACGTCGGATTCTGGCCATTGCGCGGATGAATCCGCGCCTACAGGGGGCGACGATAACGGAGCGTGCCAATTTAAGGATTGTCATCGCGGCTGAAGCCGCTCCCACGGTGCCGGTTTTTGCTCCTTGCTCCTTGCTCTTATCAAAGATAATTATCCTTGAGGCGGACGTAGTGGGCGGCGGAGTACTTCAGTTGCTCCAGCTCCTGATCCGTCAGTTTCCGTGCGGGGCGGGCGGGGGAACCGCGGTAGAGCCAGCCGGATTCCAGTTGCTTGCCAGGCGTGACCAGGCTGCCGGCACCGATGATCACATCATCGCCGATCACCACGCCGTCCATGATGATGGCGCCCATGCCGATCAGGCAACGATCCCCGATGGTGCAGGCATGCAGCAGGCACTTGTGCCCCACGGTCACGTCCTCACCCACAATCGTGGGGATCCCGCCGTCCGGGGTATAGGGCCCATCATGGGTGACATGAATTACCGTGGCGTCCTGAATGTTGCTGCGCGCCCCGATACGAATCGCATTCACATCCCCACGCACCACGCACATGGGCCAGATGGAGACATCATCGGCCAGCACCACATCGCCGATGACCGAGGCCATGTCATCGATGTAGACGCGCTCGGCGATTTGGGGGTGGGTGTCCTTGTAGGGGCGGATTGGCATGGCTTTGTACCCGTTTGGCAAATTGCTGTGACGGAAATATGGATGCTGGAGGGTGACTCGATCAAGCCCCCTGTAGGCGCGGATTCATCCGCGCAATGGGAAAAATGCGCCGTTTGATTCTCTAATTGGGTCGTTGCAATCCGTGGTGCGCCTCATTGGATGGTGGGACGGCGGATTCCGGCCATTGCGCGGATAAATCCGCGCCTACAGGGGGCTTTGTGTGGCCCGATGGGAGGCATTCAGTCACCGTAGCGTCACCATTTCCTCGGCGGTGGTGGGATGGATGGCGACGGTGTCGTCGAAGTCGGCCTTGCTGGCGCCCATGCGCACGGCGACGGCGAAGCCCTGCATCATTTCATCCACGCCCATGCCGATGGCATGGCAGCCGACAATGCGTTCCTCCTCGCCCACACAGACCAGCTTGCACAGGCCACGGGGCTTGCGCTCGCCCAGGGCGTAGTACATGGCCACGAAGCTGCCTTCGTAGCAACGCACCTTTTCGTCTCCATATTCCCGGCGGGCCTCGGCCTCCGTCAGGCCGACCGTGCCAATGGGCGGGTGGGAAAAGACCACGGTGGGGATGCCATCGTAATCCAGCTTGCGCTCGCTCATGCCGCCGTAGAGTCGGTCCGCCAGGCGACGGCCGGCGGCGATGGCGACCGGTGTGAGGGCGGCGCGGCCGGTGACATCACCCACGGCAAAGATATGCGGGACATTGCTGGCCTGCCACTCATCCACCGGAATGAAGCCCCAGGTGTTCTGTTCCACACCGGCCGCCTCCAGACCCAGGTCCGGCGTGGCCGGGTCGCGGCCGATGGCCCACAGCAGCTCATCGAATCCTTCCAGCAGCCGACCGTCTTCCGCACTCAGGCGGTAACCGTCCTGACCCTGCTCCGCCTGCGCCGGGACGAAACCGGTCACCAGCTCGATGCCGTCACTGGCCATCTCGCGGCTCAGGGCCTGACGCAGACTGTCATCGAAATCCCGCAGCACCCCATCCCGGCGCACGATCAGGCTGACCTGGCTGCCCAGGCCGCGCAGCATGCCGGCCAGCTCCACGGCGATGTAGCCGCTGCCGACCACGGCAATCCGTCGGGGCCGTTCTTCCAGCTCGAAGAAACCATCCGAGGTAATGCCAAGGTCCCCGCCCGGAATGTCGGGCCGCACGGGGTAGCCGCCTGTGGCAATCAGGAAGCGCTCGGCGGTGTAGGGCTGCCCATCCACATCCACGGTGTGGGCGTCAAGAAAGCGACCGAAGCCCTGCAGATGGGTGACGCCGCTCTTTTCCAGGTTGCGGGCGTAGATGCCGTTGAGGCGTTCCACGTAGGCATCCCGGGCGTGCTTCAGTGCCGTCCAGTCGTGACCGTGGACACTGAGGTCAAAGCCGTAGTCCCTGGCTTCCTCCAGACCATGGGCCAGGCTGGCTGCGTACCACATAACCTTCTTTGGGACACAGCCCACGTTGACGCAGGTCCCGCCCAGGCGCTGCGCCTCCACCACGGCCACCTTCTGACCGTATTCGGCGGCACGGCGGGCAGTGGCGATACCGCCGCTGCCACCCCCAATGATGATCAGGTCAAAGTCGTATTGGCCGCTGGCCATGGCAAACCCCGCAATGCGTGTGCTTCGATAGCGAACAGGCCGCTCATTGGACGGTCTCACACAGAGACTGTCAAGCACCCGACCGCCTGCTGAAAGACGGTCCGGGCCATGTTAAGTTACAGCTCTTTTTACGGGGTGCACCGCCATGAACAATCCACTGCTGGCCGAATTTGACCTGCCACCCTTCAGCCAGCTGCAGGCCGAGCACTTCCTGCCCGCCGTGGAGCAGGTCCTCGCGGACAACCGCCGAGGCATCGAGGCACTACTTGAAAAGGGCGGGCCGTGGTCCTGGGAATCCCTGGCCGAACCCCTGGAGGCCTTTGATGACCGCCTGGCCCGGGTGTTTTCACCCATTTCGCACCTGAACAACGTGCGTAACGAAGAGGCCGTGCGCGAGGCCTTCAATGCCTGCCTGGAGCAGATCACCCGCTATGAGGCGGAACTGGGCCAGAACCGGGGCCTGTACGAGGCCTGGCAGGCCCTGAAGGCGGACACGGTCTGGGCGGGACTGGACCAGGCCCAACGCAAGACCGTGGACGATACCCTGCGTGATTTCCGTCTCTCTGGCGTGGCCCTGGACGAGCCCGAGCGCAGCCGCTTTCGCGAGATCCAGGAGAGCCTGTCACGCCTGCAGAGCCGCTTCGAAGAGAACGTGCTCGACGCCACCCAGAGCTGGACACTGGCGGTGAACGACCCGGCCCGGGTGGCCGGGATTCCCGAGCCCGATCTGGCCCGGGCCAAGGGGCGGGCGGCGGATCAGGAACAGGACGGCTGGCTGTTCAGTCTGGAATTTCCCGACTTCCTCGCCATCATGCAGCATGCCGACGACCGGGAGCTTCGGGCTCAGATGCACCAGGCCAATGCCACCCGGGCCTCCGAGATCGGCCCCCAGGGCGGGCAGTTCGACAACGGCCCGGTGATGGCCGAAATCATCGCCCTGCGGCATGAGGCCGCCAGGCTGCTCGACTTTTCCGATTTCGCGGAACTCTCCCTCGCCACCAAGATGGCCGAGAGCGGTGATGCGGTAATGGGTTTCCTGGAGGACCTGCTGCGGCGCTGCCGCCCGGCCGCCGAGCAGGAGTTCGCGGAGCTGGCCGCCTTCGCCCGTGAGTCACTGGGTATCGAGACGTTGCAGCCCTGGGACACCCTGTACGCCAGCGAGAAACGCCGCGAGGCCCTGCATGCCATTTCCGACGAGCAGCTGCGGCCCTATTTCCCGCTGGAGAAGGTGCTGTCTGGTCTGTTCGAGATCGCCGGCGAGCTGTACGGGATTAGCGTCGAGTCCCAGAGTAAGGTGGATGCCTGGCACGAGGACGTGCGGCTCTACGAACTGCGCGACGGCGAAAGCGGCGAGCGCATCGGCCGTCTTTACGTGGATCTTTACGCCCGCCCCGGCAAGCGCGGCGGCGCCTGGATGGACGAATGCATCAACCGGCGACGCACAGTGGAGGGCCTGCAGACCCCGGTGGCCTATCTGACCTGCAACTTCGGCGCGCCCGCCCGAGGCGAGGTGAGCCTGCTCAATCATGATGATGTCATCACCCTGTTCCATGAATTCGGCCACTGTCTGCAGCATCTGCTGACCGAAATGAATGTCAGTGATGTGGCCGGCATCCACGGGGTGGAATGGGATGCGGTGGAACTGCCCAGCCAGTTCCAGGAACACTTCGCCTGGCCTCGCGAGGGCATCGACCGCCTGGCCGAGCACCACGATACCGGCGAGCCGCTACCGGAGTCCCTGCACCAGGCCATGCTGTCGGCCCGCAACTTCCAGGCCGCGATGAAGCTGGTGCGACAGCTGGAGTTCGCCATTTTCGACATGCGCCTGCACCGGGAGTACCGTGGACAGACGGGCTTCGATGTTCAGGGCCTGCTTGATGAGGTCCGCAAGAAGGTCACGGTAGTGCCCGTGGCGGACTACGATCGTTTTGCCCACAGTTTCGCGCACATATTCGGCGGCGGCTATGCCGCTGGCTACTACAGCTACCTCTGGGCCGAGGTGCTTTCCTCGGATGCCTTCGCCGCCTTCGAGGAAGCCGGCCTGTTTGATCGCGAGACCGGGCAGCGATTCCGGCGCACCGTGCTCGGCCTGGGCGGCAGCCTGCCAGCCGCCGATGTCTTTCGGCAGTTCCGCGGACGGGATCCGGAATTGTCCGCCTTTCTGCGCCACCACGGTATTGGAGATGCCGCATGAAGCGTATTCGCCTGTTGATCCTGGGCTTGCTGCTCAGCCCGGCCCTGCTGCTGGCCGAGCCGGCCTGGGTCATCGACCGCCTCTATCTCAGTCTCTACCCGGAGCCGGACAGCAGCACCCAGCGTATTACCCTGCTGGAAAGCGGGGATGAGCTGGAACGGCTGGGCGAGGTACAGAACGGCTTTGCCCAGGTGGAAACCGCCAATGGCACGGTGGGCTGGGTGAATCAGGATTTTCTCGTGAATAGCCTGCCGGCACGGGTGCGGATCGACGATGTGGAACGCGAGCGGGACAGTCTGCGCAATCAACTGGCCAACCGTGAGGGGGCAATCAGTACCCTGGAAGCCAGGGTGGCCGAGCTGGAGGCGGAACTGGGTCAGGCGGTAGACGCCCTGGCCACGAGCCCGGTGCTGGACGAGGAGATCGAGACTGCCGTCGAGCCCGACGCCGCAGATGCCGAGACAGACCCGGTGCTTGAAGAGGCCGCCACGGCGGAGTCGGCGCCGGTCGAAGCCGCGACCCCGCCCGGAGACGTCGGGCTGGTGATGGGCTGGCGCGAGGGTCTACTGGCGGGCGGACTGCTGCTGATCGCTCTGTTCCTGTCCGGCCTGTTCGGCTTCATCCTGCGTGAACGCCAGATTCGCAATCGTTTGGGAGGTCTGAGCCTGTGAGTGGAAAACCCGGCCGCAATTCCGTGGTGTCCTGGAACGTCAATTCCATCCGCGTGCGTGAAGCGCAGGTGCGGGAGTGGATCGAACAGTATCAACCCGCCGTGGTGGGTCTGCAGGAAACCAAGGTTCCCAACGATGTCTGGCCGGGAGAGGCCTTTGAATCACTGGGCTATCACACCGTCAGCAACGGCCAGCGCACCTACAACGGGGTGGCTTTCATCAGCCGCGAGCCCGCCGAGGACCTGGTCTTCGATCTTCCGGGTTTCGACGACCCCCAGCGCCGGGTACTGGCCGGCACCTTTGGCGATCTGCGGGTGATCAATCTCTATGTGCCCAATGGCCAGGCCGTGGGCAGCGAAAAATACGAGTACAAGCTGAGCTGGCTGGCCCATCTGCACGACTGGCTGAAGGAGGAAATGGCACGCCACGACAAGGTGGTAGTCATGGGGGACTTCAATATCGCGCCCAAGGACGAGGACGTGCACGACCCGGAGGCCTGGCGCGGAAAGATTCTCTTCTCCGAACCGGAGCATGCCGCCCTCGGCAAGCTGCTCGACCTCGGCCTGGACGACAGCTTCCGGCTCTTCGATCAGGAACCCGAACAATTTTCATGGTGGGACTTTCGCACCCGTGCCTTCCGCCGCAACCGCGGCCTGCGCATCGATCTGGCCCTGACCAGCCATGCCCTGCGCAATCAGGTCGAGGCCAGCTGGATCGACATTGAACCCCGCAAGGCCGAACGGCCCTCCGACCACGCCCCGGTGGGGGTCAACATCGAGCCTTGAACAGTTCCACTTAGGTGTCTCCTTAGTCGACCATGTCGCGCTCCATCGGGGCTAGCTTGGCCAGCAGGCGGTTCTGATCCGGGACGCGGACGTGGTGACGCTCCATGGCGGCGATCAGATGTTCGACCAGGGCATTGAAGTCCGCGCGGCTCAGATCCAGATCTTCGTGGGCTTCGCGCATGTCCCGGCCGGTGTACTCGCAGGGGCCACCGGCCAGTTCGCAGAACTGGTCGGCGAGCTCGTCGCGTAGATCGCCCAGAGGAATGCCGCGGAAGTAATGCGCAATCCGGACATCGTCCGTCACGCGGATCAGCATGTCCTCGACGATGCGCTCAATACCCTCTCGCTCGCCCAGGGCCTGATAGAGACGGTCGTCCTCGGCCGGCTCCGGGCTGGCGACACAGCCGGCGAGTACGAGAGCAGAGAAGACAGCCAGGATGGACAATCGCTTCAACATGGTCATCTCCTTCAGAAACTGGCCTGTAGGCTGAGATAGAAGCCATCCTGATTTTCCAGGCCGGCGATGGCGCCATGCCGGGTCCAGGCGGCGGCAAGGGCGAGGTCCTTGTTCGGGAACCAGGCGATGAAAAGATCGGCCCAGTCGTTTTCTTCCGCGAAGGAAAGGTTGTTCGGCTTTCGGCGGTATTCCATGCCGACGGCTGTGCGCGGATTGAGGAAAATGGCCGCGCTGGCTTCCAGCTGCAGCTCGTGGTCGTCATTGCGGTCGCCACCGAATCCAAGATAGCCGAGTTCATTGGCCCGGGTCGCCCGCAGGGTGCCGTTCAGCAGCAGGTTGTAACCACCGGCCCCACCGAGAAACAGGCGCGTGACTGCCAGATAGGCATCCACATCGCTGTCACGCTGGGCACCCACCAGCTCCGGGATGGTGGGGTCGCGCAGATCCTTGTACTGCACACCAAAGGCGATCTGCGGCAATGTGCCGTAGATCAGGTCACCGCCCAGGCGGGTCTTCAGCCCGAGCGTGTTCATGCGCAGCACGGCATCCGGGGCTTCCAGCGCGATGCCCAGGGTACCGAGGTTGAACTGGCCGCGGCTTGCCGAAACTTCCACCCGATTGTTCCAGCTCCAGTTGGCGGCCACCGTCGAGAGACGGTAATCGGCCAGGGACACGTGACTCAGGCTGACGGTGCCGCCTTGCTCACCCTCTGCCCCGTAGCCGGCCATCACGGCCCAGGGCACAAGCCCGCCACCCGCACTGCCTTCGATCTGGGTAACTCCGCCAGTGGCGAGAATGCGTCCGTCCTGGGCGATTGCCCAGGGCGAGAGCAGGGTCAGTATCAGGGCGAGAAATCCCCGGTATGTCTTTCCTGGCATTGATTCATCCTCCTGATGGCGACAGGGTCTGGGGCCGCTAGTCTGGCTCCCGCCACTGCCGGTTCGCGAACTCACCGAGCCATTCTGGCAAGGCGTCGGCGGGCATGGGTCGACTGATCCAGTAGCCCTGGATGGAGTCGCAGCCGTAGCCAGCCAGACGCCACCAGGTGGCCTCGTCCTCCACGCCTTCGGCCACTACCTTGAGGCCCATGTTATGGGCCAGGTCAATGGTGGAGCGGACGATGACCGGATCCTCCGCGTCCTCCGCCTGGCCCGCCAGCTTCATGACGAATGACTTGTCGATCTTGAGCTCATCCACCGGCAGACTGCGCAGCTGGGCCAGTGACGAATAGCCGGTACCAAAGTCATCAATGGCGATTGCCACGCCCAGTGAACGCAGCTCCTGGAGGATGTGCAGCGCATGTCGGGCGTCCTTCATGACGGTGGTCTCGGTGATCTCCAGACCCAGTGCCGATGGCGGCAGCTCGTGCTGATCCAGCAGCGCCTGAACGTAGCGTGGCAGACCGGCGTCCACCAGATCCAATGCCGAGATGTTCACGGCCACGGCAATGGACAGCTCACTGCGCCGCCATTCGGCCAGCTGGCGGATCACCGTTTGCAACACCCAGCGGCTGATGGTGCGAATGTAGCCGGAATTTTCCGCCAGGGGGATGAACTCGTCCGGTGGTACAAAGCCCTGCTCGGGATGATTCCAGCGTATCAGCGCCTCGAGCTGGGTAGCCTGGCGATTACTGACGGCAATCTTGGGCTGATACTGGATATGGAACTGCTCATCATCAATGGCGGTGCGCAGGTCAGACAACATCTTCAGGCGCCGCAAATGCGCCTCGTCATGGCCGGCGGCGTAGACACTCGAAGTAAGCTGGCGCTCCTTGGCCTGGTACATGGCGATGTCGGCTCGACGAAGCAGTGTCTCCACATCCGTCCCATCGCGCGGGCAAAGGGCGATCCCCAGACTGATCGCCAGCTGCAGCCGGATATTCTCGATCTCCAGCTCCTGGCCACTGATGGCATCAATAAGCTCGGCAGCCAGACGCTCCGGGCCTTGCTTGTCCTCCACTTCAGCGAGGACAAGGAACTCGTCACCACCCAGGCGGGCAACGGTGTCACTGCCTCGAAGCCGACTCGAGAGACGACTGGCAATTGCCCGCAGTACCGCATCGCCGGTGGGGTGGCCGAGAGAGTCGTTGATTTCCTTGAAGCGATTGACATCCAGCACCAGCACCCCGAGAACCCGTCCCTCGCGCTGTACCCGCTCAATACCCTGTTCCAGGCGATCGGCCGCCAGAGTGCGATTGGGCAGGCCGGTCAGGGGATCGTGGTAGGCCTGGTGCAGGATTCGCTGCTCGCGTTGGCGGATGCCCTCCTGCATGGCGTTGAAGGCTTCACCCAGTTGCGCGAGTTCCGCAATGGGCGGTACCGGTGCGGAACGGCTGTAATCCCCCTGACTGATGCGGGCGGCCGCGGCGGCCAGTGCACGAGTCGGGCGTGTCACCCGATTGGCCAGAGGCCCGGCAATGATCAGTGTCAGAGTGAAGGCAATCAGCGCGATGATGGCCATCTGCAGCCACAGGGGGCGGTAGGGCGCCAGGGCCTCCGACAGGGAAGTCTGCAACAGTACAATGGGTGAACCGGGATGCCCATCAAGGGTCAGGCGCAGACTGAGGTAGTCTTCGCCCGCAATCGTCAGGGTGCGCACGTCGTCAATCGCCGTGGCTTGCTCGGCCAGGCGCTCAGGCAGTTCTCGCCTAACGTGGCCCGGCAGAGTGCTGGCATAGGGCGCTGTTTCATCCGTCGAGGAGAGAAAACTGACATGCAGTCCGGTCAGGCTGCGAAGGTCGGCTGCAATCCGATCATCGAGGCGAAAGCCCATTGAGACCCGCGCCAGTGGCAAGGGTGCCCGTACCGTGGCATCCACCATCTGCCAGGCCTCACCCTCAAGGGAAATGACACCCTGGCGCAGGTCATTTTGGCCGATTGCAGGATCCAGCTCCCGGAATCGATTGTCATTTTCCCTAAGGGCGGTGGTAATGAACTGGCCCTTGGTATCACTGAGAATCATCAAATCAGCATCAATTCGCCCACCGTGGTTGAGCAGGGCTGATCGGATGGTGGCCGCATCTTCGGTTGCCACGGCTTCGCGGAAGGCGAAGTCGTCTGCCAGAACCTGCGTGGTGCTGCTGAGCTGGCGATCCCGGTTGCTGAGCAGCTCTTCGAATACGCGGGCACCGACGCGCAGTTCCTCACTGGCCTGTTCTCGTACATTCGCGGCCGTTGAGAGAAGAACGGCCAACAGAGTGACTGCCAGCACGGCGCTCACGAAGCCAAGCAGTATGAGGGTCATGCGGGCCTTGAGGCTGGTCATGGTAACTCCGCAGCGGCGACAGGATGGGTGATTTTATGAATTCAGGGTGTGCATGAATTTCGTGATCAGAATCGTCGTCGGCGCCGACGGTCAATCTGATCGTCGGCCGCCGGCGTCAGTTCGAGATCGCGCTCCAGCGTCACACCATCTTCGGTAATCCTGATGGTTTCCTCGACACGGCGGCTGTCGCTTGTGGCATCGGGGTGCCAGATGACCAGTTCATACTCACCCGGCGGCACCTCCAGTGTGATTTGCCCCTCGTTGTCAGCGAATCCGAAGTACGGTGTCTCCATGACGTGCACCCAACCAACCATCCAGTCGTGGATGTTGCAGCCGAGCACCACTTCACCCGTCTTTTCGAAATGAATGTCTTCGGGTGGATCACCCTTGAACAGGGGCAGCTCAAATCGTTTTGCAGCGGAAAAGGAATAGACATGATGGCGCACGTCATCATTGTTCAGAAAGCGAACATGGCTGCCGGGCTTGATGGCGATCGCACGCGGGCTGAACTGCCGATCGATCTGATCCATTTTCGCCAGATCTTCCCCTTGCACCTCGGTGTCAGCGTCAACGGGCTGCAATGAGACGAGCGTTTCGCTGATGTCACCACTTTCGGCGCTGAGTTCAAGCGTTAGGTTGCTCGCTATGGGCTGCCCAGGCATCAGGGCCAATCCGAGGATCGTGCTGAGAAGGGGAAGGGTAGAACGGGACATGCAGATATCTCCGTGGGACACTCAGGACAGCCTAGGTGAACCCAGGGCGGCTGCCAAGCACTGCACTCCCGGCGGTACCCGCTTCGAGATCAGCGGGATGCCTGGCCCAAAGAGCCCAACCGCGGCCTGCGCAATCAGGTCGAGGCCAGCTGGATCGACATCGAACCCCGCAAGGCCGAACGCCCCTCCGTCCACGCCCCGGTGGGGGTGAATATCAGCGTCTCCTGAGCCAGTACACCTCGAAAATAGAAAAACCCGGCAGGCTCTCTGTTATTGGCCTGCCGGGCTTTCCGGCGATGTGGGTGGACTGTGCGGAACGACCCGTTTTACGGCTCCTGAAGCATTGCGCGAAGCATCGCACGAATCATCCCATAGGCGGCCGTACAGGTTGAAGCGGTGGCTTCCACCTCGGCGGATTGCCCGGCAATGCTCACTGTGACGGTAATCGTACAGGAACCTTCCTCATCCAGGGTCTCTGCAGAAAGCAAATCCTGACCCCCGATCAAGGCCTTGTTCTTGGTCTCAACGGAGACAATGGTGAAGCTGGGGTCAATGGCTTGGCCAAATCGCTCCAGCTGGCGCAGGTCGCGTACCAACGTTCGATTATCAAGCGGCTGTGCTTCATTCCAGCCATTCCCCGCGGAAGCGGTAATCGGATGGCCAACAAGAAAAACAACAACGCACAGAATGGAACCGATGGCAAGCAATGAGATTTTTTTCATTATCTTCCCCTTTAAAGATAAATCAACTCTATGATAGACAAGGCGTCCCCACACGCCTTGGGAAAAATATTAAAAACCCGGCGCCCGCTCGTCAAGACCTCGGTCTCAGAGCAGACCCACCCTCAAGCGCCCCTCCTGCTGCCCGGTGACAGCATTTGCCCCTTGAGAGATCTATTCCACGGTGACGGACTTCGCCAGGTTGCGGGGCTTGTCCACGTCGGTGCCCTTGTGGACGGCCACGTGGTAGGCCAGCAGTTGCAGGGGGATGGTGAAGATGGCCGGGGCGGTGAGGGGGCCACCGGCGCGAGGCAGGGCGATGACGTGGGTGCGTTCATCGGGGAGGAAGCCGCTCTCGGCATCGGAGAAGACAATCAACTCCCCGCCGCGGGCGCGGACTTCTTCCAGGTTGGAGCGGATTTTCTCAAGCAGGGCATCGCTGGGGGCCACGGCAATGATGGGCATGTCCTCATCCACCAGGGCCAGGGGACCATGCTTGAGCTCGCCGGCCGCATAGGCCTCGGCATGGATGTAGGAAATCTCCTTGAGCTTGAGCGCCCCTTCCATGGCCACGGGATAATGGACACCGCGGCCGAGGAACAGGGCATGGTGTCGATGCACCAGGTGCTCGGCCAGCTTCTCGATCGGCCCATCCAGCTCCAGGGCCGCCTCGATGGCGGTGGGCAGGGCCCGCAGCTCGGCCACGGCATTCGCTTCCGCCTCGGCATCCAGGCGACCGTGGGCCTTGCCCAGGGCCAGCGCCAGCAGGGCGAGGGCGCTGAGCTGGGTGGTGAAGGCCTTGGTGGAGGCCACACCGATTTCCGGCCCGGCCCGGGTCATCAGCACCAGATCCGATTCCCGCACCATGGAGCTTTCGGGCACATTGCAGATGGCCAGACGCGCGAGGTAACCCTTTTCACCGGCCAGTCGCAGGGCGGCCAGGGTGTCGGCCGTCTCGCCGGACTGGGAGATGCAGACAAAGAGGTGGCGCTCGGGCACCACCGGATCGCGATAGCGGTACTCGCTGGCGATCTCAACGTTGCAGGGCAGGCCGGCCAGCTGCTCGATCTGGTAACGGGCGATCATGCCGGCGTGATAGCTGGTGCCGCAGGCAATGATATGCACGCCCTCCACCTCGGCCAGCAGTCGTTCGGCATCCGGGCCAAAGGCCGCGGCGAGCAGATGGTCATGGGTAACCCGCTCTTCCAGGGTCTCCGCCACCGCATTGGGCTGCTCATGGATTTCCTTGAGCATGTAATGACGATACTCGCCGCGCTCCACGGCATCGGCCGAGAGCTGGCTTTCCGTTTCCCTGCGCTCCACCGCCTGGCCGTTGCGGTCGAAGATGCGCACCCCTTCCCGGCGCAGCTCGGCCACATCACCCTCTTCCAGGAAGATGAAACGCCGGGTCACAGGGAGCAGGGCGGCAATGTCGGAAGCCACGAAATGCTCGCCAATGCCGATGCCGATCACCACCGGGCAGCCCTGCCGGGCGGTTATGATGCGCTCCGGATCACGACGATCCATGACGGCCAGGGCATAGGCGCCGTCCAGCTCACGCACCGCCTCCTGAACGCTGGCGAGCAGATCGCCCCGCGTCTGCATATGCTCGTGGATGCGATGGGCGACCACCTCGGTGTCGGTGTCGGACAGAAAACGGTAGCCCTTGGCTTTCAGGGAGTCACGCAGGGCGCTGTGGTTCTCGATGATGCCATTGTGAACCAGTGCCAGCTCATTGGAGGAGAATTGGGGATGGGCATTGCGTTCCGCCGGGGCGCCATGGGTCGCCCAGCGGGTGTGGGCGATGCCGATGCGCCCATGAACGGGGTTGCTGTCGAGGGCTTCGGCAAGGGCAGCCACCTTGCCCACTTCCCTCGCCCGCTTGAGGTCACCGTCATCGTCCAGGGCCACGAGGCCCGCGGAATCATAACCCCGGTATTCCAGACGACGCAGCCCCTCCATCAGGATGGGCACAACATCTCGTTCGGCGACGGCACCTACGATTCCGCACATGGGGGCTCCGTTATCCGCTCAGGTTGAATTGGCGATAAAACAGTCCGCGTAGCCGCGTGACGGTTTCTGGGAGTTCCCAGTCAACAGTTCCCAGTGAACAGAAAAGGAAACCTCGGTGGCCCGTGCTTCTGTTCACTTGCACCTGTTCACTGTTCACTTTTTCTGTGGCCGCTTCCAGCCTTCCAGGGTCTTCTGTTTCGAGCGGGAAAGCGTCAGCTCACCGGCCGGGGCATCCTTGTTGATGGTGGAGCCGGCTCCAATGGTGGCGTGGGCACCCACGGTGACCGGCGCTACCAGCTGGGTGTCGGAGCCGATGAAGGCGCCGTCACCGATGATCGTCTGGTGCTTGTTGGCACCATCGTAGTTGCAGGTAATGGTGCCGGCGCCCACGTTGACGTCACGGCCCACGGTGGCATCACCGATGTAACTCAGATGATTGACCTTGCTGCCTTCACCCAGCTCGACGTTCTTGGTCTCAACGAAGTTGCCGATTCTGGCCCGGGCCGCCAGGTGACTGCCGGGACGGAGGCGGGCAAATGGGCCGATTCGTGCATCACTGCCCACCCGGGCCTGCTCCAGCACAGTATGCGCATCAATCACCGTACCGGCCGCAATCTGGCTGTTGCGAATCACGCAGCCCGGGCCGATGTGGACGCCATCGCCGAGCTGTACCTCGCCTTCCAGCAGCACATTGGCGTCAATGAAGACATCCCGCCCGCACTCGACCCGTCCGCGAATATCGATGCGTGTCGGGTCGGCCAGGGTCACGCCATCCTCCATCAATGCCTGTGCGCGACGGCCACGCAGGATGGCTTCGGCCTCGGCCAGCTGAATCCGGTTATTGACACCCTGAATCTCACTGTCGTCATGCGCGACCACGCCGCGAACGGGAACGCCGTCACTGGCGGCCAGTGCAATGATATCGGTGAGATAGTATTCGCCCTGGGCATTGTCGTTGCCCACGCGTGACAGCCAGTCACGCAGGCGGCCGGCCGGAGCAGCCAGCAGACCGGTATTGATCTCCCGGATTCCCCGTTGTTCCGGGCTGGCATCCTTGTGTTCGACGATGCCCTCGACCAGGCCTTCGCTGTTGCGCAGGATGCGCCCGTAACCGCTCGGGTCGGGCAGTTCAGCCGTGAGCACGGCGACCGAATCGGTGGCGGCTTCCACCAGTGCTTTCTGGGTGGCCGGGCTGACCAGCGGCACATCCCCGTACAGCACCAGCACCACATGATCATCCGGGATTTGCGGCAGGGCCTGCATCACGGCATGGCCAGTACCCAGCTGCTCGTGCTGCTCGGCCCAGTGCAGGGGTGCTTCGCCGAAGGCCTCACGCACCGCCTCGGCGCCATGGCCGATCACCACCACGGTCTGTTCCGGGGACAAAGGCCGCGCGCCTTCGATTACATGGGCCAAGAGGGGCTCACCGCCCAGGGGCTGAAGAACCTTGGGCAGGGCCGATCGCATGCGCTTGCCGCGTCCTGCGGCGAGAATGACGACTGAGAGTTTCATGGGGGCGCAGTTTATCGTATTTCGGTGTGGGTGGCCCAATTTGGGCATTACCTAACGCCCGCCGCTACGCCTTATCGGAACCCCCCTGTAGGTGTGGATTCATCCGCGCAATGGCCGGAATTCGATGGTCAGCCCGCTGACAGGGTTCGCGGTATTGATTGAATGCCCGTTGGCCGTGTTCAGGGTGGGTTCACAAATGAGGTGGGGCGGCGAATTTTGGCCCCTGCGCGGATAATGGAGCCTCTTCCCGCTGCCTACGTCCACGCAGTTGGGACAGAGAGTGCCTGATTCAAGGCGCATTGCGCCGCACAGTAGCGCGGGCTACGGGTAAGCAATGCAACGCCGAAGCAGGTGCTCTCTGTGCCAACCCGAAGGGCCAAGGGGATTTTTCCTCTCGACGTCGTTGCAGCTCGCTTATGTAGCACATAGCTACACCGCGCTCCCTGCGCCTCGCGAGAGAAAAAAATCCCCTTGGCTGCGCGGGCGAAGGCAGCGGGAAGAGGCTCCAGCGCCTGCAGCGGGCGGGCCGAGCGGTTGGGTAACGTTTCTGCGTGACCAAAAAAAAGCTGTGCCGACAGGCACAGCTTTTTTGTCGTTCCGATGCGGTTCCCTCAGCCCTTTTTCTTCTTGAGCTTCTGGATCAGCTTGAGGCGGGCGGCGGCTTCGGCCAGTTCGGCCTGGGCGCGGGAGATGTCCACGTCACCCTTGCGATTGGCGATGGCTTCCTCGGCCCGGCGCTTGGCCTCGATGGCCTCGGCCTCGTCGACGTCGGCGGCACGTTCGGCCGTGTCCGCCAGGACACTCACGAGATGTGGCTGGATCTCCAGGATGCCGCCGGAGACGTAGAACTCCAGCTCCTCGCCACCCGGCTTGCGCACGCGCACCTCGCCCGGCTCCAGGCGGGTGAGCAGGGGGGCGTGACGGGGCGCAATGCCCATGCCGCCCTGCTCCGCCGAGGCGAAGACCATCTCGGCTTCACCTTCCCAGATCTCCGACTCGGCACTGACGATATGGACGCGAATGGTCTTGGACATGAGTCAGGGCTCCTTAGAGCTTCTGGGCCTTCTCGCGGGCGTCATCAATGGTGCCGACCATGTAGAAGGCCTGCTCCGGCAGATCATCGCATTCGCCGTCCACAATGGCCTTGAAGCCCTTGATGGTGTCCTTCAGGGACACGTACTGACCGGACATGCCGGTGAAGACTTCGGCGACGAAGAAGGGCTGGGACAGGAAGCGCTGGATCTTGCGGGCGCGGGACACGGCCAGCTTGTCGTCTTCGGACAGTTCGTCCATGCCGAGAATGGCGATGATGTCCTTGAGTTCCTTGTAGCGCTGCAGCACACCCTGCACCGCACGTGCGGTGTCGTAGTGTTCCTGGCCGATCACCTGCGGATCCAGCTGGCGGGAGGTGGAATCCAGCGGATCCACGGCCGGGTAGATACCCAGGGAGGCGATGTCACGGGACAGCACAACGGTGGCGTCCAAGTGAGCAAAGGTGGTGGCCGGCGACGGGTCGGTCAGGTCATCCGCCGGCACGTACACGGCCTGCACGGAGGTGATGGAACCGGTCTTGGTGGAGGTGATTCGCTCCTGCAGCTGACCCATTTCCTCGGCCAGGGTGGGCTGGTAACCCACGGCTGAGGGCATGCGGCCCAGCAGGGCGGACACTTCGGTACCGGCCAGGGTGTAGCGGTAGATGTTGTCCACGAAGAACAGCACGTCACGGCCTTCATCACGGAAGTATTCCGCCATGGTCAGACCGGACAGGGCCACACGCAGGCGGTTGCCCGGCGGCTCGTTCATCTGGCCGTAGACCATGGCCACCTTGGAGTTCTCCAGGTTGTCCAGGTCGATCACGCCGGCATCGGACATCTCGTGATAGAAGTCGTTACCTTCACGGGTACGCTCACCCACCCCGGCGAACACGGACAGACCGGAGTGTTCCTTGGCGATGTTGTTGATCAGCTCGAGCATGTTCACGGTCTTGCCCACGCCGGCGCCGCCGAACAGGCCCACCTTGCCGCCCTTGGCGAAGGGGCAGAGCAGGTCGATCACCTTGATGCCGGTTTCCAGCAGCTCGGTGGAACCGGCCTGATCTTCGTAGCTGGGGGCTTCCTGGTGAATGGAGCGACGCTCCTCACTCTTCACTTCGCCCTTTTCGTCTTCCGGATCGCCCAGCACGTTCATGATCCGGCCCAGGGTGGCCTTGCCCACCGGCACGGAAATCGGTGCCTCGGTGTTGCGAACCTTCAGTCCACGCTTGAGGCCTTCACTGGAGCCCATGGCAATGGTGCGAACGACACCGTCACCCAGCTGCTGCTGCACCTCAAGGGTCAGGCCACCGTCTTCAAGGACGAGGGCGTCGTAGACCTTCGGGATGGCGTCACGGGGGAATTCAACGTCCACCACCGCGCCGATAACCTGAACGATCTTTCCGGAGCTCATGAGCGAATCCTCTGAAATTGCGTGTTTCGAAATCGAATTTGATTAGGGACGTCAGACTGCCGCGGCACCGCCGACGATCTCGGCCAGTTCCTGGGTAATGGCGGCCTGACGGGCCTTGTTGTATTCAAGCTGGAGACTGTCGATCATCTCGCCGGCGTTGTCGGTGGCGGCCTTCATGGCCACCATCCGGGCAGCCTGTTCACAGGCCACGTTCTCCACCACGCCCTGATAGACTTGTGACTCCACATAGCGAGTCAGGATCTCTTCCAGCAGGGCCTCCGGGGTGGACGGCTCGTAGATGTAGTCCCAGTGTTCCAGCAGTTCATCGTCGGCCGAGGGCTCCACCGGCAGCAGCTGCTGAAGTTCCGGCTGCTGGGTCATGGTGTTGACGAACTCGTTGTGCGCGATCCGAATCAGGTCGATGCGCTTGTCATCGAAGCGATTCAGGGTCTCGCGCACGGTGCCGATGAGATCGGTCAGGTGCGGGGTGTCACCCAGATGACTGGCCTGGGCGACAATGTCGAGACCGAGGCGGCTGAAGAAGGCCGAGGCCTTGGCGCCGATCAGGGTCAGTTCGACTTCCACACCCTTGTCCTGCCAGTCACGGATTTCCCGCAGCACGGCCTTGAACAGGTTGATGTTCAGGCCGCCGCAGAGGCCGCGATCGGTGGAGATCACCATGATGTTGACCCGCTTCGGCTCCCGGGCAATCAGGTAGGGATGCCGGTAGTCGGGGTTGGCGTTGGCCAGATGGCCAATCACCCGCCGAATGCTCCTGGCATAGGGGCGGGAGGCCTCCATCCGGTCCTGGGCGCGGCGCATCTTGCTGGCCGCGACCATTTCCATGGCCTTGGTGATCTTCTGCGTGTTACCGATACTCTTGATCTGAGTCCGGATTTCCTTAGCGCCTGCCATAAGCGTTGCCCGTTATCTCGTGTCGTCGCGACGTTGCCGACTTACCAGGACTGCTTGAATTCGGTGATGCACGTCTTCATGCCTTCAACGATCTCGTCGCTGTAGCCACCGGATTCATTGATCTTCTCGAACAGTTCCTTGTGACTGGCCTTGAGATGGCTGTGCAGACCGGCTTCGAAGTCCACGATCTTTTCCACCTCAACGTCATCCAGGTAGCCTTCGTTGGCGGCGTACAGGGAGACGGCCATTTCCGCGATGGAGAGCGGGCTGTACTGCTTCTGCTTCATCAGCTCCATCACCCGCTTGCCGCGCTCAAGCTGCTTGCGGGTGGCTTCATCCAGGTCGGAGGCGAACTGGGCGAAGGCCGCGAGCTCACGGTACTGGGCCAGGGCGATACGGATGCCGCCACCCAGCTTCTTGATGATCTTGGTCTGGGCCGAACCACCCACTCGGGACACCGAGATACCGGCGTTGATGGCCGGGCGGATACCGGAGTTGAACAGGTCGGTCTCCAGGAAGATCTGGCCGTCGGTGATGGAAATCACGTTGGTCGGCACGAAGGCGGACACGTCACCGGCCTGGGTTTCAATGATCGGCAGGGCGGTCAGGGAACCGGTCTTGCCTTTCACTTCACCATTGGTGCGCTTCTCCACCTCTTCCTCGTTGATGCGAGCGGCACGCTCCAGAAGACGGGAATGCAGGTAGAAGATGTCACCCGGGTAGGCTTCACGGCCCGGCGGACGACGCAGCAGCAGGGAGACCTGACGATAGGCCCAGGCCTGCTTGGTGAGATCGTCATACACGATCAGGGCATCTTCACCCCGGTCACGGAAGTACTCGCCCATGGCGCAACCGGCGTAGGGCGCGATGTACTGCAGGGCGGCGTTTTCAGAGGCGGTGGCGGCAACCACGATGGTGTGCTCCAGGGCGCCATGTTCTTCCAGCTTGCGCACCACGGTGGCAATGGAGGAAGCCTTCTGGCCGATGGCCACGTAGATGCACTTAACGCCGGTGCCCTTCTGGTTGATGATGGCGTCCACGGCCACGGCGGTCTTGCCGGTCTGGCGGTCACCAATGATCAGCTCACGCTGGCCGCGGCCGATCGGCACCATGGAGTCGATGGACTTCAGGCCGGTCTGCACCGGCTGGTCCACGGACTTACGGGTAATCACGCCCGGGGCGACCTTCTCGATTGGAGAGGTCTGCTTGCTTTCGATCTCGCCCTTGCCGTCGATGGGACGACCCAGGGAGTCCACCACGCGGCCGAGCATGCCTTCGCCCACCGGCACTTCCAGAATGCGGCCGGTGCACTTGACCGTGTCGCCTTCGGAGATGTGCTTGTAGTCACCCAGCACCACGGCGCCGACGGAGTCACGCTCCAGGTTCAGGGCCATGCCGAAGGTGTCGCCCGGGAATTCCAGCATTTCCCCGTACTGGGCATCACCCAGACCGTGGATGGTGACAATCCCGTCGGTGACCTTGACCACGGTGCCCACATTGCGGACTTCCGCGTCGGCATCAAAATTCTTGATGCGCTTTTTGATCAGATCGCTGATTTCGGTTGGATTGACTTGCATGGTCCTGTCCTACGTAAATTAGTGACTCATGGCCGTGGCCAGCCGATCGAGCTGGCCTTTCACGGAACCGTCGATAACCAGATCGCCTGCCCGCAGCACAACGCCGCCGATCAGGCCTTCGTCTTCCTGCACCTTGAGCTCAACGCTGCGACCCAAGCGCTTGGCCAGGCTGTCGCGCAGGGCGGCAGCGGCCTTGTCGTCCAGAGCGTGGGCGGTACGCGCCTCCACATTGATGCGGCCCTCGGCCTCATCACGCAGGGCCTCGTACTGCTCGGCGATCTGTGCGGCGGCCACCAGGCGGCGGCGTTCGGCCAGCAGGCGTATGAAGTTGCTGCCCGCCTCGTCCGCCCCCTTGAGGGCCTCGAGGATGGCCTCGGCCAGATCCGCCGGCGCAATGGCCGGGTGGCGAACCAGCGCGGCACCCGCCGGGTCCCGCACCAGGGCGCTCAGGCCGCCCAGCAGTTTCGACCAGGCATCGAACTGGCTGCTTTCGCTGGCCACTTCAAAGGCTGCCTGGGCGTAGGGCCGGGCCACGGTGCTTAAGTTGCTGCTCTGGGACATGGCGATGGGCTCCTCAGAGCTCTTTGGCGAGGCGGTCGAGCAGCTCGCCGTGAGCCTTGGCGTCCACTTCGCGGCCGAGAATCCGACCGGCACCCAGCACGGTGAGCTCGGCCACTTCCTGGCGCAGCTCGGCACGGGCACGGGCCACGTCCTGCTCGATCTGGGCGCGGGCGTTTTCCAGCAGACGCTCGCCTTCACGGCGGGCCTCGGCCTTGGCTTCCTCGATCATTTCGGTGCTGCGGCGGTTGGCCTGGGCAATGATCTCGGAAGACTGCTCACGGGCTTCACGGATGAGACGTTCGGTCTCGGTGGAGGCCTCTTCAAGCGCCTTGTTGCCCTTCTCGGCGGCAGCCAGACCTTCGGCGATCTTCTCGCGACGCTCGCGCATCGCTTCCACCAGGGGCGGCCACACAAACTTCAGCGTGAGCCACACCAGAATGGCGAAGGTGACGATCTGGCCTAAAATTGTCGCGTTCAGATTCACGTCGCGAACCCTCGTTGACTACGGTTCCAAAACGGCAATGCCTGCAAAACGGGCGCAATGCGCCCGTTCACAGCCGAACTCTTAGAGCATGCCTTCCAGGGCAGCCAGGAAGGGGCTGGCCACGGCGAACCAGGCCGCCAGACCCACACCGATCATGGCCACGGCGTCCAGTAGACCGGCCAGGATGAACATGCGAACCTGCAGCATGCCGACCAGCTCGGGCTGACGGGCAGCGGATTCCAGGAAGCGGCCACCCAGCAGGCCGAAACCGATGGCGGTACCGATGGCGCCCAGGCCAACGATGATGCCGACGGCGAGAACAGTCATGCCCTGGAGCTGGGCAATTGCAGCAGCGATTTCAGTTTCCATAGCTTCCTCCGACTTTGGATAGTGCAGACAAGTTAAATAAACACGTTGACCGATCGGCTTGGGCCGAGCCGGTCGGCTCAAAAAATCAGTGGTGTTCCTCGGCCATGCTCAGGTACACGATGGTCAGCGCCATGAACACGAAGGCCTGGAGCACGATCACCAGCAGTTTGAACAGGGACCAGCCAAGACCCAGGGCCCACTGCATGTACCAGGGGCTGATGGCAATCAGGGTAAAGATCAGTGAGCCGGCGTACATGTTGCCGAACAGACGCATGGCCAGCGAGAAGGGCTTGACGATCTCTTCAAGGGTCTTGAAGAAGAGATTCACCGGCACCAGGATCACCTTCATTACCGGGCTGGTGGCGCCAAAGGGCGAGGTCAGGAATTCCTTGCCGACGCCGCCGACGCCCTTGACCTTGAAACCAAACCAGAAAATCATCAGGAACACGCCCAGGGCCACGCCGAGGGTGGCGTTCAGGTCGGACGTGGGGTTGATGCGCAGGTACTCCACACCCACGAAGCTGGCCAGCCAGGGCAGCAGGTCGTAGGGCAGCAGCTTGACGATGTTCATCAACAGCACCCAGACGAAGATGGTCAGGGCGATGGGACCGATGAGCTTGTTGCTGCCGTGGTAGGAATCCTTGACGTTGCTGTCGACAAAATCGACCACCGTCTCGATGAAGTTCTGCAGATTACCCGGGGTGCCACTGGTGGCCTTGCGGGCAGCGGCGTAGAAGACGGCGAAGAAGACGGCGCCCAGCAGCACGGAGAAGAGCATGGTGTCCACGTGGATGGACCAGAAGCTGCCTTTCTCACCCAGCACCCAGTGACCCAGGTGGTGGTCAATGTATTCAGCGGGAGTTTGGTTGGTCGCCATCGCTGCCTGTGCCTTTGCTGTTTACGCGTTTCGATCGCCGGGGGGAGACATCAGCTTCATGGCCGGCCACAGCCCGAACCAGAAGCCGACCAGGGCGGCAATGAAGCCGCTGATGATCTCGCCCATCTGATCGCCGCCCATGCGGGCCGCGACAATGAAAAACAGTACTGCCATCACGAGCTTGAACAGCTCGGCCCCGTAGAAGCGCCGCAGGAAGCCTTCCGGGTCCGCGGCGGCGTCCACGCTGAAGACGCGAATACCGAACCACAGGGTCAGGAAGGTGGCGGCCCCACCGCCGATCAGCACGGCCAGCGCGCTGCCTCCAAACAGGCCCCAGATCAGGGCAACCACTACCGCAAAGGCCATTTGCACACCGCAAACGCGCAGGGTCAGTCGCCAGCGTGCATTGGCCGACATGTCACTCTCCGCGCTGAACGTACGGGAACCGGAAAAAAGCCCTCTGTTTCGCCGGGTTGAATGCCCTGCGGGGGCGAGCGTTTTGCCTAGCTAGAACCAGACCTCTGGGTGGTTTGCGGGGTGGCGCGAACGTGCGCGGCCAAGCCCCCTCGGATTCGAGGCGCGCAAGTATACAAGGCCTGCCCCGCGGTCTCAAGCCCGCGCGGCCCCGACATCGGCACAGCGTGGATCGCGGCCCCCTGTAGGCGCGGATTCATCCGCGCAATGGCTGGAATCCGACGTTAATGCCTTTCATGAGGTGCATCACGGATCGCAACGCCCCCATTAGAGAATCAAACGGCAGCCGGGATCATTGCGCGGATAATGGAACCTTCTTCCGCTGCCTACAGGGGGCGTTCCGTCAACGGGGCACGGACGTTCGGACTTATTTAATTCGGTCGAGGATGCCGTCCAGTTCGTCGAGGCTGTTGTAGCGGATGACCAGCTTGCCCTTGCCGCCGCGGCCGCTTTCCACGGCCACACGGGCACCCAGGCGGTCGGTCAGATCCTGCTCCAGGCGTTCCAGATCGGGATCACGGCGGCGACCGTCCTGTTTCGGCTTGCTGGCTCCCTCGCTCTGCTGGCGGCGAACCAGTTTCTCGGTTTCGCGCACGGACAGATCGTTTGCCACCACCTTGTTCGCCAGCGCCACCTGCGCATGGCCCTTGATGGCCAGCAGGGCCCGGGCATGACCCATGTCCAGCTTCTTCTTCTCCACCAGCTCCCGCACATCCGGCTCCAGCTCCAGCAGACGCAGCAGGTTGGTCACGGCGGTGCGGGAGCGGCCGACGGCCTCGGCGGCGGCCTGGTGGGAAAGCTCGAATTCCTCGATCAGGCGGGCCAGGGCCTTGGCTTCCTCCAGGGCACTGAGGTTTTCGCGCTGGATGTTCTCGATCAGGGCCATGGCGATGGCGGCCTGATCCGGGATCTTGCGGATCACGGCGGGGACCTCGTGCAGACCGGCCTTCTGGGCCGCGCGCCAGCGCCGCTCGCCCGCGATCAGCTCGTAGCGACCGTCACCGATGGAACGCACCACCACCGGCTGCACCACCCCCTGGGAACGGATGGAATCGGCAAGTTCCTGCAGGGCCTGGGGATCCATGCCGGTACGCGGCTGGTAGCGGCCGGGCTGGATCAGATCCACCGGCAGGTCGCGCAGGGAGGCCTCGCCTTTCTCGACGGCTTGTTCGGGGCTGTCTTCGGAGGAGCCGGCCAGCAGGGCGTCAAGACCCCGCCCCAGACCGCGTTTCTTGGCTGCCATGGTCATCCTGAATGCTGGGTAAATGGATAATGCCGCGGATTATAGCGCAGGCATCTAGGTTTCTGGGGTTCTCGCGCAGAGACGCCGAGACGCGGAGGCTTTGTGGGCCCTGCCGGGGCTGGCCGCCGTGCTACTCCGGAAGGGCCGTGCTGGCGCGGTGGCGGGATTTGCCTCGCGCCAAGGGCGCCAGGAGCGCGACGGAAACGCCAAAGAAATCACACTCATTGCGTCCTTGGCGCTCTCAGCGCGAGGCCCAGTCAAGGCCCGGGGTCGGCAACCATCCGCCCGAAGCAGTACGGCTGGCCAGGCGATGCACGGCCCCAGCAATCACTGCGTCTCAGCGTCTCTGCGCGAGAACACCTTAGCCAGCCGCCTGGGCCACGCGCGCTTTTTCTTCCCGGCGGAGCATTTCGCCGGCCAGGGCGAGATAGGCAAGGGCGCCACGGGAGTTCTTGTCATGCAGCAGGGCAGGCACGCCGTAGCTGGGGGCCTCGGCCAGGCGCACATTGCGGGGGATCATGGTGCGATACACCTTGTCGCCGAAATGCACGATCAGCTGGGCGCTGACCTCGTTGGCCAGGTTGTTGCGCGGGTCGTACATGGTGCGCAGCAGACCGGCCACCTGCAGTTCCGGGTTCACGGCCTCGCGAATCTGCTCAATGGTGTTGAGCAGGGCGGACAGGCCCTCCAGGGCGTAGTACTCGCACTGCATGGGGATCAGGATGCCGTGGGCCGCGGCCAGGGCGTTCACGGTCAGCATGTTCAGGGAAGGCGGGCAGTCGATCAGGATGTAATCGTAATCATCCAGAACCGGTTCCAGGGCCTTGCGCAGCTTGGACTCGCGTCCGAAGGCCCGCATCAGCTTGACCTCGGCGGCGGTGAGATCGCCGTTTGCCGGCAGCACGTGGATGCCGCTGTCTTCCATGTGCTGGATGGCCTCCCGGGCATTGCACTCACCCAGGATCACATCGTAGGCGGACAGCTTGAGCTGATTCTTCTCGACACCGGAGCCCATGGTGGCGTTGCCCTGGGGGTCCATGTCCACCAGCAGCACGCGGCGCCGGGTGGCGGCCAGGGAGGCGGCCAGGTTGATGCAGGTGGTGGTCTTTCCGACCCCGCCCTTCTGGTTGGCAACGGCAATGATATTGGCCATGACTTTCCCTCAGTCTTCCTGCACGCGGGCGAGTATGAGCTGGTGGCGTTCGGCGTCCAGGCCCGGCACCCGGACCGGGCGGGCACTCTGGAGGCGCCATTCCGGCGGACAGTCGGCCAGCTCTTCCTGCGGGTAACGGCCCTTCATGGCCACCAGGCGACCGCCTGGCGCCACCAGTCCCCCGGCCGCTTCCACGAAGGCCCCGAGCGAGGAAAACGCCCGGCAGGTCACGGTATCAAAGCGTCGGGCCGGACGGTAGTCCTCGATTCGGCTCTGCACCACCTCGACATTCTCCAGGCCCAATTCCAGCGCGGCCTGGCGCACGAAACGGGTGCGCTTGAGGGCGGAATCGAGCAGGGTGAATGCCGTCTCCGGACGCGCAATCGCCAGAGGCAGGCCCGGAAAACCCGCACCGGTACCCACATCCAGCACCGTCTCCCCCTGCAGATCGGGCAGCAGGCTGAGCGAGTCCAGCAGATGCCTGGGCACCATTTCCAGCGGATCCCGCACCGCCGTCAGATTGTAAGCCTTGTTCCACTTGATCAGCAGGCCGATCAGGGCCAGCAGCCGCTCCCGGGCGGTGGCGTCCAGCTCGATGCCCATGGCCGCCAGGCCGTCGTTCAGACGCGGACGCAAATGCTCAATTGAAAACTGATCCATCATCACCCTCGGCTGGCACCAGGCACGTTTACCGCACCGTGGGAGCGGATTTATCCGCGATTACAATCAATCGGTTGGCGCGCCACCCTCTATGGCCTCGCTGTGGGCGCGGCATCAAATAGCAGCATACCAACCGGAAGATTGTCATCGCGGATGAATCCGCTCCTACGGTGGCATTAAAAAAGGCCTCCGGCTTGCGGAGGCCTTTCTCGCATGCAGTACCCGCTGCGAATTACTTCACGAACAGCGTCATGAACTCGTGCACCGGGGTGTCGTCGAGGGCACCGTGGTCGTCGCACAGCTCGATGATTTCACGGGCCTTGCGCGGGCTGAGGATCCGGGTGAGGGCATCATCGTACTTCTGCAGCAGGACCGGGATGCCTTCGTCGCGGCGACGGCGATGGCCGATGGGGAAGTCCACCTGGACGCGGTCGGTTTCGCTGCCGTCCTTGAACACCACCTTGATGGCGTTGGGGATGGCGCGCTTGTCGGCGTCATAGTAGTCGGTCGTGAACTGCTCGTTTTCCTTGACGGTCATCTTGTCGCGCAGGGCGTCGATGCGATCGTCCAGGGCGATGTTGTCCTCGTAATCCTCGGCGGTCAGGCGGCCGTAGATCAGAGGGATGGCGACCATGTACTGGATGCAGTGGTCACGGTCGGCCGGGTTGTCCAGGGGGCCGGTCTTGTCGATGATGCGAACGCCCGGCTCCTGGGTCTCGATTTCCACCCGCTCGATCTCATCCAGGCGATCCTTGACCTGCTCATGCAGCTGCATGGCGCATTCCACCGCAGTCTGGGCGTGGAACTCGGCCGGGAAGGAGATCTTGAACAGCACGTTCTCCATCACGTAGTGGCCGAAGGCCTGGGGGATCTTGATGTCATTGCCCTTGAACAGCACGTCCTGGAAGCCCCACTTGGGCGCGGACAGGGCGGAGGGATAACCCATCTCGCCGGTCAGGGCGACCAGGGCCAGGCGCACGCCACGGGCGGAGGCATCGCCGGCGGCCCAGCTCTTGCGGGAGCCGGTGTTCGGCGCATGACGGTAGGTGCGCAGGGCGCCGCCATCGATCCAGGCATTGGAGATGGCGTTGAGCACGTCTTCGCGGCTGCCGCCGAACATGCGGGTGGCCACGGCGGTGGAGGCCAGGCGCACCAGCAGGACGTGATCCAGACCAACCCGGTTGAAGCTGTTTTCCAGCGCCAGCACGCCCTGGATTTCGTGAGCCTTGATCATGGCGTGCAGCACGTCACGGATCTTCAGCGGCGCCTTGCCCTCGGCCAGACGGCGGCGGGACTCGTAATCGGCCACGGCGAGGATGGCACCCAGGTTGTCGGAGGGGTGACCCCACTCGGCGGCCAGCCAGGTGTCGTTGAAGTCCAGCCAGCGAACCTGGGCGCCGATGTTGAAGGCGGCGGTGACCGGGTCCAGCTCGAAGGAGGTGCCGGGCACGCGGGCGCCGCCCTTCATGTCGGCGCCGGGAACCACCGGACCGAGCATCTTGGTGCAGGCGGGGTATTCCATGGCCAGCATGGCGCAAGCCAGGGAGTCCATCAGGCAGTAACGGGCGGTGCTCAGGGATTCCTTGCTGAAATCCTCATAATCGCACACATAGTCGGTCATCGCGACCAGAACGTCATCGGGATCGGGCCGCTTGGCGGAACGGATGTCGGCGGACATGGGGGTTCTCCTGGGTTTTCTCTGTTCTGAAAGGTTTTACTGAATTTAGGTTTGGGCGGCTTCGGGCCGCCGAGTGAACAGTGAACAGTTCCCAGTGAGCAGAATGTGGCTCCGAGCCACTGTTCACTGGGAACTGGGAACTGTTCACTCGTCGGGCGCGGGGCTCGAAGCCCCAGGCCCGTAGTACTTATGATCGCTCTTCGATCGGTACGTAGCGCTGAAGCTCGGGCCCGACGTATTCCGCATTGGGACGAATGATGCGGTTCTTGGCCCGCTGTTCCTTCACGTGAGCAGCCCAGCCGGTCAGGCGCGACATCACGAAGATGGGCGTGAACAGCTTGGTGGGGATGCCCATGAAGTTGTAGGCCGAGGCGTGGAAGAAGTCGGCGTTGGCGAACAGCTTCTTCTCGTTCCACATCACGCTCTCAATCGCCTCGGAGATGGGATACAGGGTGGTATCACTCACTTCCTCGGCCAGCTTCTTGGACCATTCCTTGATGATGGCATTGCGCGGATCCCGCTCGGTATACACCGCGTGACCGAAGCCCATGATCTTTTCCTTGCGCTCGAGCATGCCGTGGATGCCCTGGGTGGCCTCATCCGCGCTGGAGAAGGTCTCGATCAGGGCCATGGCCTTCTCGTTGGCACCGCCATGCAGGGGCCCACGCAGGGAACCGATGGCGCCGGTGATGCAGGAGTGCATGTCCGACAGGGTCGAGGCGCAGACGCGGGCGGTGAAGGTGGAGGCGTTGAATTCATGCTCCGCGTACAGGATCAGGGAGACGTTCATCACCCGGGCGTGCAGTTCATTGGGCGCCTTGCCGTGCAGCAGGTGCAGGAAGTGGGCGCCCACGGACTCGTCATCGGTTTCGGTCTCGATGCGCTTGCCGTTGTGGCTGTACTGGTACCAGTAGCAGATGATGGAGGGGAAGACGGCCAGCAGGCGGTCGGCGGCATCGTCCTGATCGGAGAAGTCCTCGGCCTCGGTCTCCAGGTTACCCAGCATGGAGGCGCCGGTGCGCATCACGTCCATGGGGTGGGCATCGGCGGGAATCCGCTCCAGCACTTCGCGCAGGGCCTGGGGCAGACCGCGGCCCTTCTTGATCTTGGCAATGTAGTCGTCCAGCTCGGCCTTGTTGGGCAGCTTGCCGTGCAACAGCAGGTAAGCGACTTCCTCGAATCGGGCCTTCTCGGCCAGTTCCTCGATGTCGTAGCCGCGATAGGTCAGGCCGGTGCCTTCCTTGCCCACGGTACACAAGGCGGTTTCACCGGCGACCATGCCGCGCAGGCCGGCACCCATCTTCTTCTCAGCCATCGTCCTTCTCCTAAGTTTTTGCAGGCTGTGGGAGTGGCATTTCTGCCGCGATTGGCCACGCTCGCGCTCGGCCGGGGGCGGGCAAGCCCCTCCCACTTCATTGACTTATTGCTTGAAGAGCTTGTCCAGGGTCTGCTCGTACTCGTGGTAGCCGAGTACTTCATACAGCTCCTCGCGGGTCTGCATGCGATCAATCACGTTCTTCTGCGTGCCTTCCTGACGCAGGGTCTGATAGACCCCCAGCGCCGCCTTGCTCATGGCGCGGAAAGCAGACAGGGGATACAGGGCCAGGCGTACACCGGCGTCGCCAAGTTCCTCGGTGGTGAACAGCGGGGTCTTGCCGAACTCGGTGATGTTGGCCAATACCGGCACGCCCACCGCATCGATGAACTGGCGATATTCGTCCAGGGTCTGCAGGGCCTCGGCAAAGATCATGTCCGCACCGGCCTCGACATAGGCACAGGCCCGGTCGATGGCGGCCTGCTGGCCCTCAACCGCATGGGCGTCAGTGCGCGCCATGATGACGAACTTGTCGTCCTGGCGGCCATCCACCCCGGCGCGGATGCGATCGGCCATCTCTTCCTGTGACACCAGGGCCTTGCCCGGGCGATGGCCGCAGCGCTTGGCGGCCACCTGGTCTTCCAGGTGCAGGCCGGCGGCACCGGCGCGGGTCATTTCCCGCACCGTGCGCTGGATGTTGAAGGCCTGACCGAAGCCGGTGTCGGCATCCACCAGCAGGGGCAGATCGCTGGCCGCGGTAATGCGGCGGATGTCCTCGCAGACATCATTGAGGCTGGTCATGCCCAGATCGGGCAGGCCAAAGGAGGCATTGGCCACCCCGGCGCCAGACAGATAGATGGCACGGAAACCGGCCTGCTCGGCCAGCAGGGCGGAATAGGCGTTGATCGTACCCGCCACCTGCAGCGGACGCTCGGCTTCAAGGGCCTGCCAAAGGCGGGCACCGGCAGAATCCTGACTCATGCGGACCTCATTCGATAAGACGTTCGGGAGGGGACCCAGCCCCTTTGGGGCCGCCGATTCTACCGGATTGGGTGATTCGGCGCCATTTACCCGAGGGCGGTGGCCCCTATTGCCCCCTGTAGGCGCGGAAAATAATTTCCGAATTTTCTTGCATTCCCCCCTCAACCCGCGTATAAGGGACATCGCTGTCGCAGTAAGTAGTTCGAAAAGAGCAGGATCCCGTCTGGTTTTCCCCTCCGATCGAAAGACCCTCTGCAGGATGCTGCCCGCCGGGATCAAGTCGCCCGCAGGCTGAAACTGCCCCCCAGGATCGGCATTTCAAGAACAGCATTAACGGAGTCCATGACGGGCTCGCTCAAAATCAAGTAGTTAAAGGTAGTAAGTAACATGCAAACCGGTACTGTTAAGTGGTTCAACGAATCCAAGGGTTTTGGCTTTATCGCTCCTGAAGATGGCGGCAAGGACGTTTTCGTCCATTTCTCCGGCATCGCCGGCGACGGCTTCAAGACCCTGGCCGAAGGCCAGCGCGTTCAGTTTGAGTCGAAAGAAGGCCCGAAGGGTCTCCAGGCTGTGGAAGTTTCCGCAATCTGAAGTATCGACTCAGTCGCCCGCGCGGCACTGAATTCGATACGGAAAAGCCCCGCCTCGGCGGGGCTTTTTCTTTTCCGGGGTTACGCATCTGCACCTATTGGATTCGGACCACGGTGCGGCCGCGGATTTTGCCTTCGATGACCTGATCGAAGACCGGGGGCAGCTCGTCGAAGGCGACTTCCTGGTTCAGGATCAGATCCAGCTTGCTCGGGTTCAGGTCGGTTCCGATACGTTCCCAGACCTGGCGGCGCAGGGGCATGGGGGTGGCCATGGAGTTGATTCCCAGCAGGTTGATGCCGCGCAGGATGAAGGGGAAGACGGTGGTCTCCAGCTTGGGGCTGGCGGCGTTGCCGATGGCGGCGATGTTGCCCCACCAGCCCACGGTGCGGGTCAGCCAGGTCAGTGCCTCGCCGCCCACATTGTCCACCGCGCCGGCCCAGCGGGTCTTCTCCATCGGCCGCTTGCCGAAGTCGGTCTCGTCCCGCAGCAGAATCTCGCTGGCGCCCAGTTCCTTCAGGTAATCGGCCTCCTCGGCCTTTCCAGTGAGAGCGCTCACTTCGTAGCCCAGGCCCGCCAGCATGTTGATGGCGAAACTGCCCACCCCGCCGGTGGCGCCGGTCACCACCACCCGGCCCTGATCCGGGGCCTGGCCGTTGTGTTCCATGCGGTGGATGGCAAGCGCCGCGGTGAAGCCGGCGGTGCCGATGGCCATGGCCTGGCGGCTGTCCATGCCCTCGGGCAGGGGCACGATCCAGTCGGCCGGCACCCGCACTTTTTCCGAGTAGCCACCGTCATGGGCCTCGCCCAGCCCGCAGCCGGTCACCAGCACCTTCTGGCCTTCGCTGAAGCGAGAATCGCGGCTGCTTTCCACGGTGCCGGCCACGTCGATGCCGCCGTTGCAGGGGGAGGTTCGAAGAATCTTGCCCTTGCCGGTGGCCGCCAGGGCGTCCTTGTAGTTGACGCTTGAGTACTCGGCCCGAATCACCACCTCGCCTTCATGCAGATCATCCAGGGTCAGGGTCTCGAATCCGGAACGGATCTGACCGTCCTCGTCATGGATGCGAAAGGCGCGAAAGGTATCGGACATGGTCGTCTCTCCCTGCGGGGCTGAATGAACATCGAGGATCGGCATTGTGCCATGAGGCGGCATTGGGGGAAAAAGAAAGGCCCCGCCTCGGCGGGGCCTTTCCAGATCCGGTGTCGATCACTGCAGACCGACATCGGTGGCCTTAGGCGGGTGTCACTTCCACGGCCTGGAGACCCTTGGGGCCTTCCTTGGTTTCAAACTGCACACGCTGTCCTTCAGCCAGGGTCTTGAAGCCGTCGCCGGCGATGCCGGAGAAGTGCACGAAGACATCCTTGCCACCGTCCTCGGGTGCGATGAAACCAAAACCCTTGGACTCGTTGAACCACTTAACGGTACCGGTCTGCATACTTCTACCTTCCTTACTTGTGTAATGGAGAATGCTGGCGGGGTTCGATGGTCCGGGGAGCTTCCAATACCTGGCGAGAAAATCACGCGGGGGGAATTTCACCGGGGCCCTCGGCCCCTGTTACTCTGATGATTCGGCGGTTGGCTGTCGTTTGCGGCCTCGCTTTCACATTCAATAACCAGCACGATCAATAATAGTTGGCGATTTCGGAAAATGACAAGTCACCCTGGGTGAAATTTTGGTGACGGCCAACTGGGAGATGGCACGATGTGGACCGTGGAATGCAATGGCGCGCAGATTCCCGCGCTCGGTTTTGGCACCTTTCAGCTCGAGCCGGAGGACGCCCTGCGCATGGTGGACCACGCCATCCAGGCCGGCTACCGGCATATCGACACCGCCCAGATCTACGATAACGAGGCCGCCGTGGGCGAAGCCATTGCCCATGCCCCGGTGCGCCGGGAAGAGCTGTTTCTCACCACCAAGGTCTGGATCAATGCCATGCGCCCGGGCAAGCTGGAGGCCTCGGTGGAGGAGAGCCTGGGCAAGCTGCAGACGGACTACGTGGATCTGCTTCTGCTGCACTGGCCCAATCCCAAGGTGGAGTTCCAGGCCATGTTCGACAGCCTCAACGCGGTGCGGGAGCAAGGCCTGGCCCGGCATACCGGTGTCAGCAACTACCCCAGTGACTGGCTGGCCCGGGCCCGCGAGGCGAGCCGTGGCCCGCTGGTCACCAACCAGATCGAATACCACCCCTTCCTGGCCCAGAAGACCCTGCAGCCCATGCTGCGCGAGGCCGGCATGGCCGTGACCGCCTACTGCCCCCTGGCCCAGGGCCGGGTGTTCGAGAGCGACACCCTCAAGGCCATTGGCGAGGCCCACGGCAAGAACCCCGGACAGGTGGCCCTGCGCTGGCTGATCCAGCAGGACGGCGTCATCGCCATCCCGCGCTCCAGTCGGGAAGCCAACGCCAGCGCCAACATCGACATTTTCGATTTCGAGCTGAGCGAAAAGGAAATGTCACAGGTCGCCGACCTGGCCGACCCCAACGGGCGCGTCATCAGCCCTGAGGGGCTGGCGCCGGAATGGGACCCCAAATAAAGTTCCCAGTGAACAGATGAAAGTGAACAGACGGTGCCGAAGCCCTGGTTTTTCTGTTCACTGGGAACTGTTCACTGTTCACTCTCGCGGAAAAAAACGGGCCCCTGACGGGGCCCGCTAACCTTCCTTATTGCCAATTCACTCTAATTCCAGCCCCAGATGCTCCGCCAGGAACGCCCAGCGGTCGCGGGCTTCCTCGATGCGCATGGAGGTGGACATACCGGCGCCGTGGCCGGCGCGGTCCTCGATGCGAATGAGCATGGGGCTGCTGCTGTCCGGGGACTGCTTGTACTGCAGCATGGCCGCGTACTTGAAGCTGTGGCCCGGCACCACGCGATCATCGTGATCGGCGGTGGTGACGAGAATCGGCGGGTAATCATGATTCTCGGCGATGTTGTGATACGGCGAGTAAGTCAGCTGCACCTCGAAGTCTTCCTTCACCTCGGGGTTGCCGTAGTCCGGTGCCCAGCCGGCACCGACGGTGAATTTGTGGAAGCGCAGCATGTCCATCACGCCCACCGCGGGCAGGGCGGCGCCGAACAGCTCGGGGCGCTGATTGACCACCGCGCCCACCAGCAGGCCGCCGTTGGAACGGCCATAGATACCCAGATTGGTCGGCGAGGTGTAACCCTCGTCGATCAGGTATTCGGCGGCGGCGATGAAATCATCAAACACGTTCTGCTTGTTCTCGCGCACCCCGGCCTGATGCCATTCACGCCCGTACTCGCCGCCGCCCCGGATATTGGCGGAGGCGTAGATGCCACCCTGCTCCATCCAGGCCAGGTTCTCCACCGAGAAGGAAGGCAGGATGGGGATGTTGAAGCCGCCATAGCCGTAGAGCAGGGTCGGCGTGGCGCCATCGATCTCGATATCCCGACGATGGGTGATGAACATCGGCACTTCGGTGCCATCCGTCGATTCGTAGAACAACTGCCGGGTGACGTAGTCCTCGGGGTCAAATCCACTCAACTCGGGCTGGCGGAAGATTTCCGCTTCGTCCCAGTCGCCCGGCTTGTGATGGAAGACCGTGGTGGGATAGAGGAAGGAGCTGAAGGAGAAGAACAGCTCGCCGTCACGGCCGCTGTTGACGCTGCCGACGGTACCCAGGGTAGGCAAGTCGATGTCATGGGCGGCGTCGCCGTTGCGGCTGAACAAGGTCAGACGGCTGTGGGCATCTTCCATGTAATTGACCACGAAGAAGTCTTCCATGGCATTGACGCCACGGATAACACGCTCGCCTTCTTCCACCAGCGTCTGCCAGTTATCACGCTCGGAGGCGGTAATGTCCACGGCGATGATGCGGCCACGGGGGGCATCGGCCGTGGTGTGGAAATAGAAGGTCTCTCCGTCGTTGTCGAGGAAATGGTAGCCACCATCGAAATCGTCCAGCAGCTCCACCACGGTCCCGTCCAGTGAGGGGTTCTCGGGATCCTGCAGATCCATGTAATAGACCCGGTTGCGGCGATCGGTGCCCTCGCGGACCGTCAGAATGAGGTAGCGACCGTCGTCGGTCACCTCGGGAACGAATCGCCAGTCGGGCCGGTCCGGCCGTTCATAGACCAGAACGTTGTCGTCCTGATCCTGACCCATGCGGTGATAGAAGACCCGATGATCCTCATTCGGCGCGGTCAGGGGATCGCCCTCGGGCTCGGGATAGCGGCTGTAGAAGAAACCGGCATGATCGTGGGTCCAGGCAGCTGGCGAATACTTGATCCACTCCAGGAAGTCGCCGGTGTCCTCACCAGACTCGATATGACGGATATGAAAGCTCTGCCAATCGGATCCGCCTTCGGCCTTGCCGTAGGCGATGTATTCCCCGTCTTCACGCACCGAGGTCATGGTGAGCGAGACAGTGCCATCCTCGGAGAAGCGGTTGGGGTCGATCAGAACACTGGGCTCATCGTCCAGCTCGGAGAGCCAGTAGAGGACATCGTGGTCCTGCAGGCCGTCATTGTGGCGATAGAAGTAACGCCCGGCTTTTTCGCTGGGAACCGAGTAACGCTCGAAATCCCACAGCTCGGTCATGCGCGCCTTGAAGCGCTCGCGACCCTCCAGACCCTCCAGGTGCCTGAAGGTGAGCTCGTTCTGGGCGTTGATCCAGTCACGCACTTCCTCGCTGTCCAGTTCTTCCAGCCAGCGGTAGGGGTCGGCGATCTCGTGACCGTGGATGGTTTCCACCAGATCCTGGCGGCGCGTCTCGGGATAGTCGTAAGCGGCACGCTCGGCCACCCGTTCGCTCTGGTCACGCTCACAGGCCGTGAGAGACAGGGCAAGCGCCGCGGCCACACCGAGGGCCACGGCGGAAGCCGGAAACGGTTTCAGGCGATCTTTCATCAGGGACTCCTGTCGTGTTTGTCGTGCAGGTGAGTACTGTCAGACAAGGAAAAGACAGTAGGACAAATCCGGGGTTCAGGCAAAACCGGCCTCAACGGCCCTCATCGCCCGAATCCGGCTGGCGGTGAATCGGCCAGTCGGTAAAGGCAAACCAGAGCAGAAAGGCGATATTGACCAGGGGCAGGAGCATCAGCAGACCCAGCCAGGGGCTGAAACCCGCCTTGCCGGCGATGCGGTACCAGCTCACGCCGACGATGATTGCGAGCAGCAGGGCAATGATGGCCATGATTCTCTCCCGTCAGTAGGCTTCGAAAACCGGCCCATGTTGGCATAATCAGGGACGTGATTCCGCAGCGGCCGATTCTGGAGGAGAAGGGCAATGCAGCAACTGCTGGCGATCGTCTTCGCCGTCATCATTCTGGTCACGGGTCTGGGCCTGCTGGCCTGGCTGGTGGCCAGCGGGCTGTGGACGCCCATCGACCCGCTGATTGCCGCCCTGTACGCCGGGCTGACGGGCGCCTTCTGGCTGCTGGCCGCCTGGCGCCTGTTCGGACCCCGCCGGGCGCGTGCCCATGTTCTCAGTGCCGCTGCCCTGATCATGGTGGTCACGGTGCTGGAGCTGGGCCTGATCCTGCTCACCGGCGCCTACACCGGTGTGGGCCTCACCCTGGCTGTGCTCGGCAGCAGCGGCGGCCTGGTATTCACCGTGGTCTCCGGTCTGATGAGCGAGACCGATTGAGGGTACTCAGCCCCGCTGACTCAGCCAGTGATCCAGGCCCTGGGCATCCAGCTGCAGATCCATGCCCAGGAGTTCCCTTGCCTTTGTGTCGGCATCCGCGATGCCGTGTCTGGCCAGGCGGTCGGCCTCATGGTCGATCAGATCCCGCTCGATGGCGCTGATGCGATCATCGGCGTCCCGGTTGGCCTCGGCGATGGCCACGAAGGCATCCAGTTCCTCGTGCAGGGTGCGGGCATGCCGATCCAGATCCGTGACGCGGCTGTAATGGGTGAGGAAGCAGGCATTTGGCTCAAAGCTCATGATGCGATCCACCGAGGCGTGGTAGGCATCGGGATCGAAATGCACCGGCGTGGTGGTGGGCAGGATGAACTCGCCCTGGTCGGTATCCAGTTCCCGGTAGGAAACGCCAAAGGTGTCGCCGGTGAACACGGCGTGTGAGCGGTCATCGAAGATGCAGTAATGATGCCTGGCATGGCCGGGGGTGTGAAACAGGGTGAGGCGGCGCTCGCCCAGTCGCAGCACCATGCCGTCCCGCGACTCCCGCACCCGTTCCGGTGCAATCGGCGGGATCTCGCCATACAGTTTGTGGAAGGCCTCATCCCCGTAGACTGCCCGGGTGCCGGCCACGAGCTTGCTCGGGTCCACCATGTGCCGGGCACCCCGGGGATGAACGATGCAGATGGCATTGGGCAGGTGGCGGATCAGTTCGCCGGCGCCCCCGGCATGATCCAGGTGAATATGGGTCAGCAGGATGTAGTCCACGGCTTCCGGCTTGAGGCCGGCCTCGTCCAGGGCCGCCAGCAGGGCCGGCACCGAATGGGTGGTGCCCGTGTCCACGTAGGCGGCTCGCCCCTGATCCACGATCAGATGGCTGGCATCGAAGTGGGCCCGATGGTAATCGGTGTCGATGGCCGTGATGCCGTGGGGAAAGGCAGTCAGTCGCGGACGGTTGGTGTTGCGGCTCATAGCGGGCTCCGTGGGCTTGTCACGCATCCTTCCATTCTACCGTGCGGAACGCGCCTGCAGGTGACCCTTGCGCGCTTTCCCTGGCGGGTCGCATCCAGCGTTGTGCTCCCTGTGGTCTGAACTATGATGCAGTAAGGGAAGCATCACCGCTTGTTCGGGAGTGATCCAATGAGTGACGCAGGGAATCAGCGCCGGGTTCTTCTCATCAATGATCCGCGGGTGCTGGATCACCGACCAGATGTGGAAGACGAGTTTCTTCCCGGGCGCCTCAACAAGCGGGTCCGGGGCATTCTTTCGAGTCTGGTGGTGAAATGGAACTACCCCGAGCATCCGGGGCGAATTACCGCCATTACCGATCTACTTGCGAGCGAACCCATAGAGGGGCTGCGCATGGAGGAGGCCCGGCCGGCCAGCCGCGAAGAGCTGAGTCGCGTTCACACGGCCACTTATCTGGAATCCATCTACAAGCTGCGGGACAAGCACGCCTGGCTGGATGTGGATACCACGGCGGTGTCACCAGGCAGCGTGCAGGCGGCTGAAGTCGCGGCCGGGTCGGCAGTTCGCGCGGTGGAGGCCGTCATGAAGGGCGAGGCGGACAGTGCCTTCGCCCTCTGCCGTCCGCCGGGGCATCATGCCAATGCCGTTCGTGCCCGCGGTTTCTGCATCTTCAATAACGTGGCCGTGGCCGCGGCCCATGCGCAGATGGAACTGGGTTGCGAGCGAGTGCTGATCGTGGACTGGGACGCCCACCATGGCAATGGCACCCAGGACATCTTCTGGGCCAATCCGGACGTGATGCTGTTCGACACCCACCGCTCCTCGCCCTTCTATCCCGGCAGCGGCGCCATGGAGGAAGTGGGTGAAGGCATCGGCGAGGGCACCACCATCAACGTGCCCCTGCCGGAAGGCTCGGGCGACGCGGCCCTGATCAAGGCCTTCGAGGAGATCCTGACGCCGGCCGCCGAATGGTTCCAGCCCGATCTCATCCTGGTGTCCGCGGGTTTCGACCCCCACCGCCTGGATCTCTGCCTGAATGCCACCCACGAAGGCTTCAGCGTCCTGACGTCCATTCTTCAGCAGATGGCTGACCGCCTGTGTGACGGCCGGCTGGCCTTCGTACTGGAGGGCGGCTACAACCTCGTCCCCCTGGCCCGTGGGGTTCATACGGTGCTGGGCGTACTCAGTGGGAATGCGCCCCGCCAGCCGATCGACCCCGGCCTGTCCGCCGTAGACGAGGCTCGGGAGTTTCACCTCAGCGCCTTTGCGGATGAAGAGGACGACCGGGCCTGAAACGCCGCATCAGAACGGCCACACCAGCATGATCATGGGCATGCCCAGGGCGAAGACCAGCAGGCTCAGGGGCAGGCCCAGGCGAGCAAAATCGCTGAAGCGGTAACCGGCCGGGCCCATCACCAGGGTGTTTGACTGGTGGCCGATGGGGGTCAGGAAGGCACAGGAGGCACCCACCGCCACGGCCATCAGGAAGGGGTCGGGCGAGACCTCCAGCGCCAGTCCGATGGCGACCGCGACCGGTGCCAGCAGCACCGCGGCGGCCGCGTTGTTGATGATGTCCGACAGCAGCATGGCAATGATCAGCAAGGCCGCCAGGGTCACCGCGGGCGGCAGATCACCGGACAGGCGCACCATGGCATCCGCCAGCATGCCGGCGGCGCCGGAACTCTCGAAGGCCATACCCACCGGCAACATGGCACCCAGCAGCACGATCACCGGCCAGTCCACGGCGGAATAGGCCTGGCGCAGGGTGAGCACACTGCCGAGCACCATGCCCAGGGCGGCGGCGGCGAGGGCGATCTGGAGGGGCAGCACGCCACTGATGATGGCCCCCAGTGCCAGGCCGAACAGGCCCAGGGCGGTGAACAGCTTGCGCGGTGAACCGACGCTCAGCTCCCGGTCCGCCAGGGGCAGGCAGCCCAGGCGACTGGCGGCTTCACCGAGCGCCTCCCGCTCGCCCTGCAGCAGCAGCACATCGCCGCTGCGAAAGCGGATGCGGCTGAGCCGTTCCCGCAGGCGTTCACCCTGACGGGCCACGGCCAGAAGACTGACCCCGAAACGCTCCGGCAGGCTGAGCGTGCGCACGGTATGCCCGGTCATCAGGCCCTCGGGCAGCACCACCGCCTCCATGGTGGCCAGGTTTTCGGCCTCCATCTGTTCCCGATCCAGGGTTTCCAGACCCTTGATGCTCAGGCCCAGTTTCTCCGCCGGGCCTTCCAGTTCCGAAGGATCGGCCTCGACCAGGAGAATGTCGCCCTCCCGCAGCCGCTGCCAGCTCCGCACCGGGCTGGTGACCCGCTTCTCCCTGGCCAGCCCCACCACCGTGTAGTCGATCTTTTCCAGGGCTTCGTCCAGGGCACTCAGGGGTTCGCCGATCAGCCCGGACTCTTCACCGACTTTCAGCTCAAGCAGATAGTTCTCGATCTCGAACAGATCCTCGGGCGAGGTCTCGCCCTTGCGGTCGGGAAGCACCCAACGCGGCAGAATCGCCACCAGCAGGACGCCGGCCGCCATGATGGCAAGGCCCACCGGACTGAAATCGAACATGGCAAAGGCTTCGCCCAGTTCCGTCTGGCGATAGGTGGCGATGATGATGTTCGGCGGCGTGCCGATCAGGGTGGTCAGGCCACCCAGCAGGGAGCCGAAGGCCAGGGGCATGAGCAGACGGGAGGCGGGAAAATCATTGTCCCGGGCAATGCGAATGGCCACCGGCAGCATCAGGGCCAGGGCGCCCACATTGTTCATGAAGGCTGAGCAGACGGCCACCACCAGGGTGAGAGCCAGGGTCTGCAACAGGACACGGTCGCCGATGCGCGCCGCCTGGCCGGCAATGAGCTCGACCACGCCGGCCGCCCCCAGGGCACGGCTGATGACAAGGACCGCCGCCACGGTGATGACCGCGGGGTGGGCAAAACCGTCGAAGGCCTCGCCGGCCGGCACCAGGCCCAGGAAAACGGCCGCGAGCAGGGCCATGCCCGCCACCACGTCATAGCGCCAGCGCGCCCAGATGAACAGGATCAGTGTGGCCGCTAGCAGCAAGAGGATCAGATGATGGTCCGCCATCATGGTGAGCTCCCTGGGTCGGACGTACCGGGTCGGGACATGCCGTGGCGGCAGGATAGCAGCTGTGTGATTCCATGACCGCAAGCGGTGTAGACTGGCGGCTCAATTTCCTCGGAGGGGATAAGGGAATGAAGAAAAAGCTGATCAAATGGCTGGGTGGCCTGGTGGTGGTCATCCTGCTGCTGGTGCTGGTGGCACCGGCGGGTGTGGGCATGCTGGCGGAAGGCCGCTACAAACAGCTCTGGGGCGACATGCTGGCGAGTGAACCCGGCATGCAGGCCGAAGTCACCGGCTTTGAACGGGGCTGGTACCAGTCACGGGCCGAAGTCACGCTCACCATCAGCGACGCCACCCTGGCACCCATGCTGCTGGAACTCGGCTGGGGCGAGGCGGACGGAGACAATGCCCTCATCCGCCTGCGCGAAGGCGTGCATCACGGGCCGGTCCCCTTCACCGCGCCGGCACCGTTCTGGCAGCGCTGGCGTCCGGGTTTCGCCATCGTCGACAGCCGCCTGGACGAGAATATTCCCATCATTGCCGAGCACGGTCTGGATGTGGTCAGTACCGTTCACATGGGTCTCACCGGCCGCCTCAATGGCTTTTTCGAGATTGCCCCCTTTGACGTGCGCAACGAAGAGGAGCAGTTGCGCATCAGCACGCGTGAGCCGATCAGCGCCGAGTGGGGCAGCGACCGCCGTTTCAATCGCCTGGACTTGCGGGCACGGGTGGGGGAATTGCGTATCCAGGGCGAACCGGGTGTCGGCATCGTGCTGGAGAACCCCTGGTTGACCATCAACCAGCGCCGCGGGCCCTCCGATATCTGGCTGGGCGGCAGCGAGTTGCGTCTGGCGGCGGTGGAAACCCGCCTGCCCGGTGAGGGCCGCACCCGTCTCGAGAACCTGGTCTGGGCCACCAGCGCGGGTGAACGCAACGGCCTGGTGGACCAGGAACACGAGATCCGGGTCGAGGCCCTGCGCATGGACGACTTCGTGGCCGGGCCGGCCGCGCTGGATGTGGATCTCTTCAATCTGCATGCCGAGAGCCTGTCTCGTCTGCAGGAGGCCCTGAGTGACTGGTCAGCCCCGGATGCGGAGGCCATGCTCGATGGCGAGGATGTCTTTGCACCCCTGCGTGGCCCCATCCTGGATCTGGCCATGCACCAGCCCGGCGTGCGCATCAAGCGGCTGGATATCCAGCTGCCCGGTGGCGCCATTACGGGTGAGGGACGCGTTCAGTTGATCGAGCTGGACGCCCGCTCGCTGGAAGAGCACCTGGAAGCCGGCCAGTACCTTCAGCTGCTGGACGGCGAGGCCCGGATCGGAGCGGCTCGCGATCTGGCCCGCCGCGCCCTGGCCATGAGCCTGCTGGGCCGGTTGCCGGAGGGTGAACTGGAGGATGACCTGGCCGAGCTCATGGACATGCAGCTCGCCGCCGCCGTGGCCGAGGGCATGCTGAGCGAAACCGAGGACGGTTACGAGATTCGCCTGGAACTCCGTGACGGCGTGTTGCGGATCAACGAGCGCGAGATCCTGCGGTTCTGAAATCCCCCTGCTCGTTAGCGATGCGAGCACGAACGCATCGATCCGTTAGTTTCCCTGAGTACCTGGTGGGCAGGTCTGCCCACCAGGTACCGGCTTGTTACAAATCGTTTCGTGAGACGGCCTCAGGCGTAATTGCCAAGGTGAGCGATTGCGCACTCCCCTGGCCAAGTGGTATATCCCACTCAGAACGCTTCTGCCAGTCCAGCCGAATCTCGCCCGACGACTGTTCCATCAGGACGTTTCCTTCCAGGTCTTCCACCCGGAAGTTCAATGCCATACCCACGCTTTCCTCTCCCTGGCTGACTGACTGGATCCCGATCAGAATCGTAAGACCTTCCTGTTCCAGCCCCTGGGTCAGCGAGGCATTGCCATCGATGACGGCAACACTGGGAGCGGAGATCAGTTCATCTCCCAGGTGCAATTCAAAATTTAGCCGTGCCAGCGTCTCAGCACCGGCGGTGGCCATGGTCATGGTGGACAGAAACAGCGCACAGAGCATCTTCTTCATTATCGGACTCCTCGTTCAGCGGATACGAGCCGAAAGCATGACCCGAACCAGGCCAGGGAAGCCTTGAGAAAAGCTTGGGAATTTCGTGGAATTGTCTTGGGATGCTCAATCGCCGGGAATCAGTGAAGCCAGATCGCTTGGCCGGGCGTTCAACTCAACCAGGAACACCTCGTCTGAACCCCGTGGCCGAATGTCGAAGCGGGCAGGTTCATCGAACCGGACCTGCTGTTGCATACCAATGCTGTGACTGATGCTGCTCAGCACCAGATTCATGCTCGTGCCAGACGGGTTCAGAGCAATGATCCGGACTTCAAGATCAAGATCGTAGTCGTTCAGATGCACTGAACCGGCTTCACCCACCGGAATCAGTATCCTGGGCGAATGCTGCACACCGCGCGGATCCGTTATTTCAAGGCTGATCATGGCGGCTTCCGGGTTCACCCCCCACCCACTCCCGGCCCAGGCCAGAAATGCTCCGACTATTGTCAGCCCGGCGACCACAATTGATAGCCCAACCGGCACACGATGCGGAAGAAAGGACGGCGGCCCCGACCGGACAGCCAGTCGGTAACCACGCTTGGGTAGGGTTTCAATACAAACCTGGCGCACACCGATTTCGGTCAAGCTGCGTCGCAGCTGACTGATCACCGAGGACAGGGTGGCATCACTCACTACTCGCCCAGACCATGCCCTGTTCAGCAATTCGTCCCGGCTTAGCAATCTACCCTCGGCCTCGGCCAGCGCCCTGAGCACGGAGATGAGCTGTGGTTCCAGCCGGCGGGTGCTTTTGGGTCCTCTGACTTCGCCGAGCGCTTCTTGCACTTCCATGTCCGCGATGCGCATTCGGCGAGCCCCCGGTTCCGGATGAAGTCAGGCGGATTGGCGAAGCTTGCCGCCGACCTTCTTCTTCTTCAGATGCACCAGCAGCAGGGAAATCGCCGCCGGGGTGACGCCCTGCAGGCGGCCGGCCTGACCGAGGGTGGCCGGGCGGGCCTCGCTCAGACGCTGGCGGACTTCATTGGACAGGCCACGCACCGCCGAATAGTCCATGTCCTCGGGCAGGGGGGTGTCCTCGTGCCGCCGGGCCTTGTCGATTTCCATCTGCTGGCGTTCGATGTAGCCGGCGTACTTGATCTGGGTTTCCACCTGTTCGGCCACCCGCGGATCCGCCACCGCTCCGCCCACGGCCGCAAGACGGGTCAGACCGGCGTAATCCACCTCCGGGCGGCGCAGGATCTCGCTGGCGTGCTGCTCCCTGGACAGGGGCTGCCCGCCCAGCACGCTTTCGGCTTCCTCGGCGCTGACCTGGCCGGGTCGAATGAGCAGGTCCGCGAGCCGCTGCTTTTCCTGTTCCACCGCCTCGCGCTTGGCCTCGAAACGGGCCCAGCGATGGTCGTCCACCAGGCCCATCTCGCGGCCCACCGGCGTCAGACGCAGATCGGCATTGTCCTCGCGCAGCAACAGGCGATGCTCGGCCCGGCTGGTGAACATGCGATAGGGTTCGCTGGCGCCGCGGGTGATCAGGTCATCCACCAGTACACCCAGGTAAGCCTCGTCGCGGCGGGGGCACCAGATGGCCTCGTCCTGGACCTGACGGGCGGCGTTGAGGCCGGCCAGCAGACCCTGGGCACCCGCTTCCTCGTAACCGGTGGTGCCGTTGATCTGCCCGGCAAAGAAGAGCCCGCCGACGAATTTCGTTTCAAGACTCGGTCTGAGGTCACGGGGATCGAAGAAATCATATTCGATGGCATAACCGGGCCGGGTGATGTGGGCGTTCTCGAAACCGGCCACCGTGCGCACGAAGGCCTCCTGCACCTCGAAGGGCAGGCTGGTGGAAATGCCGTTGGGATAGATTTCGTGGGTATCCAGACCTTCCGGCTCGACGAAGATCTGGTGGGAGTCCTTGTCGGCGAAGCGCTCCACCTTGTCTTCCACCGAGGGGCAGTAACGCGGCCCGACACCATCTATGGCACCGGTGAACATGGGCGATTCGGCCATGTTGGCGCGAATGATGTCGTGGGTGCGGGCATTGGTGCGGGCAATCCAGCAGGAGACCTGCCGCGGGTGTTCCTCGGCGGACCCGATGTAGGAAAACACCGGGGCCGGATCATCCCCCGCTTGTTCCTCGAGCTGGCTGAAATCGATGCTGCGCCCGTCGATGCGCGGCGGGGTTCCGGTCTTCAGCCGGCCGACACGGAAGGGACGGGCACGCAGTTTTTCAGCCAGGGCATTGGACGGGGCATCGCCGGCCCGGCCGCCGGCACTCTGGGCACGACCCACGTGGATGCGCCCGCCGAGGAAAGTGCCCACGGTCAGCACCACCGCCGGCGCCATGAACTCAAGGCCCATGCTGGTGACGACGCCCCGCACCCGATCCTGCTCGATGATCAGATCGTCCACGCCCTGCTGGAACAGGGACAGGCCGGGCTGATTTTCCACCATGGCACGAATGGCCTGACGATAGAGATTGCGGTCGGCCTGGGCGCGGGTGGCGCGCACGGCCGGGCCCTTGCTGGCATTGAGGGTGCGGAATTGGATGCCGGCCTGGTCGATGGCGCGGGCCATGGCCCCGCCCAGGGCGTCGATCTCGCGGGTCAGATGCCCCTTGCCGATGCCGCCGATGGCCGGATTGCAGGACATCTGGCCAATGGTATCCAGGTTCTGTGTCAGCAGCAGCGTGCGTGCGCCGGCCCGTGCCGAGGCGAGCGCCGCCTCGGTGCCGGCGTGACCGCCACCCACCACGATGACATCGAATTGTCGTTCACTGCTGACCATGCTCACCTTCCCGGGCTCAAACATGCAGCCCGATCGAATCCGTAACTGGCTTATTTTACGCGTCTTTTCGCCGGGACGATAGCATCCTTCGACGGCCGGTTTGACGACACTCGCCGAAACGGGAATCATGCGCCCTTTCCCGGGCAGCGGTTTTCCCGGGAACCGATTTTCCTTCGGGGGGTATGCATGCTGATCAGGGAATTGCTGTTCGCCGTGGCGGCGGCCACGGGCACCGACAGTCTGTCATTCGAACCATGTGAGTTAAGGGGTAGCGGGCGCGGATCTGGTGTCTCGGCCGAGTGTTTCACGGTCTCGGTTGCGGAAGACTGGTCGCGGCCCCAGGGCAATCAGATCACCTTGCGGGCGGCCCGGATTCCGGCCACACAGGGGGACAGTGAACGACCGCCGCTGCTGATGATCGCCGGCGGCCCGGGACAATCGGCGCTCAGCAGTTTTGTTCCCCATCTTCGCGCCCTGCGCCCGATTCGACAGCAGCATGACATCATCCTCGTCGACCAGCGCGGTACCGGTGATTCCAATCCCCTCGTTTGCCCGGATGCGGGCATGGATTCCATTTCCGTGGACGAGGCCGCCGAGCATGCCCGCGACTGTCTGGACAGGATCGGCGTGGATCCCAGGCATTACGGGACCGCCTCGGCAGTGCGTGACCTGGAAGTGGTTCGCGAGGCACTGGGCCTGTCGGAATGGCATGTTTACGGCGTCTCCTACGGCAGCCGCGTCGCCCTGGAGTATCTGCGCGGGTCCGAAGCGCAGGTGAGCAGCCTGACCCTGGACGGTGTCGTGCCCGCAGAGGAAATTCTGGGGCCCATGCTGGCGCCGTTCGCCCAGCGCGCGGTGGATCGCATGCTGGCACGCTGCCGGGACGATGAACGGTGCCGATCGGCCTTTCCCGATCTGGAAGGCAGTCTCGATCGCGTGATGCGCCGGCTCGGAGAGCGGGACCGGCCGGTGAGGATTCGGCATCCGCGTACCCATGAGCCCACAGAGGTTCGTCTCGATCGTGATCGGTTTGCCCAGATGCTGCGCTTTGCCGCCTATCAACCCGAGATGCTGGCCCTCATGCCGCTCAAGATTCACCGCGCCGCCGAAGAGGGCGACTGGCAGCCCCTGGCCGCCCAATGGCTGACTCTGGGCGAGTCTCTTGACCAGACCATCGCCACAGGCATGCACTACGCGGTGATCTGCAGCGAAGACATTCCCTTTCTCGATGAAAAGGATCGGATTGCCCAGGGCAACGGCTTTCTGGGCATCGATCCACTCGATTTGCTCATTCGAATCTGTGCGGACTGGCCAGTCGCGGAGGTCGGTGATCAGCGCTGGGAACCGGTGCGTTCGGATGTACCTGCACTGCTGCTTTCCGGGGAACTGGATCCGGTAACGCCACCGGAATGGGGGGAGCAGGTTGCCAGCCAGTTGAGCAACAGTCGCCATCTCGTACTGCGCGGCAAGGGCCATAACGTGGTGCATCTGGGATGCGTGCCTTTCCTGATGCGCGACCTGCTCGCCGGCGGTGAGCCGGGGGAACTGGATGCCACTTGCCTGGACGACATGCGGCCGATGCCCTTCTTTCTCGATTTTTCCGGTCCGGCGGCCTGAGGGGATGAGTTCATGATTGAAGCCAGTGCCCTGAAAAAGCGCTTCGGCGAGGTTCAGGCCGTACACGATGTGACACTGTCCGCCCGTGATGGAGAGATCACCGGCCTGCTCGGTCCCAATGGGGCCGGCAAGAGCACCACGCTGCGCATCATCTCTACCGCCATCCGGGCGGATTCCGGCTCGGTGAGCGTGGACGGGATCGACGTGGCGGCGCAGCCACGAGAGGCCCGGCTGGCCATGGGCGTGATGCCGCACAATGCGGGCCTCTATCCCCGCCTGAGCGGACGGGAGAACATTCGCTACTTCGGCGAACTCAACGGCCTTGGCGGCGAACCTCTCGATAAGGCGATTCAGCGCCTGGTGGAACGCCTGGAGATGGAGGCCTTCGTGGACCGCCCGGCGAAGGGCTACAGCCAGGGTCAGCGACTCAAGACCGCCCTGGCAAGGGCCATGGTGCACGGGCCCGGAAATCTGATACTGGATGAGCCGACCAGTGGCCTTGATGTCATGGCCACCCGCGCCCTGCGTGAGCTGATCCGGGATCTCAGGCGTGACGGTTACTGCATTCTCTTCTCCAGCCATGTCATGCAGGAAGTGGCGGCCCTGTGCGACCGCATCGTCATCATTGCCCATGGCCGGGTGGTGGCCCGGGGCCGTCCGGATGAACTGCTTGCCGAACTGGGCACGGACAATCTCGAGGAGGCCTTTGTCCGCGCCATCGCCCGAGAGGACGGGGAGGTGCCGGCATGAAACGCACCTGGATCGTCTATCTCAAGGAAGTGCGGGACAACCTGCGGGACCGGCGCACGCTGTTGTCGGTGCTGCTGTTCGGTCCCCTGTTTGGCCCCATCCTGTTCGCTGTCTTCATGGGTACCGCCATCACCATGGGGGCCGACGAGATCGAGAAACGCCTGACCCTGCCGGTGAAGGGCGAGTCGCATGCCCCGGAGCTGATTGCCTGGCTGCGGGAGAACCGTCTGGATATCCAGACCTTCGAGGGCGACCCCCGTCAGGCGGTGCGGGATCGCGAGGTGGATTACGTCCTCGTGATCGACAGTGGTTACGCCGAAGCCATGCGGGAGGGTCGTTCGGCCCCCCTGCAGCTGGTGGCGGATCGCTCGCGTCAGCGTCTGGCAGGCCAGCTGGCACGGGTGCGGAGCACCGTCAATGGCTGGGATCGTACCCTGACGGAGTTGCGCCTTCTGGCACGGGGCATCGACAGTCAGGTTATTCACCCCCTGCAGCTGGAAGAGGTGGACGTGTCAACGCCGGAAGCCCGTGGCCTGATGATCGCGGCCATGCTGCCCTACTTCATCCTGTTGACCGTGCTCATGGGCGGCTTCTATCTTGCCATCGACACCACCGCCGGTGAACGCGAGCGGGGTTCCCTGGAGCCGCTGCTGAGCACTGCGGCACGACGGGGCGAAATCCTGTTGGGCAAGCTGCTGGCCACGGCAACCTTTTCGCTGCTTGCACTGATGATCGTGATCGCTGCCTTCTCCCTCGCCCTGCGTTTCGTACCCATGGAGACGGTGGACATGTCACTGTCGCTGGATGCGGCGACAGCGGTGAAGCTTTTCCTGACCGTGGCGCCCTTCGCCTTCCTGGGCGCGTCCGTCATGTGCCTGGTGGCATCATTCACCAAGAGCTACAAGGAAGCCCAGACCTGGTTGTCAGTGGTGATGGTAGTGCCCCTGGCACCCATGATCGTGCATTTCGTGCGGCCCTTCGAAGCCACCACCCTCAATCTGGCGATTCCCGTTCTGGGTCAGCATGTGGCCATGCTCGAACTGCTGGGTGCCGAGGCGATTCCGACCCTGGGCCTGATTCTCAATACCGCACTGACCCTGCTCCTCAGCGCCGTGGTCGCCTGGGTGGCCTGGCTGTTCTACCGTCGCGAGAGTGTCCTGGGTTAGCGGGTAGACGGCCGGATTGCTGCTAACGGTTGTCGTGATCGCCAGCTACACTCAGGGCATGGGCGTGGGAACAGGGACGAATCGGCTGCTGGGCATCCGGCTTCACCGGGATCATCGTCAGGCACTGCGTGTACGGCGTGCACTGCTGGGCGTGGTCGCCTACCTGATGTGGATCTCGGTGGGTATCTATCTCCACGTGATGGGGCTGATGCGCGTGGAGCTGGGTTGGCTGCTCAGCTACATCCTGCTGACGCTGATCACCAATGTCGTCTTTCTGGTGATCATTCGCCTGGACTGGAACCTGCGTTTCCGTGATCCGGGCATGACCCTCGTCCAGATCGGCTTTGGCATCTTCTGGGGCATGGTGTTGCTGTATCAGGCGGAACCGGTGGCCAGAGGCGGCATGCTCCTGATCTTCGTTACCGGTTTCTTTTTCGGCGTCTTCCGGCTGACCACCCGCCAGTTTCTCGGCCTCACCCTGTTTGCTTCCCTGGCTTATGCCTCCCTGCTGCGGCTCGACTGGAACCTGATGGATGCCGATACCCGACAGACGGAAATCGCCCAATGGCTGTTCCTTACCGTGGTGCTCATCTGGATGTCCTTCATGGGCGGCTACGTTGCGCGGCTTCGGGCCAATCTGCGATCCGCCCTGAGCCGGATCGAAGAGCTGGCCCATCGAGATCACCTAACCGGTACCGGCAATCGCCGCGCCATCACCGGCACCCTGGAATCCGCGCTGCAAGCGTGCGTGGAGCATGGCGGTGCCCTGGCCGTGGCGCTGCTGGATCTGGATCGATTCAAGGCGCTCAACGACAAGCTTGGCCATCTCAGCGGTGATGCGGTTCTCAGGGAGTTCGTCCAGCGTATCGAACACGAGCTCAGAGGGGAGGACTTCATTCAGGGCGCCCCCGCTGAACAGCTTGGACGCTTCGGCGGCGAGGAGTTTCTCGTTGTTCTGCCGGGTTCGAATCTGGCAGGCGGTCGTGCGGCAGCCGAACGTCTGAGGGAGGCCATCGCTTGCTCGCCCTTCACTACGGAGGCCGGCGAGGTTCCCGTGACGGTTTCGATCGGGGTGGCCGAGTACCGACAGGGCGACAGCCCGGAGGACATTCTGCGGCGCGCGGATCGGGCCCTCTATCGGGCGAAGGAAGCCGGCAGAAATCGGGTCGAAGTGAATTGAACTCGGCTACTTGCCGATGCAGAAACTGGAAAAGATTCTCCCCAGCAGATCGTCGCTGGTGAATTCGCCGGTGATTTCATTCAAGGCCTGTTGGGCCAGTCGCAGTTCCTCGGCCAACAGCTCGCCGGCACGCATTTCGGTCAATTGGGCCTGACCGGCGTCCACATGGGCACGCGCGCGATCAATGGCATCCAGATGCCGGCGACGGGCCATGAACAGATCCTCGCCACCGGGGCGATAGCCAGCCAGACCTTTCAGTTGCTGGATCAGCTCGGTCATGCCTTCGCCGGTCTTGACGGAAACACCGAACTGTCGCTCGCTGTTGCGGCGCCCTGCCTTGCCACCGCTGATGTCGACCTTGTTGTAAACGGTCAGGGCGGTGATGTGAGCAGGCAGATCGCGACGAAGGACGGCCGGGTCGTCACCGGTGGCTTCGTCACAGAGAAGGAGAATGCAATCGGCCTTGTCCATCTCGGCCCGGGCCCGGCGCATGCCTTCGGCCTCCACGGCATCGCCGCCCGTGCGCAGACCGGCGGTATCAATGACGTGCAGGGGCAAGCCATCCAGATGAATATACTCGCGCAGCACGTCGCGGGTGGTGCCCGGAATATCGGTGACGATGGCCGCGTCATGGCCGGCCAGTCGATTGAGGAGACTGGACTTGCCGGCATTGGGTCGTCCGGCGAGCACCACGGTCAGGCCGTCACGCATCAGTCGCCCCTGTTCCGCGCGGGCGTTGAGAACGTCGAAGGCCTCGATGATGTCGCTCAACTGGTGCTCAATGCGCTCATCGGAGAGAAAATCCACTTCCTCTTCGGGAAAATCGATGGCGGCTTCCACGAACATTCGCAGTTCGATCAGTTTTTCCACCAGCTCATGGACCACACGGGAAAACTCGCCACTCAGTGAACGGGAAGCCGCCCTCGCCGCCTGGGCCGAACCGGCGTCGATCAGGTCGGCGACGGCTTCTGCCTGGGCAAGATCAAGCTTGTCGTTCAGGAAGGCCCGTTCGGAGAACTCCCCCGGGCGGGCGGGGCGCGCACCCAGCGCGATCGTGCGCTGCAGCAGCATGTCCATCACCACCGGGCCGCCATGACCCTGCAGTTCCAGGACATCCTCACCGGTAAAGGAATGCGGCGCCGGGAAATAGAGCAGAATTCCCTGATCGATCGCGCGTCCATGTTCGTCGAGAAACTCGGCCAGCATGGCCTTGCGCGGGGCGGGATCACGCCCCGTCAGTTGCCGCGCAAAGCCCTGCAGTGCCGGGCCTGAAAGGCGGACGATACCGACACCACCGCGGCCAGGCGGTGTTGCAACGGCGGCGATGATGTCGTCTGTCCGGCTCATGGTGCAGAGTGTACCGCATGCGCCTGCCTGCTCCGTTGTAACAGGCCAGTATCCGTAACCTCTGTATCCTCGGGACAAAGACCATAAGGAGGGCTTTTGCATGGCAAGAGAAAGCTTCGAGTTTGACGGTGGACAGGGCCAGCGGCTCTCGGGTGTGATCGAGAACCCGCGTGGGGAGCCACGCGGGTGGGCGGTGTTTGCCCACTGCTTCACCTGCGGCAGCCAGTCGGTGGGGGCGGTGGCCATCAGCCGTTCGCTGGCCGCACGCGGCATCGGGGTGCTGCGATTCGATTTCACCGGCCTGGGGGAAAGCGAGGGTGCGTTCGGCCGGGATGGCATCGGTGGAGATATCGAAGACATCAAGGCGGCGGTGCGGGCCATGGATGAAAGCGGGCGATCCGTCGCGCTGCTGATTGGCCATTCCCTGGGTGGGGCAGCCGTTCTCCATGCCGCCGGCGACCTGGATGGTGTGCGGGCAGTCACCACGCTGGGTGCACCCGCGGACCCGGCCCACGTGCTGCATCTGCTGGGTGATCAAAGGGACACGATCGAGTCGGAAGGGGTGGCGGAAGTGCATATCGGCGGCCGGCCCTTCAACATTCACAAGGGCTTCATCAGGGGCATGGAGAACCGTCCATGGAGGGAGCGTATCGCGGCGCTGCGTAAACCCCTGCTGGTGATGCATGCCCCCCTGGATGACATCGTTGAGATTGAAAATGCGGCCGAGATCTTCCTGGCGGCCAAACACCCCAAGAGTTTCGTTTCGCTGGATGAGGCGGATCATCTTCTCAGTCGACGACGGGATGCGGACTGGGCGGCGGAGGTCATCAGCGCCTGGTCAGGACGCTATCTGACAGCGGGCAATGTTGGGGATGAAGTGGAGCGCGGAGTGGAGCCGGGCGAGGGGGTTCGTACCATCACGCAGGGTAGCGGCTTCCTCAGTCATGTCCGTGCAGGCCGCCATTCCCTGATTGCCGATGAGCCGGCCAATGTTGGCGGAAGCGACCAGGGGCCAACGCCGTATGATCTGCTCGGCGCGGCTCTTGGCAGCTGCACGGGCATGACCCTGGCCATGTACGCCCGCCACAAGCAATGGTCACTTGAGCAGACGGACGTACAGGTCAGCCACGATCGGATTCATGCCCGGGATTGTGAGGACTGCGAGAAGGAAGAAGGCAAGGTGGATCGCTTCACCCGTACCATCCGGATAAAGGGAAAGCTGGATTCATCACAGCGGCAACGCCTGCTTGAAATCGCGGATCGCTGTCCCGTTCACCGCACTCTGGAGAACGAAATACGGATCGAAACACGCCTGGATGAAGCTTGAGCGGATAAAGGGCGGGATGCGCTCGCACACCCCGCCCGTCAATCCGGTTACTTCTCCATACCGCTCTCAACCACGCGGTTGATCTTCCACTGCTGGGCAGCGGAGAGAATGGTATTCACCGCCCAGTAGAGAACCAGACCGGCCGGCATGAAGATGCCAATACCAATCAGCATCAGGGGCATGAGCATCAGCATCTTCTGCATCATGGGATCCGGCGGGGGCGGATTCAGCTTCTGCTGGAAGAACATGGAGGCACCCATGATCACCGGCAGAATGTAGAAGGGATCCGGTGATGACAGATCCTGAATCCAGAGCATCCAGGGTGCGTGACGCAGTTCGGCCGATTCCAGCAGGCACCAGTACAGGGCGATAAAGACCGGGATCTGAATCAGGATGGGCAGACAGCCGGCGGCCGGATTGACCTTTTCCCGCTTGTACAGCTCCATCATCGCCTGGTTCATCTTCTGCTTGTCGTCCTTGTAGCGATCACGGATGGTCTGCAGTCGGGGCTGTAGCTTGCGCATGCGCGCGATGGATCGACCACTGGTTTCTGACAGCTTGTAGAAGGCCAGCTTGATCAGGACGGTGAGAAGGATGATGGCCCAGCCCCAATTGCCCACAACCTTGTGGATCCAGCTGAGGGCGATGAACAGCGGCTGGGCGATGATCCACATGATGCCGTAATCCACCACCCGTTCCAGATTGGGGGCGGCTTCACGCAGTTCACGCTGGATCTTGGGGCCGAGATAGAAGGTCTGGTTGAAAGTGAGGTTCTCTCCCGGCTGAACACGGGCGGCGCGCTGATCCGCCATGCCGATCAGATAGCGATTGGCACCCCGATGCCGGGTGTAGTAACGCACGGCATGATCCGGGCTCTGTGGGATCAGGGTAGCCACGAAGTAGTGTTCCACCATGGCCGCCCATCCACCCTGGACGTTGAGCTGCAGATTCTGGGAGGCCAGATCCGAAAAGCTCAAGCGCTCATACCGATCACCATCATGGTAGGCCGGACCATTATGGGAGAAGGTGGAAGGGTTGAACATGGAACGGGAGATAAGTGGGTCCGTCCGTTCGATCTGCACGAAGCTGCCACCGCGCCATTCCCGTTCGCCCCGGTTCTCCAGGCGTTGTTCCATCTTTACCTGATAGCTGCCCGGCAGGAACTTGAAGGTGCGATACAGACGCAGGCCCTGTTCGGACTCCCAGACCAGACGCACTGCCTTGCCCGCATCCTCATTGCCCGCCACTTCTTCACCATCGGCATTGATGGACCATATCCGATCCTGACGGAAGGGAATGGTACGAGGGATGCTTTCGGAGTCACCGGCAGCGATCAGTCCCGGCTGGAGAACGAATAGGCGCTCCTCACGGCTGTCCAGCAGACGAACCGGCGCTTCCTGATCCAGATCCTCGCGGTAGTCCAGCAGGTCCAGTTCCAGCAGTTCGCCACCCAGCGTATTGATGACGGCTCGCTTGGAGGCGGTGACTATCTCGATGCGCTCACCCTCGACACGCTCGGGGAGGTCGTCGATGACGGGGGCCTCATCGTCATCCAGATCCGGGCGCGGGGCATCGGGTGCCTCGTCCGGAGTCGGCACATCGTCATCGACGAAACGTTCCTCGGCCTGTTCGGTGACGGGCTCCGGGCTGTCATCGAAATAGGCGTTCCACTCCATCCAGGTCCAGAAGGCGAGGATGGTCAGGGCAAGCAGCAGGAAAAAGCGTTGGTTATCCATGATGTTTGTGTCGGCAACTTTCCGGGACCGGATCAAAGCCCCCCTCCGAGAAGGGGTGACAGCGAAGGATGCGGCGCACACTCAAGCAGCAGCCACGCAGGGCGCCGTGAGTCTGAACCGCCTCCATGGCGTATTCGGAACAACTGGGATGGAAACGGCAGCACTGCCCGAACAGGGGACTGATCAGGACGCGATAGCATTTGATCAAGAAGATGAAGAAGGCGCGCATTGCTTCATCAGCCGCTGCCAGTGGTGTGTCAGGCTCTCGAACAACTGGGCATTGTCTGCCCGGCTGGCCTGGGGCTGGCTCATCACCACGATGTCGAGACCGGCCAGCTGGGCCTTGTGGTGACGAAAGCTTTCCCGTACCAGACGTTTCAGGCGATTTCGTGTAACCGCGGAGCCTGAATGGCGGCGGGAAATCGCCATGCCCAGACGGGCCTGATCGAGACCGTTTGTCCGGGCCAGAATCGTGAAAAAGCGGTCTTTCGACCGCTTTCCCCGGCGGAAGACCTGCCGGAAATCATCACCCTGATTCAGGCGTACGCAGGGCGGGAAGCCCCTTTCCCCGGGTACGGCCATATCGACCCTCAGGGGGTCAGGCGAGCGCGGCCCTTGGCGCGACGGGCTTTGAGCACCTTGCGGCCGCCCTTGGTGGCCATGCGGGCGCGAAAGCCGTGAGTCCGTTTGCGACGCAGATTGCTGGGCTGAAATGTTCTTTTCATGGCGATGATCCAGATGTTGCCGTGTTGGCCGGGCCGTGCACCGCACGCGGTCTTGTGGGGCCCGGTCAGGGAAGCGGCGAAATGTAGCGCGATGACCCTCGCATGTCAAGCACTGCAAGCTGTGGATAAGTAGCCTCGGGAGGTATAAACTGCGGGGTTCGCCGGGCTTCCCGGCAGCCTTTTCCGCACTCAATTTTTCGGCGAACTGGAGTACTCGGTGAGCGACTCGCTTTGGCAACGCTGTCTCGATCGTCTGGCCAGGGATCTGAGCGAACAGGAACTCAACACCTGGATCCGCCCCCTGCAGGTGGCCGAAGAGGGCGATGCACTGCGCCTGCTTGCGCCGAACCGCTTCGTGCGTGACTGGGTGCGCGACCAGTTCCTGGAACACATCCGCATGGCCGTGACGGACCTGGCCGGCGACGGCGGGCCCCGGGTCTCGCTGGAGATTGGCAGCGCGGGGCGTGCGCCCCGGCGCAAGAAGAGCGATTCCACCGAGGCGCCGGCGCAGACTCCCGAGGTGGTGCTTGGAAGCCGCCTGGTCGGCGAGCATACCTTCGAGAATTTCATCGAGGGCAAATCCAATCAACTGGCCCGGGCGGCGGCTCGCCAGGTGGCGGAGAATCCGGGCAAGGCCTACAACCCACTGTTCATCTATGGCGGCGTTGGACTGGGCAAGACCCATTTGATGCACGCCGTCGGCAACCGGATTCTGGAGGACAACCCTCGCGCCCGCATCGCCTACGTGCATTCCGAGCGCTTCGTCGGCGACATGGTCAAGGCGCTGCAGCACAACACTATCAATGAATTCAAGCGCTTGTACCGGGGGCTCAATGCCCTGTTGATCGACGACATCCAGTTTTTCGCCGGCAAGGAGCGTTCGCAGGAAGAATTCTTCCACACCTTCAATGCCTTGCTGGAAGGTCAGCAACAGGTCATTCTCACCTGTGACCGCTACCCGAAGGAGGTGGACGGACTCGAGGAACGGCTCAAGAGCCGGTTCGGCTGGGGGCTGACGGTGGCCATCGAGCCGCCGGAACTGGAAACCAGCGTGGCCATCCTCATTCGCAAGGCTGCTCAGGATGGCGTGGTGCTGCCGGACGAGGTGGCCTTTTTCATTGCGCAGCGCATTCGCTCCAATGTGCGTGAGCTGGAAGGCGCACTGAGGCGGGTCATCGCCACCAGTCGCTTCACCGGTCAACCAATTACGATGGATTTCACCAAGGAAGCGCTCAAGGATCTGCTGGCGCTGCATGAGAAACTGGTGACCATCGACAATATCCAGAAGACGGTGGCCAATTATTACAAGATGGGCATGAAGGACCTGCTGGGCAAGCGCCGCAGTCGGGCCATCACGCGGCCCCGCCAAGTGGCAATGGCGCTGGCCAAGGAGCTGACCAACCACAGCCTGCCGGAAATCGGTGAGGAATTCGGTGGCCGCGATCACACGACGGTATTGCACGCCTGTCGCAAGGTGAAAGAGCTCAGGGAGACGGACACCAAGATCAGCCAGGACTATCAGAACCTGTTGAGAACCCTGACGACTTGATGTGTACAAGCTGTGGATAAAATCGAGCGGCGGATTTTGTCCCATGTTATCCACAGTTTGTCCCACGCCCGTTCAGGCGATGGTAACGGTGTTCGTCGATAGGATTATACGAAGCAAGATACTGATATTAAAAGATAAAAGTATTTTATCCACAAAATCTGGCAGCCCTAGCAGTAACAACAGGTTTTATATATTCACTTAATCTTTTAAACCGTAGGCCAGTGGACAACAGGGTGGAAACATGAAATTCCAACTCAACAGAGACCAGTTGCTCAAACCCGTTCAGGCAGTCAGCGGGGTGGTGGAGAAACGTCAGACCATGCCGGTGCTCGCCAACATCCAGATCACGGCGGAAGATGGCCGTCTGACTTTTACCGGTACCGACCTGGAGGTCGAACTGGTGGCCGAAGGTCTGGCGGAAGTGGAGGCACCCGGCGAGATCACGGTGCCGGGTCGAAAACTGCTGGATATCTGCAAGGCGCTGCCAGACGGGGCCGAGGTCAAGGCGGAGCTGCAGGGCGAACGGATGATCATTCGCTCCGGCAAGAGTCGCTTCACCCTGTCCACCTTGCCCGCAGCCGAGTTTCCGGTGGTGGAAGACATTCAGGTTCAGCGACGCTTCGAGATTCCTCAGGGAATGTTGCGTGATCTGGTGGAGAGCACCCAGTTCTCCATGGCGCAGCAGGATGTGCGCTATTACCTCAACGGCCTGATGCTGGAGGTAACGGACAATCGACTGCGAGCAGTGGCGACCGACGGGCATCGCCTGGCTCTCGCTGAACGGGAAGTGGAGTTGTCCGATGTGGGTACGCACCAGGTCATCGTGCCGCGCAAGGGCGTGCTGGAATTGCAGAAGCTGCTCTCGGATCAGGACACCCCTGTTGAAGTGGCATTGGGAACCAATCACCTTCAGGTTCGCGTGGAGGGTCTTCAGTTCACCTCGAAGCTGATTGACGGCCGCTTCCCGGATTACGAGCGTGTGATCCCGCGGACTGGCGAAAAGGTGGTGGACGCCGAACGACTGCGGTTGCGGGAATCCCTGCAGCGTGCCTCGATTCTTTCCAACGAGAAGTATCGGGGTGTGCGGCTGGAGCTGGTGCCCAATGCCCTGAAGATTCAGGCTCACAACCCGGAGCAGGAAGAGGCCGAGGAAGAACTCGAGGTTGGATTTGACGGTGAGGGCATGGAGATCGGCTTCAACGTCAATTATCTGCTCGACGCCCTGGCCGCGCTGGACTGTGAACAGGTACGAATCGATCTAATCGACGGAAACAACAGCTGTCTGATTCGGGATCCGGGCCGGGATGACTGCAAGTATGTGGTCATGCCGATGCGGCTCTGATTGGCGGCGGTCGACAGGAATGCAATGACACTGACTCGCTTGCGCCTGCGGGACTTCCGCTGCTTCGAGCAGCTGGACTGGTATCCCGGGGAGCGCTGGACGCTGATCAGTGGGGAGAACGCCTCGGGCAAGACCAGCTTGCTCGAGGCGATTTTCTTTCTGGGCCGTGGACGCTCCTTCCGTACGGCACGCAATGAAAAGCTGATCCGTACCGGAGCCCAGGCCTTTGAGCTGGTGGGGGACATTCATTCGGATCGCAACCACCGGCTTGGCGTGCGCCGGGCGGCCAGGGAGTCGAGGTGGCGGCTGGACGGGCGTGACCTGAGGCGGATGGCCGATATTGCCAATGTCTTCCCGGTGCTTTCGATCGATACCGGGGCTCAGGTGATGATCGAAGGCGGGCCGGAGAACCGGAGGCGTTTTCTGGATTGGGGTTTGTTCCACGTGGAACAGGGGTTCATGCAAGTCTGGCGCCGCTACCGCCAGGCGCTGGCCCAGCGGAATGGTGCAATACGGGGAAGGCTGAATGAGCGTGCCATTGCCACCTGGGATCAGGCGGTTGCGGATGCCGGTGAACAGCTGGACGCCTGTCGCCAGCGACAGGTCAGGCGGTTGGCCGGGGTCTTCGAAAGCATGGCGGCGAGTGCGCTAGGTGTCGATGGGGTGGTCTTGAGCTATCAGTCCGGCTGGAAGGAAGGTCTGCCACTGGCGGAGGCATTGCAGCGAAACCGCGCATCCGATATCCGCATGGGGCATACCCTGTCCGGACCGCATCGCGCTGAACTCCAGATCCGCGTTAAGGGTGCGCCGGCCCGGGAACGGGTCTCGCGAGGGCAGCAGAAGATGCTTGCGGCCTGCCTGTTGCTGTCCGGTGCCCGTGTGTTCGAGGAGGAGCGCCAGCGCGGGGTGGTGGTGCTGGTGGACGACCTGCCATCAGAGCTGGACAGAGTCCACGCCGCCCGCTTTGCCGAGCTGCTGGCGACCGTACAGGGTCAGTGCTTCATTACCGGCATCGAGTCCGAACGGCTCGTCAGCCTGGCTCCGGAAGGAAGTACCTTGTTCCACGTGGAACAGGGGGGACTCGTTCCGGTTCAGGCGTGACAGTCAGGCCCCTCTCCAGCACCACCGGCACCGTCACCAAAGCGCTTGGCGTTACCCGAATGCAGGGTTGTTTTCTGTCGCCCGGGCACCCGCGCGGTTCCACGTGAAACATCCTCTCAGTCCCGTCGCAAAAGACCGTCCCTGAGCTGCCGTCAGGCCCGGGAGACTGGTATACTGAGCCATTTACACGGCAGTGGGTTGACCCTATGGCGAGTGAGCCGACATACGATTCCAGTAACATCAAGGTACTCAAGGGCCTGGAGGCGGTACGCAAGCGTCCCGGCATGTACATCGGCGACACTGATGACGGCACCGGCCTTCACCACATGGTCTTCGAGGTGGTCGATAATTCCATCGACGAAGCCCTGGCGGGCTACTGCACCGAGATCGTCGTCGAAATCCACGCCGATGAATCCGTTACCGTTCGGGATGACGGGCGCGGCATCCCGGTGGATTGGCATGAAGACGAAGGGCGAGCTGCGGCCGAAGTCATCATGACCGTTCTCCATGCGGGTGGGAAATTCGACGACAACTCATACAAGGTCTCCGGCGGTCTGCACGGCGTGGGGGTCTCCGTCGTCAATGCCCTGTCCGAGCACCTGGCCCTGCGCATTCAGCGGGAAGGCCGAATCTGGGAACAAGAGTACCGGGACGGTGAACCGCAGTCGCCGCTCAAGGATGTGGGCCCGACTGAGCGCACCGGTACCGAGATTCGCTTCAAGCCCAGCGCGGATATCTTCACGGAGCTGGAATTCCACTACGACCTGCTGGCCAAGCGCCTGCGTGAGTTGAGCTTCCTGAACAGTGGTGTTCGCATCGTCCTCCGGGATGAGCGCAGCGAAAAGGAAGACGTGTTCGAATACCAGGGCGGCATCCGCGCCTTTGTCGAGCATCTCAACCGCAACAAGAACCCGCTGCATGAGACGGTTTTCTACGTCACCGCCGAGCGTGATGACGTCACGCTCGAGCTGGCCATGCAATGGAATGATTCCTTCCAGGAAAATGTCTTCTGTTTTACCAACACCATCCCGCAGCGTGATGGCGGGACCCATATGGCAGGCTTCCGGGCCGGCCTGACCCGAACCCTCAATGCCTACATCGAATCCGAAGGCCTGGCCAGGAAGGAAAAGGTGGCCACCACCGGGGACGACGCCCGCGAGGGTCTGACCGCTGTACTCTCGGTCAAGTTGCCAGATCCCAAGTTCTCCTCCCAGACCAAGGAAAAACTGGTCTCCTCGCAGGTGAAGGGTGTGGTGGAAGGTCTGCTGAACGAAGCCTTGCATGACTTTCTGCTGGAGTATCCACAACAGGCCAAGGCCATCTGCAACAAGGTGGTGGATGCCGCCCGGGCGCGGGAGGCTGCACGCAAGGCTCGCGAGATGACCCGCCGAAAGGGTGCGCTCGATGTGGCCGGCCTGCCCGGCAAGCTGGCGGACTGCCAGGAACGGGATCCCACCAAATCAGAAATCTTCATCGTCGAGGGTGATTCCGCCGGCGGCTCCGCCAAGCAGGGCCGTGACCGCCGTACCCAGGCCATTCTCCCCCTGAAGGGCAAGATTCTTAACGTGGAGAAGGCCCGTTTCGACAAGATGCTGTCCTCGGTCGAAGTCGGCACCCTGATTACGGCCCTGGGCTGCGGCATCGGCAAGGAAGAATTCGACCCCGACAAGCTTCGCTACCATCGCATCATCATCATGACTGACGCGGATGTGGATGGCTCCCATATCCGCACCCTGCTGCTGACTTTCTTCTATCGGCAGATGCCGGAGCTGATCGAGCGCGGCCATGTCTACATTGCCCAGCCGCCGCTGTACAAGATCAAGCGCGGCAAGCAGGAGGTGTACCTCAAGGACGACGCCGAACTCGATGCCTATCTGCTGCACACGGCACTGGAGAAGGCCGAGTTGCATGTAAGCCCGGAAGCTCCAGCCATCAGCGCCGAAGCGCTGGCGGAACTGTCCGACGCCTACATGGGTGTCCATGCCATGATCCACCGCAAGGCCCGCCGCTATGACGAGAACGTGCTGCGCCGGATGGTCTATCTGCCCACGGTCGGATCGGATCGCTTCAACGACGCCAGCTGGATGGAAGATTGGCGCGGAAAGCTCGAAGAAGCCGTGCAGAGCCAGACCGAGGGCAGCCGTTATCGCATTGAACTGGCGCACGACGCCGAAACCGGGGCGGTGACCGCCATCCGGGTTCTGAGAACCCATCACGGCATCACCTCAGAAAAGACCATCCAGCCGGAGTTCTTTGAATCAGCGGATTACCTTTCCATTGCCAAGCTTGGTGAGCGCATGCAGGGGCTGCTCGAACCGGGTGCCTACGTGGCTCGCGGAGAGCGTCGCCAGATCGTGACGGATTTCTCCGAAGCGATTGAATGGTTGCTTGAAGAATCCAAGCGCGGTCAGCAGATTCAGCGCTACAAGGGCCTGGGTGAAATGAACCCGAACCAGCTCTGGGAGACCACCATGGACGAACACAACCGGCGCATGCTGCAGGTCCAGATCGAGGATGCGGTGGGCGCTGACGAGATCTTCACGACCCTCATGGGTGATCAGGTGGAGCCCCGTCGAGATTTCATCGAGAAGCACGCCCTGGACGTGGCCAATCTGGATATCTGAGAAAGTTGTTGTTTGAGTAGATTGGGAGCCGCCCCCTTTGGGGGCGGTTTTTTTTGCGCCTGGGGTGATTTATGTAACGATATGTGAAACGTAATTTATATTTAAGTTAGCGTTTTGCGGTTATCCTTTTTTCGACAACGACAACGACAACGACAACGACAACGACAACGACAACGACAACGACAACGACAACGACAACGACAACGACAACGACAACGACACAAATGCGTCTGGAACGTATTTGAACTCGCGCCCGCGCGAGGCCCCGACCAGCGGGAGGGGTAAGTCTCATGGATGAGACGAATAACGACACAAATGCGTCCGGAACGCATTTGAACTCGCACCCCGTGCGAGGCCCCGATCGAAGGGAGGGGTGAGCCTCAGGACGAGACGAATCACCGCTCTGGAAAGGGTCTTGGTGGCCCTGCCCAGAACCGTGGGAAACAGGGGTGTTTCCCTCGAGCCTACAGGGACGTATTCACGGCGTGTTCTGGTCAGGGCCACCAAGACCCGCCCCGGCAGCCATGCCCGAATTTCCTCCCCGCTTTTCCGTCAAACAAAAAAAGGCCGCAGCGGGTGCTGCGGCCTTTGGTCTGTCGAATGACAGGCTGGATCAGCGATCCACGTCCTTGCCGGTAATGAATACGTCCTTCCAGGACGGTGGATTCTCGGAGGGCTTTATCTCCCCGCTCTTCAGGCGACGGATGTACTCCTTGTACGCCTTCATGGCCTTGTGACCGAAGAAGAGCATGATGGGGATGTTGGCCCAGAGCATCACCCCGGTACCGATGGTGGAGAAGTTGTTGATCTCCTCATCGGTCGTGATCAGCCCCAGAGTCGCCACGATGATCAGCGCGCAGAAGGCGAACTTGTACGGCAGCACCGCCCGTTCACCGGCCAGGAAAATCACGCCCTGTTCGCCGTAATAACTCCAGGCAATCATGGTGGAGATGGCGAACAGCCATACGGCAATGGTCACCATCCACATACCCAGCCCGGGAATGACGCTGTCAAATGCCTGTGCCGTCAGCGTGGCACCCGGGTAGCTGACATAGACGCCCATGTCGGTGTGTTCTGGCCGCTCGGCCGATGTCACGGTGGCCCAGCTCACATGCAGCTGGCCGTTCTCCTCGAAGATCTCACCGTAGACCCGGTGATAGGGCATGTCGGTGGAGGGGTTGGTGCTGCCGCGCACGACCATGAAGACATTCTCGTTACCGCTCCAGTCACCGCGAACCAGGTCGCGCTCGGGCAGCGGCGTGGTGCCCAGCGACCAGAGGTTCTCCTCGGCACTGATCTGGGTGATCTCCGGAACGGTATCGAAACGTCCTTCGGCATCGCGGTTCCACGTGCCGGTGGTCAGAATCACCATGGCCGTCAGGGTGCACACCACGATGGTGTCGATGAAGGGGCCCATGGCACCGACGACGCCCTCGCGGACCGGTTCGCGTGTCTTGGCAGCCGCATAGGCAATCGGGGCCGAGCCCTGACCGGCTTCAGAGGAAAACAGGGCGCGCTGCATACCGATCAGCAGAGCCATCCCCATGCCGCCACCGATGAAGGCGCCGGCCGCTTCCTGCGGATTGAAGGCGGAAACCACGATCAGCGTCAGGGTTTCCGGAACCACCTGCCAATTGGCGCCAATCACGATGAAGGCGGAAATGAGGTAGATGATGACCATGATTGGCACCAGTTTCGATGCCACCTGGCCGATGCGCTTCACGCCACCAATGATGACCATGCCAACGACAACGGCCAGGATGATGCCGGACAGAACCGTCGGCACGCCGAAGTAGGCATTGGTGATCTCACCCACGCTCCAGGCCTGGAACATGTTGCCACCGGTGATGGTGGAAACCAGCAGCGTGATACAGAAGATCGCGCCGATGGTCTTGCCCAGCCAGCCCAGGGAGGGTTTCACCTCGGCCAGGCCGCGCGAGATGACCCACATGGGGCCGCCATGCGGATTGTCCGGATCGTCCATGTTGCGATACAGCATGGACAGGGTGACTTCCGTCAGCTTGATGGCCATGCCGACGATGCCGATCACCCACATCCAGAACACCGCGCCGGGACCACCGAGGGCCACCGCAAGCGCGACACCGGCGATGTTGCCCAGGCCGACAGTGGCCGAAAGCACCGTGGAGAGCGCCTGGAAATGGCTGATCGCGCCCTTGTCGTCCTTGTTGTCGTAGCGGCCGGTGAGTACGGCCGGACCGTGCGTCAATGCACGATACTGCGAAAAGCCACTCCAGATGGTGAACAACACACCCGTGGCGAGCAGGACGAACAGCACATTCTGATGCCAGATGACATCACCAATGGCTGCCATGGTCTGGTTGAAGCTATCCATTTAGACCCCCGAGGTCTGCAATCACAGTTGTCGACGCAGGCATTCGCGCCGTCGGAAAAGGTCGGCCAGGTAAGCGTTGACCGAAAAACGACAGCGCAACATGATGGCGGCAACGGCCGCCGCCCGCAAGTTGTCTTGACGCAACGGGCTTCTCGGCCCAAAAGACCCTTTACCAATGTCGTCCCCAAAGTTGACGCCGCGCAAGCTTTTCCACCCTCCAGACGCGCCCACCAGCCCGACGCCGCCTAACCGCCCGGCGCTCCCCGACTTTTTTCGAAGAACCCAGAAAAAACGGGGCCCGAAGGCCCCGTTCCAGAACACAGATGCTGCCGCGTTACACCATCACCGCTCCACGATGGCGGTCACGCCCATGCCGCCGGCTGTGCACACGGACAGGAGTACTCGGCCGGAGCCCTTCTCCTTGAGCAGTTTGCCCGCCGTGGCCAGTACCCGCGCCCCGGTGGCAGCGAAGGGGTGGCCGAGGGCAACGCTGCCGCCCTTCACGTTGAGCTTGTTGCGGTCGATGCTGCCCAGCGGTTTGTCCAGGCCGAACTTCTCCTTGCAGAACTCGGCAGATTCCCAGGCCTTCAGGGTGCAGATGGCCTGGGCCGCGAAGGCCTCGTGGATTTCGTAGTAGTCGAAGTCCTGCAGCGTGAGGTTGTTGCGCGCCAGCAGGCGGGGGACAGCAAACGCCGGGGCCATCAGCAGGCCCTCGCCCTGGACGAAGTCCACCGCGGCCACTTCCACATCCGCCAGGTAGGCCATCGGCTCCATGCCCCGGGACTTGGCCCATTCCTCGGAGCCGAGCAGCACCGCGGCGGCGCCATCGGTCAGCGGCGTGGCATTGGCGGCGGTGATGGTGCCCTTGCCGGACTTGCGATCGAAGGCGGGCTTCAGGGTGGCCATCTTCTCCAGGGAGCTGTCCGGACGCACATTGTTGTCTCGCTCGGCGCCTCGGAACGGCGTGACCAGGTCATCGTAGAAACCATCCTGCCAGGCCTTGGCCGCCTTCTGGTGGCTCTCGTAGGCCAGCTCGTCCTGCTCCTTCTGAGTGAGACCGAATTCCTTTGCCATCATCTCGCAATGCTCGCCCATGCCCTTGCCGGTGCGCGGCTCACCCACACCCGGAAAGGCCGGCTTGAAGTGCCGGGGCCGCAGCTTGAGCAGGGCCTTGATGCGCTGACCGGCGGAACGCGCAAAGCGCATTTCCATCAGGATTCGCCGGTACTCCTCATTGACGGTGACTGGCACGTCGCTGGCGGTATCGGTTCCGGCCGCAATACCCGCCTCGACCTGTCCGGCAGCGATCTTGAGGCCAATCAGATTGGCTGCTTCCAGACTGGTGCCGCAGGCACGGGTGACGTCAAAACCGGGGGTGTCCGGGTGCAGATCCGTTCCCAGGACGGACTCTCGGGCAAGGTTCCAGTCCTTGGAGTGCTTGAGCACGGCGCCGAGGCTCACGTCGCCGAGTTTTTCGCCCTTGAGCTGACAGCGTTCCACCAGGCCCTGCAGGGCCGCCGTGGCCATGTCCTGGTTGCTGGCCGAGGCGTAATTGGTGCCAACACGGCAAAAGGGGATGCGATTGCCACCGAGAATGGCAACACGGCGCATGGTTCTCTCGCTCATGGCGAAAACCTCCTGAGAGCGGTTGATAGGCTGACTCTACTGATGCCGAGCATCATGCCACAACCGCAGAACCGAGTCGAACAACCGTTTGAATTCTGTCCTAGCCACACCTCGTCTTGCCGGGTCTCGTAAAAGCGGGAAAATGCTGGCAGGCTATGGACGCTCTGTTTGATTGGGGAAAACAGCAAGCTATTCCGCGCAAAGGGACGTCATTGCACTGCCATCCTGCATGCCAGCAGCAAGTACATTGAAACCCCTCTATTCCTCCTGTCGGAGGTGAAGCGCCTATTGTCCCGTCGGAATCAGCCATCGACAGATTGTTCTTCAAGGGGGCCGCATGGACATAAAGAGGAATTCGGGCCGGGGAAAGCGCAGGGGACAGGCCTTGTGGGGATCCCTGCTCACAGGCCTGCTCGCACTCGTCATCGTCGCCGTCTGGCTGCTCAATCGGCCCCCCGCCATCAACGAGGCCGACATCTGGACCGGCCGTGTAAGCCAGGGTGAACTGCTTGCTGAAGTGACGGCCACCGGACAGCTGGTGGCACCGGAGATTCGCGCGGTGACCAACCGCAGTGACGGCGTGGTGGAGCAGGTGCTGCTCCTGCCCGGGGCCGAGGCCGACACCGATACCGTCCTGATCGAGATGTCCAGCCCCGAGTTGCTGGATGACCTGGCCCGGTCCCGTTGGGCGCTGGAAGCCAGCCGCGCCGATGCCGCCCGCGAGCGGGTGGAAACCGCCAACGAATTCCTACAGCTGGAAGCCACCGTGGCCAATGCGGAATCCGAGTACCTGGGCGAGCGAATGGAGCTCGAGGCCTTGGAAGAACTCGAGGCGGAACAGGTTGTGTCGCAACTGGAAGTGCATCGTACCCGCCTGCGAGTGGAAGCCCTTCACCGCCGACTGCAGGCTGAGCAATCACGCCTGAACCGATTTGATGAACTCCAGACCGCGCGGGAAGAGGCCACGGCCGCGCAGTTGTCCGAGCGCCGGGCCGAAGTGGCGCAGCTGGAGGAGCGGGTCCACTCCCTTTCCGTTGCGGCCGGTTTTGCCGGCGTGGTGCAGGAAATCAATGTGGAAGAAGGTCAGCGCCTGACCGCCGGCGAGGCCGTCGCACGCATCGTCAATCCGGAGATGCTGATTGCCCGCTTGCGCGTGCCCGAGCGGCGGGCCGGCGAGCTGATGCTGGAGATGCCGGTTCGCATCGCGGTGGGCGGCCATACCCTCGAAGGCCGGATTCATCGAATCGATCCCACCGTCCGCGAGCGCCGGGTGGAAGTGGACGTGACCCTGCCCAATGAACGCCCCGGCAATCTACGCCCCGATCTCACCGTGAACGCCCGGGTAGAGGTCGCCCGCCTGGAAGACACCCTCTACATGCCGCGTCCGCCCTGGGCGGACCCGGACAGCAGTGCCGTGGTCTTTGTGGTCTCCGGGAGTGAGGCGCACCGTCGCGAGGTCCGATTCGGCCAGGCATCCAATACCGAGATCGAGGTGCTCGAAGGTCTGGTCCCGGGTGAGCAGGTCGTGCTGCCAGACATGTCGCGCTGGCAGGATCACGCGCGCCTCAGGATCAACTGATCAACATTGAAGGGAGGGAAGCATGAGCAAGGACATTCTCATTCGCATGCGGGGCATCACCCGCGTCTACACCACCGAGGAGGTGGAAACTCATGCCCTGGGGGGGCTCGATCTGGATGTCGCGCGTGGGGATTTCCTCGCCCTGGAAGGGCCATCGGGCTGCGGCAAGTCCACGCTGCTGTCGATTCTCGGTCTGCTGGATACACCCACCAGCGGTGAATATGAGCTGGCCGGTGTGCCGATCCACGAGATTGATGCCGAGGAGCGGGCGCGCCTGCGCAACCAGGAGATCGGCTTTATCTTTCAGAGCTTCAATCTGATACCGGAAATGACGGTCGCGGATAACGTGGGCCTGCCTCTGACTTATAGAAAAGGCGTGTACGCGAAAGAACGCCGGGAGCGGGTAATGGCCTCACTCGAGCGCGTCAACATGGAACACCGGGCCGGGCATTTCCCGGGCCAGTTGTCCGGTGGCCAACAGCAGCGTGTGGCTGTCGCCCGCGCCCTGGTGGGTGGGCCCTCCCTGCTGCTGGCCGACGAACCCACCGGCAATCTGGACAGTGAAAACGGCGAAGCCGTGATGCGGATGCTGGATGAGCTGCATGGCAATGGCGCCACCATCGTCATGGTGACCCATGACCCGCGTTATGCCTCCCAGGCCGCCCACCGCCTGCCCATGCTGGATGGCCGTATCGCCGAACGCGACGCCGCCTGAATTCAAGACAAGGGAGAGACAGGATAATGTTGGGGATCAGGGATGACCTGCTTCACAGCTGGCGTGTCTACAGCCGCACGCCGTTTCAGTCCGCGCTGGCCATCACCACCCTGGGCGTGGCCATCGCGTTTGCCACCGCCTTCTTCAGTCTCTACAGCGACCTGGCCTTACGCACGCTGCCGGGCGTGGACGATTCGCGCCAGCTGGTGGCTCTGGGTTTGAGTGAAGGCGACAGTTTCGATCTGCTGACTACCGGTATAAGTGACCACATTGCCGAACAGGCCACTTCCCTGGCAGCAGTGGAAGGCTATCAACTCACCCAGTTTGAGCTGGAAGCACCGGAACATCCCGAGCGGGTGACGGCCGGCGGCGTCACGGATGCCTACTTCGAAAAGCTCGGCGTCCGGATCCGGCATGGGCGCCCCCTGGAAGAGACAGACAGCGACGGCCATCTCGCGGTGATCTCCCACGATCTTGCCCTTGCCCTGTTCGGCGCGGCCGACGCGGCTCTCAACCAGGAGCTGCAGTTCCACGACAACAGCTGGCGGATCATCGGCGTTACCGAGCCGGGCTTCGACGGGCTGATCCGGGGCCGGACACAGGATCTATGGATTTCCCGCGAGATGCTGCTCACCCAGGTCTGGAGTGTGCCTGAGCAATTCTTCCATCAGCTGCCCATGCAGGCCATCGGCCGTCTCGCCAGCGGCGTGTCCCCGGCGGCGGCGGCTGTCGAAGTGCGCAACATTGCCGCGGACCTGCCCAGCGAACTCCACGGCCGCCTGAGGGGCCAGTCCATTCGTGTCGCCCCGGAGCTGTCGGCGGATCCGGGCGCCTATCGGGCGGCCCGCCAGCAGCTTCAGCTCATGGCCGGCGCCGCCGTGCTGGTTGCGCTAATAGCAGCAGGCAATCTGGGCCTCTTCCTGCTCGCCCGGGCACCGGCCCGCCAGCGGGAGATGGCACTGCGCCTGAGCCTGGGCGCCACACGCGCCCGCCTGGTCCGCCAGCTGATGACGGAATCGTCCGCGCTGGTGATGCTCGGTACCGTGCTCGGAGTCCTGCTCTCCCTGTGGCTGGCCGTGGCGTTGCGGGGTCTGCCGCTGTTCGATGGCGGCAGCTTCCTGGCTCAGGGAATGGACTGGCGGGTTCCCCTGTTCGCCTTTACCCTGGCCCTGCTGCTTGCCTTTGCAGTCGGTCTGGTTCCCTCACTCGGCATGGCCCGGGCCTCCCTGGCGGAGTACAGCCGCGGGCGTCGCCGTTCCACCGGCCCCCGTCACATGATTGCCACCGCCCAAGTGCTGTTGGCCGTGATCATTGTCGCCGGTGGCCTCTTCGCCCAGCACAGCCTGATGGCGGGCCTGGCCCTGGATCCCGGCTATGACAGCGAGGGGCTGCACGCCATCGAGCTTCGGCCCGCTGCCGACTTCGCCACCCTTCACGCCGATGCCGAAGAGGTGGCCGCCTTTCGCGAGGAGATCCGCACGCGCCTGACCGCGGCTGGCAACATCAAGGCGATTGGTTTTGCCTCCACCCGCCCCGGCGGACGCAATCTTGTCTATCACGCCATCCACACCACGGAGGATCTGGAAACCCAGGTGCCCGGTATCTTCAGCGGCTGGGATCGGGATGTGATGGAGATGATGGATATCCGCCTGATTCATGGCCGCTATCCCGATGCGGACGCGCCGCAGGAGGTCCTGGTGAACCGACACCTGGCCGAGGTGTTCTGGGGGCGCAGCGATGTGATCGGTGAACATGTGGAGCGCGACAGGCGTGCCTGGGGTGGCGGCAGCAGCAACGAGGCCGACCCGCATGAAATCGTCGGCGTGGTGGAGGACGTCCATTTCGGCCACCCGCGGGAGCCCATGCGTCCGATGGTCCTGAGCGGCCGGGACAGCCCCTTCATCATGGCCGACATTCTGGTTGACGGACAGGTCAGTCGGGAACAGGCGGAAGCGGCACTCGATGACTTTCTCAACAGCTACTCGGTGCCGCTTCAGGTGCAGGCGGTCAACAGCCTCAGCGACCAGCGCCGCGAACTGTTCGCGCAGGACCGTTCCCGGGCCCTGCTCACCGGCCTGGGCGCCATCATCGTGCTGATCATGGCGGTCCTGGGTTTCTACGGGACGCTGCGCTTCCTGATGGACTCCCATCGATTCGAATTCGCGCTCAATGCCGCGCTGGGCGCCGGACCCGCCAGTCTGTACCGGAGTGCCATGTCGACGGGGCTGGTCCTGGCCTTGCCCGGTCTGCTGCTGGGCCTGCCCGCCGCCACCATCGTCATCGCCTTGCTCAGTGATTACCTGGGCGCGGTGGATGCCTTGGCACTGCCCTCGGTGTTGGTGGCTGTAGCGCTGCTCGCCCTGGCGCTGTTACTGGCCATTCATCCCATCGCACGTCAGGCCGCCCGGCGCGATCCGGGGCCGGCCTTGCGCAGCGATTGAGCGCGCCTCAATCTTTCAGCCCACACCACCAGCCAGGGAGCGCCAGCACATGGCCATGCGCGAGCCGGCCGCGCCTGGCTACGAGCTCATTGAGGAGCGGCGGTAGCCGTAGAATATTCACAGCGGCGCTTTGCCTAGGGCATGAAAAACTGCAGCCAGGCAATGGCGACAACACCAACCAGCACGGCGGTACTCAGGGCGGCGATAGCCGGGCGTGGTCCCAGGGCGCGGAGGGCAGACAGACGGATTCCCAGGCCCATGGCGGCCAGGGCGATGGCGAAGAGCAGGGCGCTGAGCTGGCCGGCCAGGGACAGGAACTGCTGCCAGTGCGCCTGGTCCGCGCCGAACAGGGCATCACCCAGGCTACGCAGGCCGACCAGGGCGATGAAGCCGAGGATGAAGAGCGGGAAGGCCGGCCCAGCGCCTTTCGTAGCCTCCCCCCGCCGGGCCCACCAGATGGCCAGGGGCACCACGGCCAGGATGCCCAGGTTGCGCATCAGCTTGGTGACCGTGGCGCTGCTCAGGGCCTCCGGTGCCTGCTGGCTCTGTTCGTACATCAGGGCTGCGCCGGTGACCTGGGCGGTGTCATGGATGGCAGCGCCCAGGGCCATGCCGACCAGGCGCGGGTCGTCGAGCAGGAAGTGAAACAGCAGGGGATAGGCAAGCGTGGCCAACAGGCCGAACAGGGCCACGCAGGCAATGGCGTAGGCGGTTTCTTCGCTGCGCGCCTGGATGCCTGGCGCGGTCGCCGCAATGGCCGAGGCGCCGCAGATCGCGGTGCCCACACCGAGCAGGATGCCAAGCCGCGCCGGCAGAGCCAGCAAGCGGCTGAGCAGGGCCATCAACAGCAGCCCGCTGACAATGACCAGCAGTACCAGCACCCAGACCGAAGCCCCGATCTGCCACAGCTCGGCCAGGCTGAGCCGCAGCCCCAGCAGCACCACCCCGAGTTTCAGCAGGTCCCCGGCGGCGAATTTAAGGCCGGGCCCGAACCCGGGTCGGCGCGCCGCCCAGGGCGCCAGGGCGAGGCCAAGCAGGATGGCCAGCAAGGCGGCACTGACCGGCAGCCGTGTCGCAATGGCTTCAAACTGGCTCAGCCACCAGGCCACCAAACTGACTGAAACCCCCAGCGTGGTGGCCAACAGCAGGCCCTGTTTTTTCACTCCAATATCCCGAAACACCAGACCCCCTCGGCCACTGGTTATATATTAGAGAAATATAACATAAAAGAACGCACTGGCGTTGACCTGCCGCCCGACCTGCCTAATGATGTGCCTTTCCCAATGACATGACCGGATGGAGCCCGAATGTCCCGTTCATACTCACTGATTCCCGCCAGCCTGATCCTTGCACTGCTAGCGGCCTGCGCCACCCCCGTGGAGCGCGAGCGCGAAGCGGCATCCGATGCATTGCATGTCGCCTTCGATGACTATTTCGACACACAGATCGAGCGCAACCCTCTGTATGCAACCTTCCTTGGCGATCATCGTTTCAATGACCGTCTCGCCATTACCATTGCGCCCGACTACCGGGTTGAAACCCTGGCCATCGAGAAGGAATATCTGCAGCGGGTGGAGGCCATCGACCCCGAGCTGCTGGATCACCAGGATCGCCTCAGCCGGGAGATCTTCATCCGCGAGCGGGAGGGCGCCATCCGAGGCTACCAGTTTCCCTCCCACCTGCTTCCCCTCAATCAGTTCCGGAACATGGGCAACACCATGGCCCAGCTGGGTTCCGGTCAGGGTGCCCAGCCTTTCAACAATGAAGGCGACTACCGCAACTTCATCGGCCGCATGCAGGATTTCGAGCGCTGGGTCGACCAGGCCATCGCAAACATGCGCGAGGGCATGGCCGCCGGCGTGGTTCAGCCCGGCATCCTGATGGAGCGCACCGCCGATCAGCTCCGCGCGCACATGGTCGATGAGCCTGAGGACAGCCTGTTCTGGGCACCCATGAAGGAACTGCCCGGCGACATGAGTGACTCGGCCCGGGCCTCATTGAAGAGCGACTATCGCCAGGCCATCAGTGATACGCTGATCCCCAGCTATCGTCGCCTGCACGCCTTCATTCTAGATGAATACCTGCCCCAGACCCTGCCGGTGGATGGCATGCACGGCCTGCCGGACGGTGACGCCTGGTACGCGCATCTGGTGGCACAGACCACCACCACCGATCTCAGCCCGGCGGAAATTCACGAGATTGGCCTCGCGGAAGTGGAACGCATCCATGGTGAAATCCACCAGGTGATGGCCGACGTGGATTTCGACGGTAGCCTCCACGATTTCTTCGAATTCACGGCCACCGATCCCCAGTTCTATGTGAGTGAACCCGAGTACCTCATCCAGGCCTATGAGGATCTGCGTGAATTCGTTGACGAAGCGGCCAAGGAACTCTTTGACCTTACCCCCGAGGCCGATTACGAAATCCGCCCCGTGGAGCCCTTCCGGGAACGCAGTGCCGCCGGCGCGTCCTACATGCGCCCGGCCGCCGATCGTTCCCGGCCCGGCATCTTCTATGTGAACACCTATGACCTGTCTGCTCGCCCCCTGTGGGCGGTGGAATCCCTGTTCCTGCATGAAGCCGTGCCGGGGCATCATTTCCAGATCGCCCTGCAGCAGGAACAGGATCACCTGCCGCGCTTCCGCCAGTTCGGCGGCAACACCGCCTTCATCGAGGGCTGGGCCCTGTATGCGGAGGCCATTGGGCCTGAAATGGGTCTCTACGAGGATCCCTATCAGTATTTCGGCATGCTCAATGCCGAACTGTGGCGGGCAATCCGCCTGGTGGTGGATACCGGCCTGCATTACCACGGCTGGACCCGGGAAGAGGTGCTCGACTACATGTTCGCCAACTCCGCCGTGGGCGAGGCCCGGGCGGTGTCGGAAGCCGAGCGCTACATGGCGATTCCCAGCCAGGCACTGGCCTACAAGATCGGGCAGCTGGAAATCCAGCGCCTGCGACGAGCGGCGGAAGAGGCGCTGGGTGATCGCTTTGACGTTCGCCGTTTCCACAACATGATCCTGAGCAACGGCGCCGTGCCGCTGGACATCCTGGAAGACGAAGTACAGCGCTGGGTCGATGAACAGCGAAGCTGAGCGTCCAACGATGCCGACCCGTCCCCGCTCCACGCGCCAGGCACTGGCCCTGGTGCTGGGCGTCGTCCTGTGCGGCCCGGTCTGGGCACTGCCCCACTGGACACTGGAAGTGGGCAGCAGCGAGGCACGCCCGGGCACGCCGATGGATGCCCACTGCGATGATCCAGACAGTGGACCCACCCGTTTTCTTTCCTGCCGTCGTGCGGGGAATGCGGTTGTTGGCAGCAGTGACAGCTGGGCGCTGGGATTCGACACCCCGATCCGGGACGAGGCCGATGCGCCGGCCCTGTGGTGGGCGGGCTTTCGCCTGGGTGAGTACGGCACCGCGCATTATCGGGCGGAACTCCCGGCCAACGGCACGAACGGCCCGGATGCCCTGCGTGCGGGGATCGACAGCCGTTATGCCCTCGCCCAGCTGCGTCGAGAGTGGCCGCTGGTCAACGGGCGTGTACGTCCCTATCTGGCGGGCGGCGCCGGCGTGGCCCGAACCAGCGTGCGGGAATTCCGTCGTCACACCGACGACGGCGACTGGCAGGCCCCGCCTGGGGATCAGGCCGGCTACCTGCTGCGGTTGGAGACGGGCCTGATCTGGCAGGCGGGAGATCGCCTGCGCCTGGGCCTGTCACTGCGCCAGGACGCCCTGGATGGCTGGGCAACACCACGTGGTGAGGGCTGGGTTTCGGATGCCGCCGGCAGCGAGCCGCAGTCCTTCGAGGGCACCAGCGGCCGACTTGGCTGGCGCAGTGTGGTCTTCACTCTCTCCTGGCCACTCGGCGCCATGCTTGAGGATGTACGCGGCCGGGACAGACGGTAGAATTGCCCAATGAAAACTCCAAACCATGCGATCCGTTTGCTGATTCTGGCCTTTCTTGTGACGGCCCTGGGTGCCTGTGCCACCCCGACCGCCGCACCCGAGGACACAGAAGCGAGCGAGCCCGCCGTCGCGGAGATCTGGCAGCCTGACCCGGCTGCGGAGGCCCGCTACATCGAGCTGGTGGAAACCGCCCAGCGAGATCCGGGGGCGGTGGATTTTGCCGAGCTGCGCGAGCTGTACATTCGCACTCACTTCTATCAGCCCTACGCCGGTGCCGAACAGCAGTTCTCTGCCGGCATGTTCCGTGCCCTGGAGAATCGGCGTGATGGCGAAGCCCTGAATCTGGCCGCCCGTATCCTGGAGGAGAATTACGTCTCCCTGGATGCCCATTACGTGGCCCGCCAGGTCTACGCCAATCGCGGAGATCAGCGTCGTCGCGACCGTCATGACCAGACCTTGCGCGCCCTGTTTCAGGTCATCCGGGCCAGCGGCGACGGTGAAAGCCGCGCCACCGCCTACCGGGTCATCAGTTCCCAGGAGCTCAACACCTTCATATCCCTGTACGGTCTCGACATGATCGAGAATGAACTGGCGGTGGACGAGCTGGGCCCCTTCGACCGCGTGGTGGCCCATGATCCCCGCCGGGATCGGGAGTTCGAGATCTGGTTCGACATCACGCCCCAGTGGACCCGCGGTTTCGACGGTTTCTGAACGGTTGCGGTCACGCGCCTCAAGGGCTAAATGTCACAAACCACCATAAAGGCCCGAAAAAGCAAATTCGCTGTTTCTGCATTGCTGCCGGAACGGCTATGCTTGGGGTAGGCCCGAGCGATTCGGGTATGTGCCACCGTCGATGCATCGTCAGGAGACTTTCTGCACCGGTGGCCAGATCAGGCATGGATGCCCGGCCACCCCACAGGGAGGATGAATCGGGCAGGGCCGGGCTCGATGCGTTGCGGAGCATCACCGGCATGACACGTGCTTTCGGGATTTTGCTGTCCCTGTTCGCCCTGCCCGTCTCCTTTGCCGTTCAGGCCGCCGAACAGGCGTCAATTCCGTCCATGGCCGAAGGCATGGCGGAAAAGCGATTCCAGGATTTCGTCCGTGATGTCTGGTCCCTCGAGGCCGGTCTGCCCCAGATTACCGTCAGCACCATCGCCCAGGGCCCGGAAGGTTATATCTGGGTGGGTACGCAACAAGGCCTGGCCCGTTTTGACGGCGTGCGCTTCACCACCTTCACTCCCGACCGGGCGTCGGCGCTTCCCGGCAGCTATATCCAGTCCCTCCATACCGATTCCCGTGATCGCCTCTGGGTCGGTACCTACAAGGGTGTGGCCCTCTACCACAAGCGTGAATTTCACCCGGTACCCGGCCCGCCGGGGCCGGATGGTCTGGCCATGGAACTCAATGTCCTTGCCATTGCCGAGACGCCTCAGGGAGAAATCCTTGTCGGCGCCGAGGAAGGCCTGTTCCGGGTTCGTGATCGTCGCCTGGAGCCACTTCGCCTGCCCGAGCCGGACAGCATCACGGCCATCTATCCTGACAATGGCGTCATGATGCTCGGCGCCATCGGCCGTTACTGGCAATACGACGGTCAGAACTTTTCCACGGCCACGGCCTTGCCCGAAGACCGGCGCTCAGCGCGCATTCTTGATTTTGCCCGACATGCGGATGCCTTGTGGATCGCCACCAGTGCGGGGGCCTTCCGGCATGATGGCGATGCCCTGCAGCCGGTGAATGACCCCGACTGGCTGCCCAGCCAGCCGGTGACCGCACTGTTCCGGGATGCCAATGACACCCTTTGGGTGGCAGCCGACCGTGCCCTGCTGCGCTATCGCGGGGGTCGCCTGTTCGAGGAGATCGATCCCGGCCACCCCAATGCCCATCGCCAGATCCAGAGCATGGCCCAGGACCATGAAGGCAGCCTCTGGCTGGGCAGCTTCCGTGACGGCCTGGCCCGCTACTGGAGTGGCTGGACGGAGCGATTCAATGAACCCCAGGGCCTGCACGAACCCCTGGTCTGGAGTGTGGCCGATGCCGGTGACGGCGATGTCTGGGTGGGCACCAATGACGGCCTGAGCCGGCTGCACGACGGGCGCTATCGGCTGGTGGTGCCGGGGGCCGAATTGCCCCATCCCCATGCCTATACACTCCATGTCGGCCCCGAAGGGCTGTGGATCGGCACCCGCCAGGGCCTGACAATTCTTGATCCGGAAAGCGGTGAGCTGCGGGTGCCGGAGGCGTTGCGTGCCCTGGACGCCTACCAGATCAATGGCGTCATCCCGGCCGGTCCCCACGGGCGCTATTTCTTTACCACCACCCAGGGCTTGCATCTGCTGGATGACACAGGCCGCCTTCGGCGCATTTCGGATCGTATTGGCAGCCGACACGTCAGGCAGCTGCGCCTGGAGGCCAATGGCAATCTGCTGGTGGCCACCAACAGTGGCCTGTTTGCCGGTCACCCCCGGAACCTGGTTCGCCTTGACGACCGGGTGGGCCTCGACCCGGGTGCCGATTACGCGGCCATTCACCGCCTCGATGCCGAGACCGTTGTCGTCAGCACCATCGATGCCGGCCTCTATGTCGGCCGACGCGGTCAATGGCATCACCTCACCACCGAACAGGGCCTGCCCACCAATGCCAGCTATTTCGTCACCGACGATGGCGAGGCCCATCTCTGGGTGGCCGGTTTTCACGGCCTTTACCGGCTTCCCCTGCAGGAGATTCTCGCTGTCGCGGCCGGTGAGCGTCGCAACGTCAACGCGGAAATGATACTCAGCGAAAGCGGGCGTCACATCGGCAGCCAACAGGCTTTCTGCTGCAATGGCGCCGGGCACGCCAAGGGTCTGATGCGAGCGGATGGTCTCTGGTTGCCCACGCGCGGCGGGGCAGTGCGCATCCGGCCGGACGGCATCGAACGCAACCCCTACCCACCGGTCACGCTGGTGGAGCGGGTACGCTTCGATCATGCATGGCATGAGCTGTTGCCGGATCAGTCCCTGAACCTCCCCCTGGGCTCCCGGGATCTGGAGTTCGAGTTCACCGCTTTGAGCTTCCAGGATCCCAGAAGCGTGCGTCTGCGGTTCCGGCTCGCCGGTTACGACCAGCAATGGCGCGATCTTGAGAATGTGTTTCAGCGCTCGGCGGCCTACACGAACCTTCCCCCCGGGGACTACCGCTTCGAGGTGCAGGCAGCGAACAATGCCGGCGTGTGGACGGAAAACGGGGCCGGAATGCCTTTCACCGTCCCGCCTCGTTTCCATGAGACCCTCTGGTTTCAGGCCGTGCCGGTGGCGCTGGCGATCCTCCTCTTCCTGCTCGGCTACCGCTGGCGGGTGAGCCAGTTGCGCCGCCGCCAGGTTCTGCTCGAGCAGGAGGTCCAGGAACGCACCGAACAGCTGCGTGTCAGCAACAATCGCCTGGTCGAGGCCAACCGCGCCCTGCGAGATGCCAGCCAGACCGACGCCCTGACCGGTCTTCGAAATCGCCGTTATCTCTATGGCCAGATGGCCCGGGATCTGGCCCATTTCGAGCGTATTCGTGATCGTCTGCCCGAAGATGACCTGGTTCTGGTCTTTGCCCTGGTGGATGTGGATCACTTCAAGCGCATCAATGATGAGCTGGGCCACCGATCGGGGGATCTGGTATTGCGTCAGTTCGGCGATCGCCTCGAGAGCATCGTGCGAACCGGGGATTACGTGGTTCGCTGGGGTGGCGAAGAGTTTCTGGTGGTCTTCCGCGAAATGCGCCGGGACTGCACTGAAACCATCGTCTCCCGCCTGCAGGACAAGCTGCAACGCGAGCCTTACCGCGTGGATGAGCGCGACGGCATACGGGTCACCGCCTCGGTGGGGTTTGCCGAATACCCCCTGCGGCCGGAGAGCGAAGGCAGTTCCCTCAGCTGGGAGGCCCTGGTGGATCTGGCCGATCACGCTCTCTATCAGGTCAAGCGCAACGGCCGTAACGGCTGGGCCACGCTGCGACCCGGTCGCGAGAAGGATCCCATCGAATTCCTGCGCACCGTGCGCACTGATCTCGAACCCGCCATCAGCGACGGCCGTGTACTGCTGCGTGGCAGCTGGATCGCGGATCGGGCCCGGGCCGAAGCGGAAAGCCGGCAGGAAAGCAGAGACAGCAAGGGCTGAAAACCCGGGGAGCCGGAATGGCGAAGCTGAAACTGGATCTGCATGACATCTTCAACCAGGGTGAAAGAATCGAGGCGGCCCTGAACCGCCTCATGGACGAGGCGGAGGAAAAGAAGATCAAGACGGTCGAAATCATACCCGGCAAGGGCTCGGGCCAGCTCAAGAAACGGGTCCTCAAGTTCCTCGAACGGCCGGAGATCAAGCGGCGCTATCACCGCATCGACAAGGACAGCAGGAACTTCGGCCGCATGTTCGTCCACTTCCGTTACTAGAACCAGCCAATCGATCCCATGACCCCTGAAGGGGGTTGTCTGTTTCCCCAAATCCACGGACACTGAAACCTTCAAACATCCGTTTGGACAGGGATACAGGGCGATCCCTTCACCAGGGAGCAGAGCGTGAGGCATCAGCCGGCAGGCATGAACAACACTCTCTATCGGGAAAGTTTCGAACGGGACAGTTGCGGTTTCGGACTGGTGGCCGACATGCAGGGCCGTGCCTCCGCTGATCTGGTGCGGGTGGCCATCCGTGCCCTGGAGCGCCTGACCCACCGTGGTGCGGTGGCCGCCGACCGCAAGACGGGTGACGGCTGCGGGCTGTTGCTGCGACGGCCGGAAGCCTTTCTCCGGGCCATTGCCGAAGAGGCCGACCTGAGTCTGGGTGAAGGCTTTGCCGTGGGCTGCGTGTTCCTGGATCCGCACACGCCGGAGGCCGGCCGCCAGGCCCTGACGTCGGCACTTGAACACCACGGTCTGAGCGTGGCGGGCTGGCGCCAGGTACCCACTGATCCCGACGCCCTGGGCAAGGAAGCGGCAAAGACCCAACCGCGGATCGAGCAGTGCTTTGTCCAGCGCCCTTCCGCGATGAGTGAACGCCGTTTCCGCCTGGCGCTGATTTTCGCCCGCCGTCGCGCCGAGCGCGCCCTCGCCGGGGACGACTTCTTCTATATCCCCAGCCTTTCTCCGGACACCCTGAGCTACAAGGGCCTGGTCATGCCGGAGTACCTGCCGATCCTCTACCCGGACCTGGCCCATCCGGATCTGGCCACGGCGTCGGTGGTCTTCCATCAGCGTTTTTCCACCAACACCCTGCCTCAGTGGCGGCTTGCCCAGCCCTTCCGTTTCCTGGCCCACAACGGCGAGATCAACACCGTGGCCGGCAACCGCGCCTGGGCCAGGGCCCGGGAAGGGATCTGGCTGCCCAAGGGCGAGGATGGCGAGGCCATCCGCGGCTGGGAGGACATGGCCCCCTTCGTGAAGATGGATGGCTCCGATTCGGAAAGCCTGGACAACCTGCTGGAGGTTCTGATCGCCGGCGGCATGGACCTGCCCCTGGCCATGCGGGTGCTGATTCCCCCGGCCTGGCAGAACGATGAAACCCGGCCGGCGGATGTGCGTGCCTTCTTCGAAATGGTGGGCATGCACCTGGAGGCCTGGGACGGCCCCGCGGGGGTGGTGCTGTCCGATGGCCGCTACGCCGCCTGTGCCCTGGACCGCAACGGCCTGCGTCCGGCCCGCTATTGCCGCACCGACCGGGACATCATCATGCTCGCCTCCGAGGCGGGCGTGCTGGATGCCGCCCCCGGGGAAATTACCGAGAAGGGGCGACTCGGCCCCGGCCAGATGATTGCCGTGGACACGGCCGAGGGCCGGCTCATCTATCCCGACGAACTGGACGCGGAAATCGCCGGACGCTGGCCGGCCCGCCAGTGGCTCAAGGACGGCACTACCTGGATCGGTTCCCTGCTGGTGGACGAAAAGCTCAGTGCCGAGCCCCTGGAGGGCGACGATCTGGCCCGCGCCGAAAAGCTTTTCGGCCTGAGCTTCGAGGAAAGGGATCACATCCTGCGCCCACTGGCGCTGAATGAGGCCGAGGCGGTGGGGTCCATGGGTGACGACACCCCGCTGCCCATGCTCTCGCGCCGGGTGCGCTCCCTTTACGACGGCTTCCGCCAGCAGTTTGCCCAGGTGACCAATCCGCCCATCGACCCCCTGCGTGAACGCCTGGTGATGTCGCTGGAAACCCGCCTGGGGCCTGAGCTCAACCCCTTTGAACCGGGCCCGCATCTGGGCGAGCGCGTCCTCATGGGGTCTCCCGTCCTGTCGACCCGCAAGTTCGAGCTCATCCGCGCCCTGGATGCGAGCCGCTGGCCGATTCACGAGATGGAGCTCAACGGCGAGCGTGGCCTCGGCCAGAAGGCGGCCGTGGCCCGCCTGGCGGACGAAGCCGAAAACGCGGCCCGCGAGGGCGCGAAGATCCTCATTCTCAGTGACCGTCGCATCGGCCCCGAAAGCCTGCCGGTGCATGCCCTGCTGGCCACGGGCGCGATCAACCGACGGCTGGTGGAAACCGGCCTGCGCGCCTCGGTCAACCTGGTGGTGGAAACGGCCACGGCCCGAGATCCCCACCATTTCGCCTGTCTGATCGGCTACGGCGCCACGGCGGTGCACCCCTGGCTGGCCTATGAAGTCATCGCCGACATGGTGCGTTCCGGCGAGCTGGATCCGGCCCGGCGCCGGGAACCCGGGCGGGCCTTCCGGCGCGGCATCCGCAAGGGCCTGTTCAAGATCCTCTCCAAGATGGGGATTTCCACCATCGCCAGCTATCGTGGCGCCGCCCTGTTCGAGATCGTCGGTCTGGCCGACGAAGTGGTGGACACCTGCTTCACGGGCACCACCAGCCGCATCGGTGGTGCCGGCTTTGCCGATCTGGATGCCGACCAGCGTCATCTCGCCACCCGCGCCTGGGATCGTCGTGCCCTGCGCGAGCAGGGCGGCCTGCTGAAATGGATTCACGACGGCGAATACCACGCCTGGAACCCCGGCGTGGTCCACGCCCTGCAGCGGGCCGTGAAAAGCGGCGAATGGTCGGACTGGGAAGCCTTCCAGCAGCTGGTCAATGAACGCCCGGCCATGGTGCTGCGGGATCTCATGCAGCCCCGCTTCGCCCCGGAGCCGGTGCCGCTGGAGGAAGTCGAGCCCATCGAGAAGATCCTGCCGCGCTTTGACACCGCCGCCATGTCCCTAGGGGCCCTGTCGCCGGAGGCCCATGAAGCCCTGGCCATTGCCATGAATCGTATAGGCGGGCGTTCCAATTCGGGCGAAGGTGGCGAGGACGCCGCGCGTTTTCGCGATGAACGCATTTCCAAGATCAAGCAGGTGGCCTCGGGCCGTTTCGGTGTCACCGCCGAATACCTGGTCAATGCCGAGGTCCTGCAGATCAAGATGGCCCAGGGCGCCAAACCCGGGGAGGGCGGCCAGCTGCCGGGGCACAAGGTCAATCAGTTGATTGCCCGACTGCGCTATGCCCGGCCGGGGGTGGCCCTGATTTCACCGCCGCCCCACCACGACATCTATTCCATCGAGGATCTGGCCCAGCTCATCTTCGATCTCAAGCAGGTCAATCCGGAGGCGCTGGTATCGGTCAAGCTGGTGGCCTCCCCCGGGGTGGGCACCATCGCCGCCGGCGTGGCCAAGGCCTATGCCGATCTGATCACCATTGCCGGCTATGACGGGGGGACCGGCGCCAGCCCCCTGACTTCGGTCAAATACTGCGGCGGACCCTGGGAAATGGGCATATCGGAAGTCCAGCAGACCCTGCGCGGCAATGACCTTCGCGGCCGCATTCGCCTGCAGGCCGATGGTGGCTTCAAGACCGGCCTCGACGTGATCAAGGCCGCCTGCCTCGGAGCCGAAAGCTATGGCTTCGGTACCGCCCCCATGATTGCCATGGGCTGCACCTACCTGCGGGTCTGCCATCTCAACAACTGCACCACCGGGGTCGCCACCCAGGACCAGCGCCTGCGCGATGCCTTCCGCGGAACGCCGGATCGGGTGGTGAACTACTTCTGTTTCATTGCCGAGGAAGTGCGTCGCTGGATGGCGCGCATGGGTGTGCGCAGCCTGGACGAACTCATCGGCCACCCGGAATACCTGGAGACCGTCACCCCCGACAGCGACCGCCAGAAGGGCCTGGATCTGTCCGCCATCCTGTCCGACGGTGATCTGCCCGCCACCCGCCCGCGTCGCAGTGAGCAGGAGCGCAATCCACCCTGGGGTCGGGGCGAAATGGCCGAGCAGATGCTGGCCGATACCCTGCCCTCCATCGAGGCCAGTGCCGGCGGTGAATTCCATTACCGCATCGAGAATTATCACCGTTCCATCGGCGCCCGCCTGTCCGGCGAGATTGCACGGCGACACGGTAACCAGGGCATGGCGGAGCATCCCCTCAATATCCATCTGGAGGGCACCGCAGGGCAGAGCTTCGGTGTGTGGAACACCGGCGGACTGCACATGAACCTCTCCGGTGAGGCCAATGACTACGTGGGCAAGGGCATGACGGGTGGCCGCCTGACCATCCGCCCGCCCGAAGGCAGCATCATCAAGGCCCGGCACTCGGCCATCATCGGCAACACCTGCCTCTACGGCGCCACCGGGGGCGAGCTGTTCGCCGCCGGCCAGGCCGGGGAGCGCTTTGCCGTGCGCAACTCCGGTGCCACGGCCGTGATCGAGGGCTGCGGCGATCACGGCTGCGAGTACATGACCGGTGGCGTGGTGGTGGTGCTCGGCGAGACCGGACTCAACTTCGGTGCCGGCATGACCGGTGGCTTTGCCTATGTGCTGGATGAACACCGTTACTTCGTGGACCGTTACAACCACGAACTCATCGACATCCACCGCATCTCACTGGAATACCTGGAACAGCACGTGCACTACCTGCGCGAGATGATCGAGCGTCACGTGGAATACACCGGCAGCGAATGGGGCCAGGAAATCCTGGACGACTTCCGCGCCTGGATTGGCAAGTTCTGGCTGGTCAAACCCAAGGCGGAGGACATCGAATCCCTGCTCGACACATTGAGCAGCGCGGCTTGATGAAATTTTGAAAAGCGCCGCGAAATGAACGCAAGATGCACGCGAAATGAAAAGCGAATCAGCCACAGATGAACACGGATAAACACGGATTTTTTGATTGGTTGGCAACCGTTGTGGGAGAGGCTTTAGCCTCGATTCGTCATGCCCGACAGGGTGGTTGTGAGAAAACCGACTACCACCCAGTGTTGCGTCGCGCCCAAGCGAATCTGTGTTCATCTGTGTCCATCTGTGGCTAGATTATTTTGCGTCCATTTCGCGTGCATTTCGCGGCGCAGTTAACGAAGCGAGGAAGGCACCGTGGCGAGAAAGGATCCATTGCATTTTCTGAATGTGCCGAGGCAGATGCCGCGGACCAAGCCGGCGTCGCTGCGCATTCAGGAATTCCGGGAAATCACCGGCCAGTATGATCGGGACCAGGCCGCTGAACAGGCGGCCCGTTGCATCGACTGCGGCAATCCCTATTGCGAGTGGGAATGCCCGGTGCACAACTATATTCCCCACTGGCTGCGTCTGATCGAAGACGGGCGCTTGTTCGAGGCCGCCGAGCTGTCGCACAAGACCAATTCATTGCCCGAAATGTGCGGCCGCATCTGCCCCCAGGACCGACTCTGCGAAGGTGCCTGCACCCTGAATGACGGCTATGGGGCGGTCACCATCGGTTCCATCGAGAAGTACATCACTGACGAAGCCTTTCGCCAGGGCTGGCGACCCACCGTGGATGCCGAACCGAGCGGCAAGCGGGTCGCCGTCATCGGCGCGGGACCGGCCGGCCTGGCCTGCGCCGACGTGCTGATTCGTCATGGTGTCCAGCCGGTGGTCTTCGATCGATACAGCGAGATCGGCGGCCTGCTCACCTTCGGCATCCCGCCCTTCAAGCTGGAAAAGGAGGTGGTTCGTACCCGCCGCGCCATCATGGAGGAAATGGGCGTGCAGTTCGTGCTCAACACCGAGATTGGCCGCGATGTCAGTCTCGACAAGTTGGTCGAGGATCACGACGCCGTGTTCATGGGAATGGGTACCTACCAGGCGGTGACGGGCGGCTTTCCGGGCGAAGAGCTACCCAATGTCCATCCGGCCCTCGACTACCTCATCGGCAACATCCGTAATGTGGAGGGCTGGTCTCAGGAAGGCTCAGGGTTCATTGACCTCAAGGACAAGCGCGTGGTCGTTCTGGGTGCCGGTGATACCGCCATGGACTGCAACCGCACCGCCATCCGTCACGGAGCAACCTCCGTCACCTGTGTGCACCGTCGCGGTGAAGGGCAGCTGCGGGGTTCGCGCAAGGAATACAAGAACGCCCGCGAAGAGGGCGTGAAGTTTCTCTTCAACCGCCAGCCGGTGGCCATTGTGGAAGAAGATGGCCGGGCCACGGGCGTGAAATTCATGCGCACCCGACTGGCCACCGCCGAGGACGGCCGTACGCGCATTGAAGCCGTGGAAGGCAGCGAAGAAATCATCGAGGCCGATGCCGTGGTGGTTGCCTTCGGTTTTCGGCCCGACCCGGCCGACTGGTTCCGCGATCACCGCATCACCCTGCACGAAGACGGCCGCGTGTTGGCCGGTCCCCATGGCCCCTATGCCATGCAGACCTCCAACCCGAATATTTTCGCCGGCGGTGACATGGTGCGTGGCGCGGATCTGGTGGTCACCGCGGTCTATGAAGGCAGGCAGGCCGCCATGGGCATCATCGATTACCTCGGCTTAGGTGCCATTGAACTGCCAGGCCAGCAGGTCAATTACCGGCCGGCGGTGTGAGAGAACCCGAAAGACTTGTTTTGAATAGCCACAGATGAACACAGATGGACACGGATGTTCGGCCTTGCCAGATTGAGGCCTGAGGGAAGGGACCACGAAATGGGCACGAAATGAACACGAAATAGGGCAGGCGCAAAAGGTGCTTGCTAACACTGTGGGTGCGGCTTGCAGCCGTGATCGGACTCGAATAGGCGCCTCGCTCGCTGCCAGCAAGGCCTCTGATTCGTGGCCAATCACCGAGACCCTTCGGGTCTTTCTTCCTGCTTTCCGCTAGACCATCCGTGTCCATCTGTGTTCATCTGTGGCTAATCAAAAATACCCGAGAAGCCATGACTCTACTCGACCAAAACCATCTGGACACGGCCCTGGAGCGAGGCAAGGCGGAACGCCTGGCTTTTGGGGGCATGGCCTATGCCCGGCTGACCGACGAGATCCGGGGGGTGCCGAAAGGCAGCGTCGTATTGCCCGATGGGGTGGTCGTCCCGGGCTATCCCTCCATTGCGCGCATCCAGGCCCTGGACCCCGGCCTGGGCAAGCAGTTTGACGGGCCTTTCTGGGCGGAGGAGAAGATGGATGGATTCAATATCCGCATCTTCGCCCACGAGGGTGAGGTGCATGCATTGTCCCGTGGCGGCTTTGTCTGCCCCTTCGCCACGGATCGCATGCAGGATCTGTTGGATCCGGCCATCTTCGAGGCCCATCCGAATCTGATTCTCTGCGCCGAACTGGTCGGACCGGACAATCCCTATCTGGAAGGCCACTCACCCCAGGTCCAGGAAGACGTGGACCTGTTCATCTTCGACATGATGGAGCAGAACCGCGAGGGCTTTCTCAGCCAGGAAGCGCGCATGCGCTACCTGCGGGAATTCAATCTGCCCCATGCCGAGATCTTCGGCCGCTTCGGCCCCGACGACATCAATAAACTGGGCGAGCTGATCCTGAAGCTGGACGAGGAGGGCAAGGAGGGCCTCGTCCTGAAACCGGAAGACCAGAGCCAGCGGGCCAAGTATGTCACCGGGCGCTCCAACACCTATGATTTCAGCGTGACGGGCGAAGGCCTTCTCGATCTGCCACCCGAATATTTCACGAACCGCCTGATGCGGATGGGCCTGTTCATGGCCGAGCATGGGCAGCAGCAGGATCACGAACGCCTGAGTGAACTGGGCCACGCCCTGATGCAGGGCCTGTTCCGCGCCATCGAGATCTCAAAGGACCACAACCGGGTGGGCTCCCCCTTCCGCTGCCGCTTCAATCAGCGCGAAAACGCCTATCGTTTCATCCAGCACATCGAGGATACCGGCGGACAGCGGGTCAAGGTCTACGACAAGATGCCCCGCCAGGAAGGGGATTACTGGGTGCTGGAATTCGAACGCGTGCACCAGCGCATGACGGGTTTCCTGAATCAGGCCTTACAGGGTGGGCGGCAATTCGATTGAGGCGTTAAAACAAGGGAACCACCGAAAACGCCGAACACACCGAAAAAGAGAAAGAAGAAAGTAGCATAGCGTCTGCGAGGTTTAATGATCTGTGCTGTGATTCAAGGTCGTGCTTTAGGAAAAAACCCTGTTTTTCCGTAAATTCGGCGCCTTCGGTGGTTCCCGTCTTTTTCATGCCATCGATCAGCCCGCCCCCAGGTTCTCCATGATGCGGCGCAGGTATTCGGGGGTAACGAGCTTCACGCCGACCCGGTTGGCGAACTTGCGCATGCCCTGATCGGCGCTGGCCAGTTCCGCGTCCAGTTCCATGGCCAGCAGCACCACGTCCACGTCTTCCCGTGAATCCAGCAGGCCCTTGCGCATGGCGCTGCGGAAGTTTTCCCGCAATTCGGTGATGATCTCGGGCTTCATGGTCGAGAGCGCACCGGCACGCTTGGTGTGTTCCTCGGCGATGCGCAGACCCCGGTCGATGCGTTCACGCACTTCATTGATGAACTCATAGAGCACATCCGAGGGAATGGTGAGCTCGAAGCGGCGGGGAGAGCGGACCCAGACTTCCGTTTCGAAGTCCGCGGCCAGCTCCGGCGGCAGATCCCGCACCCGCATGAACTCCTCATACACCGACAGGGGCATGTAGAACTCCGTCGGCGTATTGCGCGCCAGTTCCAGGAAAACCCGGATACATTCCATGGGATCCGCGTGGAACTGAGCCATGGTGGTGGGGTTGGTAAAGATGCTGGTATCCAGCACAAAACGGCGCATGCTCGCACCTCGTCAACAATGACCTGCCCCAATCATGGGTGCTGACACCGGGTAGGTCAATTCAAATGCGCCGCGAAATGGACGCAAAATGAACGCGAAATTGAAATAGCCACAGATGAACACAGATGCACACAGATGAAGTTCGGCTGAGTGCAACGCCTGAGGTATTGCACTGTTTATTGCGGGCCAGAATGGCCTTCAAGCGCAACGACAAGCACCTCAACGCCAATTAGGCACCAACCCAAGCAATCTGTGTCCATCCGTGTTCATCTGTGGCTTAAATTGCTTTTCATTTCGCGTGCATTTTGCGTCCATTTCGCGGTGCTTTTACCTCATTCAGCGGCCGTCGAAGAGAACTTCGCCGCCGACGATGGTCATGACCACGTCGGTGTCGAGGATGTCTTTCTCGTCGATGCTCATGAGATCCCGGGCGAAGACGGTGAGGTCGGCGTACTTGCCGGGTTCGATGCTGCCGCGAACGTCTTCCTCGAAGGCGGCCATTGCCGGCCAGAGGGTGAACATCTTCAGGGCCTCTTCCCGGCTGACGGCCTGTTCCGGGTACCAGTGATCGCCCTGGTAGCCGTCCAGGTCCCGGCGGCTGACGGCCGCGTAGAACTCGATGCGGGGGTCACCCATCTCCACGGGCGCGTCCGAGCCACCGGCAAGAGGCACACCGCTGTCGATCAGGTCACGCCAGGCATAGGCCGTGCGCAGGCGTTCAGGGCCGACCCGACGATGGGCGTAATGCAGATCGCCAATGGCGTGGGAGGGCTGCATGGAGGGAATCACGCCCAGCTCGACGAAGCGGGGGAGATCGTCCGGGTGCAGCACCTGGGCATGCTCGATGCGCCAGCGCGGCTCCGCCACGCCCCGTTCTTCGGCCGGGACCCTGTCGAAGACTTCTTCATAGAGATCGAGGGCAAAACGATTGCCCCGGTCGCCGATGGCATGGGTCCAGACCTGGACACCATTGCGCAGGGCCATTTCCAGCAGCTCGATCACGTCCTCGCGCTGGAACTGCAGATAGCCGCGGCCTTCGCGGTCCTCGTAGTCCTTGAGCAGGGCAGCGCCGCCGGAGCCCAGGGCACCATCGGCGGCGAGCTTGATGCCGCGCACACTGTAGCGGCCTTCATACAGGCCACTGAAGCCCCCTTCATTCACCAGCCGTTCGGCACCCGCCCCTGGGCCCCGCAGGGCCTGGTAGACCCGCAGGCGAATCTGACCCTCGGCGAAGAGATCACGCAGGGTATGCAGTTCCTCGTAATCACCGCTGGCGATGTGTACCTGGGTCCAGCCCATCTCCAGGCTGCGCTGGGCGCCAAGTACCAGGCGTTCGGCCAGGCTGGCATCCGGTTCCGGTACGTGCTGGGCCACCAGCCACTGGGCCCGGCCGAGCAGCATGCCGCTGGGTTCGCCCTTGTCATCACGGAGGATGTCGCCGCCATCGGGAACCGGGGTATCGTGGTCCACTCCGGCAATTTCCAGGGCAAGGGAGTTGGCCACGCTGCCATGGCCGTCCGCCCGCGTCAGCCAGACCGGGTTGTTCGGGGCGATGGCGTCCAGGTCCTCGCGGGTGGGAAAGGCGGGCGGCGTCCAGTGTGTTTCGAGCCACCCGCGACCCACCACCCAGTCGCCCACATCGCTTTCCGCCACGCGGCCTTCGACCGCATCCAGAAAGGCATCGAGGGAGTCAATGCCGGCCAGGTCCAGACCCAGTTCACGCTCGCCGATGCCGGCCAGGTGGACATGGGAATCCGCCATGCCGGGAAACACCGTGGCCCCCTCCAGGTCGATTTCGACGGTGTCCTCGCCGATGAAGTGGCTCAGGGCTTCACGGCTGCCCACCGCCAGGATGCGATCACCGCGGATCGCGACCGCGGTGGCATGGGGCTTGTTCTCGTCCAGGGTATGGATATTGGCATTGTGCAGCAGCTTGTCCGCTGCCGGCTCGGGGCGACCACAGGCCACCAGCAGGACGGCCAGCAGCAGGGAAACAGTCAGCAGAGCACGGTGCATCAGGAACCTCCTCGGGCAATACGGATCACCCCAGTGTGCCGAATCCGGTCCCCCGCGTCATCCGCTTCAGAAGCCGACAGGCGGGATGAGCAAGGCGGGCTTCTGGGGTAAGCTTGCCGCCACCTTGAATCGGGGAGCTCCCATGAGTGACAGCCAGCTCAGTCATTATGAATGTGGCCACTGTGCGGCGACGGCCGGCATGGATGAACTCATCGCCACCTGCCCGGCCTGCGGCGGGCCTCTGCTTGCCCGTTACGACCTGCAGGGTGCCCGGGCCGATCGCATCCCGGCGCCCGGGCGTGGCATCTGGCGCTGGTCGGGCCTGCTGCCGGTCCCCGAGGCAGGCCGGATTGAGCTGGGCACCGGGGATACCCCTCTGCTGCCCACCACCATCGGTGCCTGGCTGGGCACCGGTGCCACCTGGATCAAGGACGAAGCGGCCAATCCCACGGCGAGTTTCAAGGCTCGCGGCATGGCCGTGGCCATTGGCCGCGCTCGGGCCCTGGGCGCCCGCAGCCTGGTGGTGCCCAGCGCCGGCAACGCCGCCTGTGCGGCGGCGGCCTATGCGGCGGCGGCCGGCCTTCCGCTGACCGTCTTCATGCCGGCCGATGTGCCGGACAGCTTCCGGATCGAAGCCCGCGCCTACGCCGCGCGGGTCGAGCTGGTGGATGGCCTCATCGATGAGTGCGGACGCCGTGCCCAGGCCATGGCCGAGCGCGACGGCAGCTTCAATCTCGCCACCTTCCGTGAACCCGGCCGGGTGGAAGGCAAGAAGACCATGGGTTTCGAGATCGCCGAGCAGATGGGCTGGCGCCTGCCGGAGGTGCTCATCTACCCCACCGGGGGCGGCACCGGCATCGTCGCCCTGTGGAAGGCCTTCGAGGAGCTCGAAGCGCTCGGACTGATCGGCCCCGAGCGCCCGCGTCTGGTCATGGTTCAGGCCGAGACCTGCGCCCCCCTGGTGCGTGCCTTCGAAGCCGGCAACACCCAGGCCGAACCCTGGGAAAACGGCGCCACCGTCGCCGACGGCCTGCGGGTGCCCAAAAGCTTCGGTGATCGCCTGGTGCTGGGAGCCCTGCGCCGCAGCCGTGGCCGCGCCGTCACCGTCAGCGACGGCCAGATGCTGGAATACGCCCGCATCATGGCGTCGAAAACCGGCATCTTCCCATGCCCCGAAGGCGCCGCCTGCCTCGCCGCCCAGGTGAAACTCGCCAGGGAAGGCTGGATCGGCCCCGAGGATCGGGTGGTTCTGTTCAATACGGGATCGGCGCTGAAGTATCTCCACCTCTGGCCCAACTCCACGCATCCGGATTGAAGGCGCAAGGAGCAAGGAGCAAGGAGCTAAGAGCGCCGGGTTTTTCTCGTAATCGTAATCGGCCTTTTGCAAGGTCTTTAAAAACCCGATTACGACTACGACGATTGTTACCACATTCTTGTCTCAGTCCTGGTTGGGGGAATCCATGGAAAATAGTGCAGTTCTACTCATGGCTGCCGCAGTCGCTTCCTACTATTCATGGCGGAATGGACGCCACCAGCTTTACCGGACCGAAGAGCTGCCCCTTCGCTATGCCCTCCATTTCCTGGCCTTCCATATCGGGCTGGAGATCGCCGCTTTGCTGGTGCCGGTGGTCGACCATGGCGATTACCGAATTCACCTGTACTGGGCCGCCGCCCTCCCGGTGCTCTGCGGCCACCTCCTGTGGCGTTACCGGCAGAATCGCGATCGTTTGGAGGAGTGACCACGCGCGCTGGAAAGTACCCCCTTGGTAACGCAGTGAGAGACCAAGGCTCAGTCGTGCCAGCCATTTTCGTTGTCGTTGTCGTTGTCGTAATCGGCCCTTTTCAGGGTCATTAAAAACCCGATTACGACAACGACAACGACAACGACTACGACAACGATGGTTGTTGCCGGATTTGAGCGTTTGGCATTAGAAAGCCCCGGGGCCTTGCGGCCACCGGGGCTTCTTTTGTGCCAATGTGCTATCCGATGGTTACATCGGGGGATACGTATAACTCGACTGAACCCCCAACGGCAGCCCCGTCGCCAGGCCGATCAGCCAGTAGCCGATCAGGAAGGCCGTCCATATCACCAGGAAGACGATGGAGTAGGGCAGCATCAGTGACACCAGGGTACCGATACCCGTTCCCTTCACGTAGCGCTGGCAATAGACCACCACCAGCGGGAAGTAGGGCAGCAGCGGGGTGATGATGTTGGAGACCGAATCACCCACACGATAGGCGGCCTGGGTCAGATCCGGCGAGAAGCCGATCTGCATCAGCATGGGCACGAAGATCGGTGCCAGCAGGGCCCACTTGGCCGAGGCCGAACCCATGAAGATGTTCAGGAAGGCCACCAGCACCACGATGCCCGCCAGGGTCACCGGGCCGGGCAGGGCCAGCATCTGCAGGAAGTTGCCGCCTTCCACTGCCAGCAGCACACCCAGGCCGGAACGGCCGAACTCGGCGATGAACAGGGCGCAGAAGAAGGCCATGACGATGTAGTAGGCCATGCCTTCCATGGTCTTGCTCATGGCCTGGATCACTTGCCGGCTGTTCTTGAAGGTGCCGGCCACATAGCCATAGACCACGCCCGGGATCAGGAAGAAGAGGAAGATCAGGGGCACGATGGACTGCATCAGCGGGGCATCGAAGGCCGCGATGTCCCCCTGCGGGTTGCGCATGGGCGAGTCCGCCGGAATCACCGACAGGGTCAGCAGCACGGCACCCAGGAACATGACGCCAGTGGAGATCCAGAAGGCCGTGCGGTCACGGCTATTGATCTCCTCGATCACCGGCATTTCATCCTGGTCGCCGTCGATCCGGGTGTTGGCCAGGCGCGGCTCGATCACCTTGTCGGTCAGGAACCAGCCCACTGCCACGATGACCAGACAGGAGGCGGAGGTGAAGGCCCAGTTGTTGAGCGGATTCAGCTGCAGTTCCGGATCGATGATCTGGGCGGCCGACTCGGTAAAGCCCATCAGCAGCGGATCAATCGCCGAGGGCACGAAGTTGGCGGAAAAGCCGCCCGACACCCCGGCAAAGGCCGCCGCGATCCCCGCCAGGGGATGGCGCCCGGCGGCATAGAAGATCACGCCACCCAGGGGAATCACCACCACATAGCCGGCGTCCACGGCGGTATGGCTGACAATGGCCACCAGGATCAGCATGGGGGTCAGCAGCATCTTCGGGGTGGTGTTGAGCAGCAGCTTGATGGCGGTGTTGATGTAGCCGCTGCGCTCGGCCACGCCCACGCCCAGCATGGCCACCAGCACCACGCCCAGCGGGGCGAAGCCGGTGAAGGTGGTGACCATGTTGGACAGGAAGTGGGCGAATTCCGGGCCGGAGAGCAGGTTGTTTACCCGCACCGCATCGTCCGTACCCGGAATCTTCGTGGTGAACTCGAAGAAGGAGAAGATCAGCGACAGGAACCAGACGATGATCAGCAGGGAAGCGAAAAGCATGGCCGGGTCGGGAAGCTTGTTGCCCACCCGCTCGACCTTGTTGAGAATCCGGTCCATTAGCCCGCCATTGGCGGAACCGGTAACCTGTTGTGGCTCACTCATGGGACACCTTCGTCAGGAAGTTTTGCGAATACCAAAGCGGGCAAGCATAGCAGCCCGCGCCGGGATGGGAAATTTCCGGCGGAACCCGGCCGGAACCGGACGGTCTCATTTCGAATGTGCCCGGCCCGGCAGAAGCGATTCGAAAGCCCCTCGTCCGGGGCCATGGACAGTCACCTCAGAACACGGGAAGGCCAATGATCCGCACCGTCAGTGCCCTGATTCTCGTCGTCGCACTCCTTTCAGCCTGCAGCAGTGAAAACAGTGGCAATGCCGGCCAGGGCGAAGGGGCCGAGCGCCAGACGCCCATTGCCGCCGTGGAGATCCATCCCCGTGACCTGTCGCGCCAGGTGTCCCTCTCCGCCACGGTGGCGCCTCGCACCCGCATTCGCCTGGCCACCCGCGTGAGCGGGCGGGTGGAGGCAGTGGCCGTGGAGGAGGGAGATGCCGTGTCGGCCGGCCAATTGCTGGCCCAGCTGGATGTCTCCGAGGAACTGGCCGAACTGGAACGGGCGCGTGCGGGGGTTGAAGAGGCCGAGCTGGAGTATGAGCGCACCGCCCAGCTGCTGGAGCGGGGTGATGTGACCGAGGTGGAATACCAGCGTGCCCGAACCCAGCTGCGGCGGGCACGCAGTGAAGTACTGCTCTGGGAAACCCGCCGTGACTTCGGCAGCATCCGGGCCCCGCGGGATGCGGTGGTCGCGGCCCGTCACGTGGAGGTCGGTGAGGCGGTGAGCGGCCAGGATGCGCTGTTCGAGCTGGTGGATCTGAGTGAATTGGTGATGAACCTGGGTGTCTCGGAGCTCGATGTGGTGCATCTGCAGATCGGCCAGTCCGTGCCCGTTCGCCTGGATGCCATGCCCGGCAAGACGCTGGACGGGGAGATTCGACGGATCTTTCCCACCGCCGAGACCGGCAGCCGCCTGGTCACCGTGGAAGTGGCCCTGCCGGCGGACGCGGCCAGGCGTGGCGTTCGCCCCGGTTTCCTCGGGCGGGTGCGCATGGCCATAGACGAGCGACCGGACGTGCTTGCCGTGCCGGCCTCGGCCGTGGGCGAGGACGGCGACCAGCGTTATGTCTATGTGGTGCGGGATGATCGCCTGCAGCGTCGGGAAGTGCGAACCGGGGTCAGCCGGGGGAACTGGACCGAAGTGGAGGAAGGACTGCAGGAAGGCGATATCGTCCTGGCCACGAATCCCATTGACATGCGGGATGGCCAGGCCGTGCGGATCGTCGGCTGGCGGGGTTGAGCCGTCACGGGAACACGTATCGCCGCAACGGTGACAGGCAGGTGAAGGAATGAGTTACGAAACACTGGAGCGCAAAAGTGGCGAACGGCGGAGTCTGGCCAATGCGGCCATTCGCCGGCCGGTGGGAACCCTCGCCATCGCCGCGCTGGTCTTCGTGCTGGGCTCCTTCTTTCTTGATCGCCTGCCCATCGATCTGCTGCCCACCATCGACAATCCCCTGATCCGTGTCACGGTCAACTATCCCGGGGTGGCGCCGGAAGTGATGGAGCAGCAGGTGACGCGGGTGCTGGAACGCAATCTGGCCTCCACCGAGAACCTGACACGCATTCACAGCCGTGCCTCGGAAGGTCGCACCAACGTCAACCTGGAATTCGAGCACGGCACCAATCTGGATCTGGCCATTCAGGACGCTTCCCGCTACCTGGAGTTGGCCCGCACCCAGCTGCCCCAGGACATCGATCCGCCACGCCTCTATCGTTTCGATCCGGCCCAGGATCCGGTCTGGGAGGCCGGATTCAGCTCCACCGTGCGCAGTGAAACGGAAGTCCGTGACTGGGTGGAGCATCAGCTGGCCCCCCAGTTGCTGGCGATACACGGTGTCTCCGGGGTGGAAGCCGCCGGCGGTCAGGTGCGGGAGATGGAAGTGGTCGCGGACCAGGAGCGCCTGCGTTCCTACGGTCTGACCATGCAGCATCTGGTGACCGCCCTCGAGGGCGAGAACGTGGATCTGGCCGGTGGCTGGGTCACCTCCGAGACCTTCGATGTCATGGCCAAGACCGACGGCCTGTTCACCTCGGCCGATGACATCCGCAACGTCCTCATCCAGCTCCCGGGCAGTGACCGGCGCATCCGCTTGTCCGAGGTGGCCGACGTCAATGACGGCTACCGCGAACAGCGCCTGTTCGTTCGTCTCAATGGCATCGAGGCGGCTCAGGTTTCGGTCTTCAAGATGCCGGCCGCCAACACCGTCGAAGTGGTGGATCAGGTCGTCGCCACCATGGACCGACTGCAACGCACGGGTTTCATTCCGGAGGACATCCGCTTCGAGACCACGCGGGATCCGACCTATTTCATTCGCGGCAGCATCACTGCCGTGGGCACCGCCGCCCTGCTCGGGGGCGTGCTGGCCATGTTCATGGTGATGCTCTTTTTGGGCAGCCTGCGCAAGAGTTTTGTCATCGGCCTGTCCATTCCACTGGCCCTGATGGCGACCTTTGCCATGATGGGGGCCAGCGGCATGACTCTGAACATCATGAGCCTGGGTGGCCTGGCTCTGGGGGTGGGGCTGTTGCTGGACAATGGCATCGTCATGCTGGAGAACATCTATCGGCACCGGGAGAAACTGGGCAAGTCGCCGGACGATGCCGCCCACGATGGTTCCCGGGAAGTGGTCTCCGCCATCACCGCGGGCACCCTCACCAATCTGGCCGCGGTGCTGCCCTTCCTGCTGATCACCGGCATGGCCGCCATGATCTTCCGGGAACTGATACTGACCATTTCCTTCGCCATCCTGGCCACGCTGGCGGCGGCCCTGACATTGATTCCCATGCTGGCGGCCCTGCTGGGCAAGATCCGCCATGAGTCCGGCTTTCACCGCAGTCGCCTGGTGACCGGCTTCAACCTCTTGATTGAATGGCTGCGGAATGGTTACCGCGACCTTTTGCCCGCCGTCCTTCGCGTGCGCTGGGCCGTCCTGGGAGCGGCGGCGCTGGCCCTGTTCGGCGCCAGCCATCTGGCCGGTCAGCTGGGCAATACCTTCCTGCCCCAGGTGGATGACGGCAACGTGGGTATTCGCATGGTGCTGCCGCCGGGTACCCCGCCCCAAGAGAACGATGAAGCCACGCGTCGGGTGGAAGAGGCCGTGCGGGAAATGCCTCATGTCGAGTCGGTCTTTACCCGAGTGGGCGGCCATCTCAGCGGTGGCGTGATTTCCGAGCGCCCCGGCACGGCGAACCTGTCCATCCAGCTGACCCCGGCCGTGGAGCGGGACATGAGTGCCGGTCGTTGGGTACGGGAAATGCAGCAGAGGGTGGATGCCCTGGACCTGCCGGGGGCACGCATTCACGTCCGCCCGCCCGCCATTCCGGGTCTGCGCTTTTCCTTTGCGGGCACGGATCTGTCCATTGGCTTGGTGGGTGAGGATCTGCGGGAACTGCGCACCCTGGCGCGGGATCTGGTGGCGCGGCTGGATGGCATTGAAGGGCTGGAAGGGGTCGAGGTGGGCCGGGAGGACCAGAGCCCGCTGCTTCGCATCCGAGTGGACCGGGAACGCGCCGCCGACCTGGGCCTGAACGTCTCGGAGGTGGGGCGGGCCGTGCGACAGGCCGTGGATGGTGCGGTACCCACCCGCTTCGTCACCGGCCAGACCGAATACGACGTGCGCGTACGCCTGCCCCGGGAGTCCACCCGTGACCCGGAATCCCTGGGCGGCATGATTCTCTACCGTGACAATGGTCTCCCGGTTCTGCTGCGGGACGTGGCCAGCTTCGAACTGACCGAGGGCCCCGCCCATATCGAACGGGAAAACCAGAACCGCGTGGTGCGGGTCAATGGCGACATCAATACCGAGATCCGTGATATTGGCAGCGTCATGGCCGAGGTGGAGGCGCGCCTGGGTGACCTGGAACTCCCGGATCACGTCAGCATCCTCACCCGGGGCCAGTGGGAAACCATCCAGGACACCAACCGGGAGCTGATGACCGTGATCGTGCTGGCCATCTTCCTGGTCTTCGTGGTGCTTGCGGTGCAGTACGAACGCCTTTCCAATCCCCTGGTCATCCTCGCGGCGGCACCCCTTGCCCTGATTGGCGTGGTCGGCATCCTCTGGCTCACCGGCAATCCATTGTCCGCACCGGTCATGATCGGGGTGATCCTGCTCATCGGCGTTGTGGTCAACAATGCCATCCTGCTGGTGGAATACATCGAGATCGGCCGTCGGGATCAGGCCCTGCCCATCGAGGCGGCCATCGTGGAGGCGGGCGCGGTGCGCCTGCGGCCCATCCTCATGACCACCTCCACCACCGTATTGGGCATGACGCCCCTGGCCATCGGCCTCGGCGAGGGTGCCGAGATCATGCAGCCGCTGGCCCTGGCCGTCATTGGCGGCCTCCTCATGGCCATGTTGCTGACCCTGTTCGTGGTGCCCTGCCTGTACCACATCGTCAGCCGTTTCAGTGAACGCAGCAAACAGCTATTGGTGGGCGAGCGTTGAACTCGACCGACCGTTTCAGCGCACACGATCATCCACCGCTTGTCTGCAATGGCGTGTCGTGAGCGCATTTCAAAGCGTGCTCATAACCTGATTAAATCAGGGGCCTCTGATCTCAGAGGTGCGTTAACTCGGGGAAAAGAAAGGGGGGGGAATCATGTCTTCACTGCTGCTGCCCTTGTTTTGCGTACTCTTGCTGACCATCACCTATCCCTTGGCCCGGCGTGGTGATTTGACCGTTAACCGGCTGCTTCTGCTTTACGCGGAAACCTTCCTCGTGCTCAGTGTGGTGGCGGATTTTGTCGAGCCGCTTCTGACGGTGGAGATCTTTTCCGGGCTTGGCTATCACCTCTATTGGATGGCGACGCTGCCCGGGCTGAAATGGCTTGCCCTGACGTATCGTCGCCGGCGTCAGGCCACGGCGCAGGGCTGATGCCGTGAAAAGCGGCAGTGGCAATATGGCCGCCGTTGATTAAACTGACGGGTCTGTGTTTTTCGCACTGGAGAGAGACATGCGCGCCACCTGGATTTTCTTCGCGCTGGCGGCCGCCACGCTGATTTTTGTCATGGTTCTGCGTCCGGGGCCCGGGCCGGCCATGGATGAGCGCCCTGACTCCCTGCCTCGGGGCGAGGCGGGACCGGTGGTGGCGGACGGCCGGGAGGCCCGACGCGAATCGCCCCGGCGGGTTCTTGATGAAGGCGACGGCCTGCGGACCGAGGCCGGAACCCGCCTGCAGGCCCAGGACGAGAATGAGCGCCCCGCCGGTGGCTATGACACGGTCGGTGCCGCCTTCCATGCCAGTGACGATTACCTCGCCTTCGTTGATGAGGTCATTGAGGCGGCGGACGGGGGCGATGCCGCCGCCCGCTACTACATTGGCCGGATCCTTGCCGAATGCCAGCTGGCGGTACGCCAGTTCGATGGCGAGTATCCCGACGAATACACCCTCTCCACCGCCATCCCAGACGACATGAACCCCCAGGTCAACGACCTCATGCAGCGCCAGGTGGCCCGCTGCCGGGGCTTTTTCGACGAGGACATGAGTCTTTACGGCGCCGCCGACGACTGGATGCGGGCGGCCGCCGAGGATGGCTACGGGCCGGCCGTCATGCGCCAGGGCATCAGCGACTACCGCATGTACCAGGCGGGACGGAGTGCCGATTTCGATCCCGACCAGCTGGTGCAGGTTCTGCGTGACCGAAATCCGGACACCCTTGCCTACGCCAGCCAGCTGAGCGCCATCCACGGCGACAGTCGTGCGGACGAGACCGCCTGGCTCATGCTGGCCTGTGAATATGGCCAGGACTGCTCCGCCAATTCCGACTGGGTCCAGGCCCTGTGTCTGCAGCAAGGCTGTCCGCCCAGCTTCGATGGTGCCGAGGACGCCCTCTCGGTGCTGCTGACGCCGGGCGAGCTGGAGCAGGCCCGGGACCGGATGGCGGAACTGGAGCGGGCCCTTGATGCCGGGGATTTCGACGGCCTGTTCCGCTGAGGGGCTGTCGGCCTGCGGCCGGCGCCCCCCTTTTTTCGCGCCCCGGTGATGCTACTATCGGGCTTTTCCCCTGCAGGAGAATCACCGTGAAGTTGCGATATCTGATTGGCGTCGCTGCCCTGCCGCTGATGCTGGCAGCCTGTGGCGACAGCCCCGAACCGACTGAAACCGAGCGCGCCGAGCGCCAGGTCAGCGACAATCCGCTGCTGAGCGAAAGCGGCCTGCCCTACAACGCGCCTCCCTTTGACCGCATCGAGGCCGAGCATTTCGGCCCGGCACTGGAAAAGGGGATGGAAGAGCACATGGCCGAGATCGAGGCCATTGCCAACAACCCGGAACCGCCCAGCTTCGAGAACACCATCGTTGCCATGGAGCGTTCCGGTCAGACGCTTTCCAGCGTCAGCCGCGTCTTCTTTGCCCTGGCCGGCAGCCACACCAATGAAGACATCCAGGCTACCCAGCGCGAGATGGCACCGAAACTGTCCGCCCACAGTGACGCCATCAATCTGAACCCCGAGCTGTTCAGCCGGGTGGATGCGCTGTATCAGCAGCGTGATGAGCTGGATCTGGATCCGGAATCCCATCGCCTGCTGGAGCGTTACCATCGTGATTTCGTTCGTTCCGGTGCCCGCCTGAGCGAAGAGCAGCAGGCCCGCCTGCGCGAGATCAACAGTCGCCTGGCCGAGCTGGGCACCCAGTTCAGCCAGAACGTGCTGGCGGAAGTGAATGACTCCGCCGTGGTGGTGGACAGCCGTGAAGAACTGGATGGTCTGTCCGACGCCCAGATCGAGCGGGCGGCCAACGAGGCGAAGGATCGTGGCCTGGACGGCAAGTACGTCATCACCCTGCTCAACACCAGTGGTCAGCCGCCCCTGTCCTCACTCACCAACCGTGAGGTACGTGAGCGGGTTCACACTGCCTCCCTGGATCGCGGCGCGCGGGGCAACGAGTACGACACCCGCGGGATCGTTTCCGAGACCCTGACCCTGCGGGCGGAACGCGCCAACATGCTGGGTTACGCCAATCACGCCGAGTTCATCCTGGAAGAGCAGACGGCGGGTTCCGTGGATGTGGTCAATGAACTGCTGGCCGACCTCAACCCCATTGCCATGCGCAATGCCCGGGAAGAAGCCGCGGACATTCAGGCCATCATCAATGCCACGGAAGACGAGCCCTTGGAGCTGGCCTCCTGGGACTGGGCCTTCTACGCCGAGAAGGTGCGTCAGGAGCGTTATGCCTTCGACAATTCGGAAGTGCGCCCCTATTTCGAGTTCGACAGCGTGATGGAGAACGGCGTCTTCTATTCCGCCGAGAAACTCTTTGGCATCACTTTCGAAGAACGCCATGACATCCCGGTCTATCATGACTCGGTGCGTGTCTATGAGGTCTTCGAGGAAGATGGCACCCCCCTGGGCCTGATGTACAGCGACATGTACTCCCGCGGTTCCAAGCGGGGCGGTGCCTGGATGAACTCCTATCAGATCCAGTCGGATCTGCTGGGCGGTCAGCCGGTGGTGGGCATTCATCTCAACGTCAGCCAGCCGCCGGAAGGTGAGCCCACCCTGCTGACCTGGGATGAAACCACCACCCTGTTCCACGAATTCGGCCACGCCATTCATGGCCTGTTCTCGGATGTGCACTATCCGCGTTTCTCCGGCACCAGTGTTCCCCGTGACTTCGTGGAATACCCTTCCCAGGTCTATGAAATGTGGGCCAGCTGGCCGGAAGTGCTCGCCAACTACGCCCTGCATTACGAGACCGGCGAGCGCATCCCGGACGAGCTGCTGGAGAAGGTGCTGGATGCCCAGCAGTTCAACCAGGGCTTCCGCACGACCGAGTACCTGGCCGCTTCCACCATCGACCAGCGTCTGCACCAGTTGCCCATCGATGAGATTCCCGCCGCGGAAGACATCATGGACTTCGAGGCCCAGGTGCTGGCGGAATCGGGCATGGACTTCGACCCGGTACCCCCGCGTTACCGCACGCCCTATTTCTCCCACATCATGGGCGGCTATTCCGCCGGCTATTACTCCTATATCTGGAGTGAAGTGCTGGATGCGGACAGTGTGCTGTGGTTCAAGGAGAATGATGGCCTGACCCGCGAGAACGGCCAGCACTTCCGTGACACCCTGTTGTCCCGGGGTGGCACCGCCGATGCCATGGATCTGTACATGGACTTCGCCGGCCGTCAGCCGGAAATCGAAGCCCTGCTGATCCGTCGTGGTTTGATCGACGACGAATAAGCCTCAGGCCGCATGTTGTGAAAGAAGCCCCTCCTCTGGAGGGGCTTTTTTACGCCGGCAGATTGGACGAGTGAAACGTAAATCGTGAATCGGACGGCCGCGTTCGTCGAAGCCCCCCCCCTGTGGGAGCGGCTTTAGCCGCGATACCAATCCCCCACCTGGCACGCCGCCCTATCGAAGCCAACACAACAGAACCCTCAGGCCAAGGACCCACCATGCAGGCGTTTTAGCTTGGCGAGATTTCGGGCGCCCAGGCCAATGTCGGCATCCAGCTGCAGGAGACCCGCCATGTCGACGCTGGTCGGCGTCCCGGGGATGGTGTCGAAGGGCAAGGGTGCCTGATCTTGAAGGCGGGTCAGTTCGCGGGCCCGGAAGGCCTGTTCCCGCCCTTCGGCCAGCAGACGCTGAATCCGCGCACTGCCGCGAAGGCCAAGTTCCGGAATCCCGTCCAGATCGGCAAACAGCGCTTCCAGGTCCTCGTAATGGGCGAACAGGCGCTCCGCGCTCTTGCCACCAATGCCCCTGACGCCGCTGATGTTGTCCACTGGATCCCCCACCAGCGCCAGATAATCCGCCATGCGTTCGGGGGGAAAGCCCAGCTTTGAACGCATCTCCTCATACGACCGGGCTGTCTTGCCCGGCCCCTCCCAATACAGGTCGCCGGGCCGCAGAAGCTGGGCCAGGTCCTTGTCGCGGCTGATCAGGGTCACGGCCTGGCCTTCGACGCGGGCCAGGCGGGCCACGCTCGCCATCAGGTCATCCGCCTCGAAGCGATCCGACGACAGGCAGGGCAGGCCCAGCGTTTCGCCCAGCGCCCGGCACCATTGAAACTGGGCCTCAAGCTCTGGCGGCGGCAGTTCCCGGTTGGCCTTGTACGTCGGCTCGATTTCATTGCGAAAGGAGGTGGTGAGGGATTCGTCGAAGCAGAGGATCAGGGGATGCCCGTCAACCACATCCAGGGTGTCCGCCAGGGCGGTGGCAAAGCCCCGGAAACCGTTGGCCGGCTCACCACGGGCCGTCCGCAGGCTGTCGGGCAGGGCAAACCAGCCACGAAAGACGAAAATGGAGGCGTCGAACAGATGGATCATCTGTCGATTATGGCACAGCGCGGGGCGCTCTCAGCGTCGTTCGAGCAGGGCTCTCAGGCGATCATGCAGGGGGCTGCTGCGGGGAAAATGGGCCAGCAGAAACTCCATCTGGTCGGCCAGAACCCGGCGTCCCTTGAGATAGACATACTCGGCGTGAGTGGGTGTGAAGGGCACAGCGATCAACTGCATCCCGGCCTGTTCCGGTGTGCGATCCGCCTTGTGGTTATTGCAGCGCTTGCAGGCGGTGACCACATTGTTCCAGTGATCCAGGCCGCCCTGGGCCACGGGGGTGACATGATCCCGCGACAGTAACTGGCTTGGGAACCGTTCGCCGCAATACAGGCAGAGCCGCGCATCCCGCCGAAACAGGGTGTGATTGTTGAGCGGAGGGATATAGCGGTAACGGGATTTGCTCAGGTGTTTGCGATCGCCCGGTGTGGCGATGATGGAATGCACGGTGAGGATGCTCTGTCGGCCGGTCAGTGCCGAAATGCCGCCGTGCAGGTCGTAGAGCGGCGATCCGCATTCGTAGACCACCTGATCCAGGTGATAGAGCCTGGCTGCCTGCTGGTAATCGATCCATTCCAGCGGCATACCGCCCACATCGGTGCGCAGAACCTGCTGATTCAGATCATTCATGGCCTTGTCCGGCCGCCGCCGGCCTCCTCGAAGCCTTCGCGATTAGTCGAATGTCGACCCTTGCCTATGCTTCTGACCCATCTTTTACATGGATTACGCCCGTGTTGGCAAATCCCGTCGCCTCTTTTCATGGAAAATTCATGAAGCCGGTGCAAGCGCTGACTTGCTGCTACACTCAAAAACGCATGTCCGAAATTCCAACAAGCAAAGAGACAGGTACAGCATGAGCACACTCATCACGGTACCGGCCGAATCCCGGGAGGGCGAAAAGCGGGTGGCCATGGTGCCCGGTCTGGCCGAAAAACTCGTCAAGGCCGGCCTGCGCCTGCGCATTCAGTCGGGTGCCGGCGACCACGCGGGTTTTTCCGACGAGGCCTATCGCGCCATTGAAGGGGTCGAAGTCAGCGACGATCACGCCGCCATCTGGTCGCAGGCGGATCTGGTTCTTTGCGTCCGCCGCCCCGCCGACGACGATGTCCGCCGGATGAAGAAAGGGGCCGGCCTGCTCGGTTTCATGGCGCCATGGCAGCGGGATGACTTCATCAACAGCCTCGCCGGCCAGGGCGTGTCGGCCTTCGCAGTGGAACTGATTCCCAGAATTTCCCGTGCCCAGTCCATGGACGCCCTGTCTTCCCAGGCGGCCGTGGCCGGTTACAAGGCCGTGCTCATTGCGGCCGAACACCTGCCCCGCTTCTTCCCCATGCTGACCACCGCCGCCGGCACTATCCGCCCGGCCAGGGCCCTGATCGTGGGGGCCGGTGTGGCCGGGCTGCAGGCCATCGCCACGGCCCGCCGCCTGGGGGCCCGGGTGGAGGCCTTCGATGTGCGATCCGCCGTTGCCGAACAGGTGGAATCCCTGGGCGCCAGGTTCGTGGACACGGGGGTGAAGGCCGAGGCCGAGGGCGGTTATGCCCGCGAGCTGACCGAGGAGGAAAAACAGCAACAGGCTGATGTGCTGGCCAAGCACATCAGTCAGGCCGATATCGTCATTACCACGGCCGCCATTCCCGGCCGTCCGGCACCGAAGATCGTGACCGAGCCCATGGTGGCCAACATGAAGCCGGGCGCCGTACTGGTGGACCTGGCGGCCGAAACCGGCGGCAACTGCGCCCTGACCCGACCGGGGGAGGTTCATCGTGAAGGGCGGGCCACCCTCGTCGGTCCGCTGGACGTGCCCGGCATGCTCGCCGAGCATGCCAGTGAGATGTACGCGCGAAACCTGTGGAATTTCGTTTCACCCTGTGTTTCGGAAGGCACCCTGAACTGGGACATGGAGGACGAGGTTTACGCCAGGAGCGTGGTCACCCATGAAGGCAGCATCCGGCACCCGGCGGAGGACAAGTCATGATTGAATTGACCGGCTTCATTGCCCTGTACATCGTCATGCTGACGGCCTTCGTCGGCATCGAGATCATTTCCCGTGTCCCGGTCATTCTGCATACGCCGCTGATGTCCGGATCGAACTTCGTTCACGGCATTGTGGTGGTGGGGGCCATGGTGGCCCTGGGTCATGCGGAGACCACCCTGGGGCAGGTCATCGGTTTCATCGGTGTGGCGCTGGGGGCGGGCAATGCCGTCGGTGGCTATGTGGTCACCGAGCGAATGCTTGAAATGTTCAAGTCCAGCAAGGGGGACAAGGCGTGAGTGAACTGATCAGTCGTGACACCCTCGACCTCCTGATACAGGCCAGTTATTTCACCGCCATTCTGCTGTTCATCTTCGGCATCAAGCGCATGTCATCGCCCGTCACGGCGCGGCGCGGCATCCGTCAGGCCGGCCTCGGCATGTTGCTGGCCGTTGTGGCCACTTTCTTCCTGCCGGACATGAGCAACTTCCTGTTGATCATCACCGCCCTGTTCGTAGGCAGCCTGCTGGCCTGGCTCAGCGCGCGCAAGGTGGCCATGACGGGCATGCCGCAGATGGTTGCCCTCTACAACGGCATGGGCGGTGGCGCGGCGGCCACCATTGGCGCCGTGGCCCTGTATGGTGGCAGCGATTACGGCACCGTAATCATGACCCTGGCGATCCTGGGCGGCCTGATCGGTTCCATTGCCTTCAGCGGCAGCCTGGTGGCCTATGCCAAGCTCGAAGGCCTGGTGTCCAAGACCATGCGCTTCCCCGGTCAGCAGCTGTTCAATGCCTTGGTCTTCTTCGGTGCCATCGCCACCGGTGCCACCCTGCTGGTGGTGGACGGCTATCCCGTTTGGCTGATCACCACCTTCTTCGGCCTGGCCCTGCTGGCCGGGATTACCATCACCATGCCCATCGGCGGTGCGGACATGCCGGTAGTGATTTCCCTCTACAACGCCCTGACCGGTCTGGCCGTGGCCTTCGAGGGCTTTGTCCTCGACAACGCCGCCATGATCATTGCCGGCACCGTGGTGGGCGCCGCCGGTACCCTGCTCACCCAGCTCATGGCGAAGGCCATGAACCGGCCCTTGAGCAACGTGCTGTTCAGCGGTTTCGGTGATACCGGAGGCGAGGGTGGTGATGGCCCGGAAGGCACCATGAAGGAATCGGAGGCCAGTGATGCGGCCATCACCATGGCCTACGCGGACAAGGTCATCATCGTGCCCGGTTACGGCCTCGCCGTGGCCCAGGCCCAGCACAAGCTCTGGGAATTCTGTGAGCGGCTCATGGAGCGGGGTGTGGATGTGAAGTTCGCCATTCATCCCGTGGCCGGTCGCATGCCGGGGCACATGAACGTCCTGCTGGCCGAGGCCGGCGTGCCCTATGACCTGATCTTCGACCTGGAAGAAATCAACGCCGAGTTCGACGAGGCCGACGTGGCACTGGTGATAGGTGCCAATGATGTGGTCAATCCCGACGCACGCAGCAAGAAGGACAGCCCCATCTTCGGCATGCCCATTCTGAACGTGGATCATGCCGATAACGTGCTGGTGGTCAAACGTGGTCGAGGCACGGGTTTCTCCGGTGTCGAGAACCCCCTGTTCTTCGCCGACAACACCCAGATGGTCTTCGGCGATGCCCAGGAAGTGGCCGGCAAGTTCATCCAGGGCCTGAAGACGTTGGGAGACGCCTGATCGCTTCGACAAACTGGCTGGAATGAGGTGTGACTCATGCGTGTGAGTGCCCTGTTATGCCTTGTGTTGTTGCTGTGCGCCTGCGTTGCTCCACCCATTCAGGATACGGATGAGACGCCACTGGAGAATTACTGGCGCCTGGTGGAGGTCGCGGAGCCGGTGTATCCGACGGCGGCCCGTGAGGCGGGCATTGAGGGGCATGTGCTTGTGCAGGTGCGCATTGGCCGCCAGGGCGTGGTTCAACAGGCCCGCGTTCTGGAGAGCGAGCCGGGGGAGATCTTCGTGCCCAGCGTAATGCGGGCCATTCACACCTTTCGATACGAGGCCACCGACAACAATCCGGATCGCCGATCGATGTACACCGAGTACCGTTTTGATTTCGAGCTGGATGCCAACAGCAATGACTGAAAGCCATGGCTAGGGGGAATGCCAGTTTCATGCGAGGCCTGGAGCGGCGCTTCGAAGTCGGTGCTCTGCTGGCTACCCTGTTTCTGATCTTCGGCCTCATCACGGCCTTCGTCATCTTTCTTGTCCAGGTGCAGGGGGCCGCCACCGCCTACATGGCGGGCCAGAGCCAATGGTCTCGGGCGCAGCTTGGCAGTGTGTTCTCCCTCTATCGTTACCTGAGCCATGGAAACCCGGATGATCTCTCCGGTGCACGGGAGCTGCTGGATATCCCCCTCGGTGACATGCGGGCCAGGCGGGCGATGGATGCAGAAGAACTCGACCGCCAGGCCGCCGCGGATGGCCTGCTGAGGGGCGAGAATTATCCGGACGACATTCCCGGGATGATCTGGCTCTACCGGAATTTCTCGAATTTCCCCTATTTGCGTGATGCCGCTGACGTCTGGCGTGAATCCGATGAATACATCCTGGCGCTAGTGGATCTTGCCGACCGCATCGAACAGGCCTGGCATGAGGGGCCTCCCCCTGCCCGTGAGTACGCCATGCTCCTGGCTGAACTGGAGCTGATCAATGCACGGAACTATGAGCTGACGACACGTTTCCTGCAGGCCTTCACGGATGCCGGCCGGGCACTGCGACAGACTCTCACCCTGGGCAGCGTCTTCGTGATTACCCTGTTCGCCCTGATGGCGGCTCTGGTCGGTTGGCGCCTGATACTCCTGATCGACCAATCCCGCCGGCGTTTCCAGTCCATTTTCGAGCACGCGGCCGTAGGCATGGCGGAAGTCGACCAGCGTGGCCATCTGATCAATGCCAATACCGCCATGGCCGACATTCTGGGTTATTCCCGCCAGGAGTTGAGGGGCAAATCCTATCAGTCACTGACCCTGGAAGAAGATGTGGACATCGGTCTTGAGCAAGGTCGGGCCCTGCTTCGCGGGGAAGAAGAAGCCGTCACGGTCGAACAGCGCTTCCGGCACAAGGACGGAGGCATCGTCTGGGGGCGGCTCACGGTGTCGACGATCAACGGCAAGCGAGGCCTGCCGGAATCCATGATCGCGATCCTGGAGGATGTTTCCGAGTCCCGGCGACTGTCGGTGGAGTTGCAGTACCAGGCCGCCCATGATGCCCTCACCGACCTGATCAATCGCCGCGGTTTTGACCGGGAACTGGCCAAGGCCCTTCGGACCGTGCGGGAAAGTCATGTGGTGCATTCGGTCTGTTTCATCGACATGGATCAGTTCAAGGTCGTGAACGATACCTGTGGTCACGCGGCCGGTGACCACATGCTGATTCAGGTAGCGGATCTGCTAAAGGAAAACCTGCGAGAAGGGGATGTGCTGGCGCGTCTGGGCGGTGATGAATTTGGGCTGCTCTTGCGAAACTGTGATTTGAACGCAGCCACCCACGTGGCCGAGAAACTCTGTCATGCCATGGAAGCGCTGGTCTTCGAGTGGGAGGGACAGACCTTCAGCGCCTCCTGCAGCATCGGCGTCGTGCCCGTGGAGAGGGACATGGCAGACATCAATGTCATTCTCCGCTCAGCGGATCTGGCCTGCTACATCGCCAAGGAAAAAGGCCGAAACCGTGTGCATGTCAGCAATGCCCAGGACGAGCAGCTGCGGCATCGCCGCGGGCAGATGGAGTGGGTAAACCGGATTCGCCAGGCACTCGATGACAACCGCTTTTTTCTGGAAGCTCAGTACATACAGGCGCTACAGACAGACGAGCCCGTGCGTTACGAAGTGCTCCTGCGTATGCGGGACGAACATGGCGAAAGTGTCCCCCCCGGCGCTTTCATCCCGGCCGCCGAGCGATTCGATATCGCCTACCGCCTGGATCGCTGGGTACTGGAACAGGTCTGTCGAACCCTGGCCGATCATCCGCAGCACCGGGCGTCACTGGGCGCCTGTCATGTAAATCTCTCGGGACAGTCATTCGACCGGCCGGATTTCCAGCAGCTGGTGCTGGATACGCTGGATTACTATGGCGTACCCGCCTCCTCACTCTGTTTCGAGATCACCGAAACCGCGGCCATTCGCCGCATTGCCGATGCCACCGAGTTCATGGCGGCCCTGTCCCGCAAGGGCTGTCAGTTTGCCCTGGACGATTTCGGCGCCGGTCTGTCTTCCTTCGCCTACCTGCGTCGCCTGCCGGTGGAGTACCTGAAGGTGGATGGAATCTTCGTACGCAACATTCTTTCTGACCGAACCGACATGGCCATGGTCAAGGCCATTACGGATGTGGGACAGACCATGGGCAAGCGCATCATCGCCGAGTTCGTGGAAAGCGATGACGTGGCCACTCACCTCAAGCGCATGGGGCTCGACTTCGGGCAGGGCTTTGGCATTCACAAGCCGGAGCGCTGGGAAAATCTGTTCTAGTGGGTTTGCACCCACTTTTTGGGGGGATCAATCCGACGCTTCGAGTACCAGGGCAAGTCCGTCCGGCGCCGCCAGCTCCACCGCATCACCACGATGGGTGAGGTTGTGTCCGTCATATTCCAGCTTGGCCGCCCGCGCCTCCAGATCCGGAGTTTCGAACACCAGCGCAACCGCCGGGCCCTGCCGGCTGAACTGCAGATTGAAGCCCTCCGCGCAGACCTCGCTCACCCCATCCGCGTCCGGCGAGGCGATCATGCCGAGCGCTTCCCAGAAGGCCGCATCCGCTTCCGGATCCCGGCTTCGACGCCGCAGGGCGCGGAAATGACCGAGCAGGGAGAAGCTTTCCCCCTCCAGGGGCGGTGGTGAAAAGGTGCGCGCTTCCAGCAGACAGACCGTCTGCCCGCTGGGATCGGTGAAGCCGGCTTCATTGAACTGATTGGGGCCAAGCTTGCAGAAGTCCAGGCGGATACTCCGCTTTCGCAGCCTCTCGACCTGTCCGGGCAACTCCGGCGTGACGAAGGTGAGCGAGGGAGACGGAAAGCGGTAGTCATGCAGGCCAAGGCAGAGGCGGCCGTCACTCATCACGCCATAGCGATGTGGCCAGGTGTCGCCCACCGGAATGCTCTCCATGCCCAGGCCCTGCCAGAAGTGCAGGGAATCGAGCACGGCTTCACAGTCGATGCTCAACTCCAGCAGGCGCCCGAGCTGCATCAGCGTTCCGCCCCCAGGCGGCGCGCGCGCGCGAGGGTCTCTTCGGCTTCCTGTCCGGCTTGCTCCACGCTGCGCTTGTTCACCTCCGGCCATCCGGCCGTGTGCCGAAGCACCAGTTCCTGCAGCATGTGGATGTGGTCTTCGCTGTCGTTGAGTGCTGGCACATACCGCAGTTGGCCACCGCCTGCCTCCCGAAACAGTTCCGCGTTCTCGAAGCCGATCTCGTCGATGGTCTCCAGGCAGTCGGCCGGAAAACCGGGACAGACCACATCAATGTCACCCACGCCTTTGCGTCCCCATTCCTCGAGCGTTTCATCGGTATAGGGTTTGAGCCATTCGGCCTTGCCGAAGCGGGACTGGAAGGTGACGAACCATTCCCCGTCCTTCAGGCCGAGACGATGGGCCACCAGACGCGCGGTCTTGTGGCAGTAGCAGTGGTAGGGGTCACCGGCCAGGAAGGTGAACCGGGGAATGCCGTGGAAGCTGAAAAGCAGCCTTTCGCCCCGGCCATTGCGATACCAGTGTTCACGGATGCTGTTGGCCACGGCCTGAACATAGCCGGCATCGTCATGGTAGCTGTTGACCATGCGAAACTCGGGCATCCAGCGCCATTGGGAGAGGATGGAAGTGATCTTCGCGAAGGTGGAGCCGGTGGTGGAGGAAGCGTACTGCGGGTAGAGCGGCAACACCAGCAGGCGACGCACCCCCCGTTCCTTCAGCGACTCCAGTGCCCCCTCGATGGAGGGATTGCCGTAACGCATGCCGAGCTCCACCTCCACCGGCCCGCGAAAACGGCTGCGGAGCTTCTTTTCCAGTGCGGTCTGAATGTCCCGGCTGTGATAGAGCAGTGGTGAACCCCGATCCGTCCACACCCGGGCATAGGCCTCGGCAGACTTCGCCGGCCGTGTGCGCAGCACCAGGCCATTGAGAATCAGCCACCACAGGGGACGCGGGATTTCCACCACCCGCGGATCCCAGAGAAACTCGCCCAGATAGCGACGCAGGGCCGTCGCGGTCGGCTCATCCGGCGTCCCCAGATTGGTCAGCAGGATCCCGAGACGCGCGGTCTCGTCGTGTTGAAAATCCGGACGGCCTGAGAATCGTTTCATTGCTGCCTGCGTGCCTCGATGAGCCGATGGTGTGATGGCGTTCCGTTCATGCTGAATCGGGGCCGCATATTGTATCAGGCCGGGGCTGGCATAATGGTGCCATGGAGCCCATCGCCGATCTCTACAGTGTCTTCCCCGAAAAGTTCGGGATTCCGCGCCAGTCCGGCCAGGCGCCGGATGCCCGGGCCGAGGTGGTGCTGCGTCCGCCCTTCGCCCGCGCCGAAGCGGTGCGCGGGCTCGAACAGTGCAGTCACATCTGGCTGCTCTTTCTCTGCCACCAGGCCGAGGGCTGGCGACCCACGGTTCGTCCCCCGCGTCTCGGCGGCAACAGCCGCCTGGGCGTGTTCGCCAGCCGCTCCCCCTTCCGGCCCAATCCCATCGGCCTGTCCGTGGTGCGCCTGGACGGGCTGAGCTGCGAGCAGGGGGTGCGCCTTCAGGTGAGTGGCGTGGACATGGTGGACGGCACGCCGGTTCTCGATATCAAGCCCTATCTGCCCTGGGCGGATGCCGTGCCGGAGGCCAGCGGCGGAATAGCGGCACGGCCGCCGGAACGTCTCCCGATTCGTTTCACCGAGGCCGCCTCCAGGGCCCTGGCCCAGCGCCCGGACGGGGGGCGGACCCGGCGACTCATCGAGCAGATTCTGGCCCTTGATCCGCGCCCGGCCTACCACGACGACCCGACGCGGGTGTACGTGAATGCTCTGGCGGACTGCAGCGTGCGCTGGTGCGTGGATGAGGGCGAGGTAAAGGTGATCGAGCTGCGCTTTCACAACCCCGACCGCCCGGCCCGGGCCGACTAGCGTTTCCAGCGGCCATGCCGCTGGGCGGCGTCAACGGCGTCTTCCGCCCGGGCGTATTCATAATCCCGGTTCGGGCTGATTCGGCGCAGCTCCCGCTCCATCCACAGCTGGACTTCGGCATTGAGCGCCTGCGGGCTACGCTCCCCGGGCCAGATGGCGTCGCCCACCACCACCTGGATGGTGCCCGGGCGCTTGCCGAACTGGACCCGTGCCCAGAAGTCACCGGCGTTGTGCACCATGGGCACGATGGGGACGCCGGCCTCCCGCGCCAGCAGGGCGCCGCCCATGCCGTAACGCCGGGTCTTGCCGGGCTTCATTCGGTGACCTTCGGGAAAGATCATCACGTAATTGCCTTCGGCGAATTTCTCCTGGCCCTGGCTGACCAGTTGCTCCACGGCACGGCGCCCCCCCCGCCGGTCGATGGCGATGGGGCGCATGAAAAACATGCCCCAGCCGAACACCGGGATGCGCAGGATCTCGCGCTTCAGAACCCAGGATTGCTGCACCCGGAAGACAGCCATCTGTGCCAGGGTTTCCCAGGTGGATTCGTGCTTCATGTAGATCACGCAGGGCTGCTCGGGCAATTGCCCGCGCCATTCCACGCTGTAGTCCAGGCGGCAGACGTGTTTCAGTACCCAGAGATTGGTGCGCGCCCAGCTGGAAGCGATCCCCAGCCGCGCCCGGTAGCCGAAGGGCAGTACCAGAAACAGCGCCGCCACCCAGAGTGGGACGCTCAGCATCATGAAGGTGTTGAACAGCGCGCTTCTCAGGTAAATCATGTGGCGTCGGCTTCCTCTTCTCCATGTTCAGCCAGCAGGGTATTGGCAGCTGCCGCCAGGTCATCGAACACTTCCACGCCATCAAGGGCATTGCGGGCCCGCAAGCGTTCCAGCGTCTCCCGGCCCCGGCCGGTCAGCACCAGCATGGGGCGAGCGCCGGCGTTGCGGGCCACTTCCACATCCTTCTCGCTGTCACCGATCATCGGCACATGACTGAGCGCGGTCTGGAAGCGCTTGCTGATGTCCTTGAGCATGCCGGGGGCCGGCTTGCGACAGCCGCAGGCGTCGTCGGGGTGGTGGGGGCAGAAGAAAAAGGCGTCGATCTCCCCGCCATGGGTCTGCAGCAGCCCCTGGATCTTGTGATGAATCCCAAGCAGGTCGCTGGGCGTGAACAGCCCCCGGCCGAGCCCCGACTGATTGCTGGCCACCACCACGCGCCAGCCACCCCGGTTCAGCCGGGCAATGGCTTCCAGGGCACCCGGCAACGCATGCCATTCCTCCGGCGACTTGATGTAGTCGTCGGATTCCTCGTTGATGGTGCCGTCACGGTCGAGTATGACCAGTCGCATTGATGCAGTTCCCAGTTACCAGTTACCAGTTCCCAGTGAACAGTCGGCCATCCGATTGGCAGGGCTGGTTGTTCACTGGGAACTGTTCACTTTCATCTGTCTTTATCAGCCCGTCTGAAGCCGGGAAATATCCGCCACCGTGGTGAAGGCCGCTCGCAGCTCCGCCAGCAGGCCCAGACGGGCGCGCTTGAGGTCGGCGTCCTCCGCCATGACCAGCACTTCGTCGAAGAAGCGATCCACGGGCTCACGCAGCTCGGCCAGGATTTCCAGCCGCCGGCTGTAGTCACTTTCGCTGGCTGCCGCCCGCCCGGCCTTGTCGAGCGCTTCGGCCAGGGCTTTTTCGGCGGGCTCGCTGAGCTTGGCCGCGTCTGCGGTGCTGACCGTTTCACCGTCCTCTTCCGCCTTGCGCAGCAGATTGCCGATACGCTTGTTGGCGGCGGACAGGGATTCACTGGCCTCAAGCCCGAGGAAGGCCTGCACGGCCTTGAGGCGACGATGAAAGTCCGCCGGCTGTGCCGGACGGATTGCCGCCACCGCTTCGAACACTTCCGGGCGCACGCCCTGTTCCCGATACCAGGCCCGCAGACGCTCCATCAGGAACTCGAAGATCTCGGCGTGGCCGTCCGCGTCCAGGCTCAGCCCCTCCGGGAGGTTCCGGCCGGCGGCAGTGATCAGCTCATCCAGATCCAGCGGCAATGCCTTCTCGACAATCATGCGCATCAGGCCAAGCGCGGCACGGCGCAGGGCGAAGGGATCCTTGTTGCCGGACGGCTTCTGGCCGGCGGCGAAGCTTCCCACCAGGGTGTCCAGGCGATCAGCTATGGCCAGGGCCAGGCCTTCCGGGCTGCGTGGCAGTTCATCCCCTGCCTGGGCCGGGCGGTACTGATCGCCGATGGCCACGGCCACCTTCTCGTCCTCGCCATCCACCCGGGCGTAGTGGCCACCCATGATGCCCTGCAGTTCGGGGAATTCGCCCACCATCTCGGTGAGCAGATCACAGCGGGCCAGGGTGGCGGCACGCTGGCTGGCCTTCACATCCGCATCAATGATTCGGGCCACCTCGGCAGCCAGCGTTTCCACCCGCCGGCGCTTGTCGCCCAGGCTGCCCAGCTTCTTCTGGAACAGCACCTGGTCGAGTTCATCCAGGCGGCTGGCGAGGGTCTTCTGCCGGTCGGTATTCCAGAAGAACATGGCATCGTCCAGGCGCGGGCTGATCACCCGCTCATTGCCGGTCTGGACGGTTTCCGGATCCTTGCTCTCGATGTTGGCCACGGTGATGAAACCGGGCTTGAGCCGACCACCGCTGTCGCGCAGGGCAAAGTAGCGCTGGTGACCTTCCAGGGTGGCGACGATCACTTCGTCGGGCAGGGCCAGGAAGCGTTCCTCGTAGCGCCCCGACAGGGGTACCGGCCACTCCACCAGGGCCGCCACTTCGGCAATCAGCGCCTCGTTGAGTTCGGCCTGGCCGTCCAGCTGCGCGGCCAGGTCGCTGACACTCTGACGGATATGGCTGCGCAGGTGGCCGTCGGCATCGTCCAGGAAGACCTTGTAGCCGGCCAGGGTTTCCTCGTAGGCCGAGGCGGAGGGAATGTCCACCGCCTGGGGCCGGTGAAAGCGATGGCCACGGCTGTGGCGACCGGTTTCCAGGCCCAGGATCTGGCCCGGCAGATATTTGTCGTCCAGCAGGCAGACCACCCAGTGAACCGGGCGGGCGAATTCCACGTCGCCGTCACCCCAGCGCATGCGGCGCTTGGCCGGCAGGCGGCGCAGCACTTCGTCGGCCAGGGCCGGCACGATGTGTTCCGCCGGTTCGCCCCGGATCACCCGCTGGTAGGCCAGGCGGCTGCCCTTGTCGGTTTCCTTGTGCGCCAGCTCCTCCACCGTGACGCCGCAGGAACGGGCGAAGCCCTCGGCGGCCTTGGTCGGCTTGCCCTCGGCGTCGAAGGCCTTGTCCACGGCCGGGCCGAGTTTCTCCTCGTCCCGGTCCGCCTGCCGTTCGCGCACGCCGGCCAGACGGGCGGCCATGCGCCGGGGCGAGACAAACCATTCCACCGCGCCCGGATCCGCATCGACCGCCAGCAGGCCGTTGTCGGCCAGGGCGTCGGCCAGGCCACGGGCAAAACTGCGGGCCAGGTCGGCGGCCTCCGAGGGTGGCAGCTCTTCACTGCCCACTTCGATCAGGAGGGTATGGGTCTTGGCATCGGCCGCATTCTGCTTAGCCATTGGCTGTCCCCTTGTTGTCCTCGCGGCAGAGGGGGAAGCCCAGGGCCTCCCGCCGGGCGAAATAGCTTTCCGCCACGGCCCGCGCCAGATTGCGCACCCGCAGGATGTAGCGCTGGCGTTCGGTCACGGAGATGGCGTGGCGGGCGTCGAGCAGATTGAACTGGTGCGAGGCGCGCAGCACCATTTCATAGGCCGGCAGCGGCAGGTCCTTCTCCAGCAGGCGCTGGCACTCGGCCTCGGCGTGATCAAAGCCGCCAAACAGGGCGCTGGTCTCGGCCTGCTCGAAATTGTAGGTGGACTGCTCCACCTCGTTCTGCAGGAAGACGTCACCGTAGGTGACCTTGCCGTTGGGGCCTTCGGTCCAGATCAGGTCATAGACCGATTCCACCCCCTGCAGATACATGGCCAGGCGTTCCAGGCCGTAGGTCAGCTCGCCGGTGACCGGGCGGCATTCCAGGCCGCCGGCCTGCTGGAAGTAGGTGAACTGGCTGATCTCCATGCCGTTCAGCCACACTTCCCAACCCAGACCCCAGGCACCCAGGGTGGGCGATTCCCAGTTGTCTTCCACGAAACGGATGTCGTGTTCCAGCGGATCCACGCCCAGGGCGGTGAGCGAGCCCAGGTAGAGATCCTGGATCTCCAGCGGCGAGGGCTTGATCACCACCTGGAACTGGTAATAGTGCTGCAGGCGGTTGGGGTTCTCGCCATAGCGCCCGTCGGTGGGGCGCCGGCAGGGCTGGACATAGGCCGCCGCCCAGGGCTCTGGCCCCAGGGCGCGCAGGAAGGTCGCCGGGTGAAAGGTGCCGGCCCCCATCTCCATGTCATAGGGCTGCAGCAGCACGCAGCCCTGCTCGGCCCAGTAGCTCTGCAGACGCAGGATCAGCTGCTGAAAGGTTTCGGGTGGCGTCGCCACATCAGTCATCGGAATCGCCCTGATTGATTCGGATTGGTGCAAAACGCGACATTATAGCGCGCAAGGGGGCCGGCGCGCAGAATCAACACTGTTGCCCCGGCCGTTGGCCGGCCGGATTCAACCGCGCAATGGTGAGCATTCGCCGTTTGATTCTCTAGTGGGATCGTTGGAATCCGAGCTGCACCTCATTGACGGGCAGGACATCGAATTCCGGCCATTGCGCGGATGAATCCGCGCCCCCTCTGCCCGATATTGGTGCATCTAATGCAACAATGTGGTGCATCCTGCGCGCTTACGCCACGCCGCAGCCCCCGAAAACAGCGGCGCCCCACCTTGGCATGACATCTGCTTATTCCCTGCCATACTGAATCTCATTCCGAACCAACCGAGGAGTGTTTGTCATGGCGCAGACCGCAGCCGATGTGATCAAGCTGATCGAAGAGAAGGGCATCAAGTTCGTTGATTTCCGCTTCTCCGACACCAAGGGCAAGGAAATGCATGTCACCCTGCCGGCGCGGGAAATCGACGAGGATGTCTTCGAGGAAGGCAAGATGTTCGACGGCTCCTCCATCCAGGGCTGGAAGGGCATCAACGAGTCCGACATGATTCTGCGCCCCGATCCGGAAACCGCCGTGGTGGATGTGTTCCGTCAGGAGCCGACCCTGAACCTGGTCTGCGACGTGATCGAGCCCACCACCCTGCAGGGCTACGAGCGTGACCCCCGCTCCCTGGCCCGTCGTGCCGAGGCCTATCTGCAGTCCACCGGCGTGGCCGATGTGGCCTTCTTCGGCCCCGAGAACGAGTTCTTCATTTTCGATGATGTGCGCTGGGGTGCCGACATGAGCGGTGCCTTCTACGAGATCGATTCCAAGGAAGCCGACTGGAACTCCGAGCGAATCTATTCCGACGGCAACTTCGGTCATCGTCCCAGCGTGAAGGGGGGTTACTTCCCGGTCTCGCCAGTGGATTCCCTGGCCGACATCCGTGCCGCCATGTGCCTGGCCATGGAGGAAATGAACCTCAAGGTGGAAGTGCACCACCACGAGGTGGCCACCGCCGGCCAGTGCGAGATCGGCACCGAGTTCAACAGCCTGGTGCGCAAGGCCGACGAGACCCAGCTGTTCAAGTACACCGTCATGAACGTGGCCCACGGCTATGGCAAGACCGCCACCTTCATGCCCAAGCCCATCGTCGGTGACAATGGCTCCGGCATGCACGTGCACATGTCCCTGATGAAGGACGGCAAGAACCTGTTTGCCGGTGACGAGTACGGCGGCCTGTCCGAAACCGCCCTGTATTACATTGGCGGCATCATCAAGCACGCCCGTGCCCTGAACGCCTTCACCAACGCCTCCACCAACAGCTACAAGCGCCTGGTGCCAGGCTTCGAGGCCCCGGTGAAGCTGGCTTACTCCGCCCGCAACCGCTCTGCCTCCATTCGCATTCCCTACGTGCCCAATCCCAAGGCGCGCCGGGTGGAAGTGCGTTTCCCGGATTCCACCGGCAACCCCTACTTCGCCTTCGCCGCCCTGATGATGGCCGGCCTCGACGGCATCCTGAACAAGATTCACCCCGGTGAAGCCCTGGACAAGGACCTCTACGACCTGCCCCCGGAAGAGTCCAAGGGCATCCCGGAAGTGGCCTACTCCCTGGAAGAGGCTCTCAAGGCCCTCGACGCCGACCGCGACTTCCTCAAGCAGGGCGGCGTGTTCACCGACGACGTGATCGACGCCTACATCGCCGTGAAGATGGAAGATGTCACCCGTCTGCGCATGACCGCGCATCCGGTGGAGTTTGATATGTATTACAGCCTCTAAGCTCTCTCCAGGCACGGCCCTCGTAGTCGTTGTCGTAGTCGTAATCGTAATCGGCCTTTATCCGGTTGGAGGAGTGCCGATTACGACTACGATTACGATTACGACTACGAGCGGCACGGCCTGGTTTTTCCCTTCTTTTTCGCTTTCAGATACCCGCCTGCGATTGAATCCGATCGAAAACCCGAAGACCCCGATGTGGGCCTTTTCGGGCTTCGTGCTCGTAGTTGGCTGGTTGAAAAGCCGATTACGACACAAATGCGTAGGGAACGTATTTGAACTCGCGCTCTGCGCGAGGCCCCGACCAACGGGAGGGGTAAGTCTCATGGATGAGACGCATAACGACAACGACTACGAGGGCCGGGGCGGTGATCGTTTGGGGGGGGCGGGAGTGCACTATAATGGTGCACATGACCAAATCCGGTGCCATTCCCTCCGCTGATGCCCGTGCCCTGTTGGAGTCGGCGGCCACGGCCGTGCTGTGGTTCGACGAAGGCGGGCGACTGGCCTGGCTGAACCCGGCCGCGGAAGATCTGCTTGGCATCAGTCTCCTGGCCGGCGCACCGCCTGTGGCCGCAACCCTGTTCCGGGACGCGGCCGAGCTGGTGGCGGCCGTCGAGCGGGTAATGGGCGAGCGCGAGCGATTGAGTTTGCGCGACTATCGCCTGGCCCTGCCCGGTGGCCGCGGAGAACGGGTGGTGGATGCCACGCTCACGCCCCTGGGCGGGGGCAGCCTGATGCTGGAGCTGGTTTCCCGTGACCGGCCGCGGCGCATCATTGATGAAAGCCTGCAACAGGGCCGCCGCGATGCTGCCCGCCAGCTGGTGCGCAGCCTGGCGCACGAGATCCGCAATCCCCTCGGTGGCATGCGCGGTGCCGCCCAGTTGCTGGCGCGGCGTTTGCCGGATCCTGCCCTCAAGCCCCACACCGACATCATCCTGGCCGAGGCCGACCGCATTGGCGCCCTGGTGGATCGCCTGCTGGGGCCGGATACCCTGCGTCGGCAGGCGGTGAACATTCATGAACCCCTGGAGCGGGTCCGCCAGCTGTTGCTGGCCGAGGCCCCGGCGGCGGTGCGCATCGAGCGCGATTACGATCCCAGCCTCCCGGACTGCCAGGCAGACCCGGATCAGCTGGTGCAGGTGTTTCTCAACATCGCCCGCAATGCCCTTCAGGCACTGGCTGGCCAGGGCCGCATCCGTCTTGCCACCCGCGCCGTTCGACAGGTGACCTTCGCCGGGCGCCGCCATCGCACGGCCCTGTGCGTGGAAATCGAGGACGATGGGCCGGGCATTCCTGCCGCCCTCCAGGACAGCCTGTTCTATCCCCTGGTGTCCGGCCGCCCCGGTGGCGAGGGTCTGGGCTTGTCCATTGCCAATGAACTGGTGGCGCGTCATCAGGGCCTGATCGAGTGCGATTCCCGGCCGGGGCGGACGCGGTTCTCCATCCATCTCCCCATCGACGGCAGCGTGGAGTCGGGCTCATGACACAGGCAATCTGGCTGATCGAGGATGACCGCTCCCTGCGCTGGGTCATGGAACAGGCGCTGGCCGAGGCCGGCCACGAGGTGCGAGCCTTCGCCGATCTGGCCGGGGTGCGCCAGGCCCTGCACGAGGAGCAGCCCGCCATGCTGGTCTCCGATGTTCGCCTCCCGGACGGCGACGGGCTGACGCTGCTGGAGGAGGTGGCCGGGAGCCATCCGCGGTTGCCGGTGCTGATCATCACGGCCCAGACCGATCTCGACATGGCCGTGCGCGCTTATGAGCGGGGCGCATTCGAATACCTGCCCAAGCCCTTTGATATCGACGAGTTCATTGCCCTGATCCAGCGTGGCCTGTCCGCGCCGCAGACGGTGTCAGACAGGGATGGGGACGCGAGCAGCGGTGCGGCCGGGCCACGACTGGTGGGTGAATCCCCGGCCATGCAGGCGGTGTTTCGCACCATCGGGCGCCTGTCGCGCAGCGAGATGAGCGTGCTGATCACCGGCGAGTCCGGCACGGGCAAGGAGCTGGTGGCCCGTGCCCTGCACGACAACAGTCCGCGCGCGGGCGGCCCCTTCGTGGCCGTGAACAGCGCCGCCATTCCCCCGGAACTGCTGGAGTCGGAGCTCTTCGGTCATGAGCGCGGCGCTTTCACCGGTGCCGTGGCCCGGCGCAGCGGCCGTTTCGAGCAGGCACACGGCGGCACCCTGTTTCTGGACGAGATCGGCGACATGCCGGTGGCTCTCCAGACCCGGCTCCTGCGCGTGCTGTCGGAGCGCGAGTACTACCGGGTTGGCGGCCATGAACCGGTGCAGGCCGACGTACGCATCCTTGCCGCCACCCACCAGGATCTGGCCCGCCAGGTCTCCGAAGGCCACTTCCGCGAAGACCTTTACCATCGTCTCAATGTGATCCGAATCCAGATTCCGCCCCTGCGCGAGCGAACGGAAGATATTCCCCGCCTGGCCGAACACCTGCTGGCCCGGGCCGCCGAGGAAACGGGCCTCGCGCCCAGGCGATTCACGGCCGGGGCCCTGAAAGCCCTGCGCCAGCGCCGCTGGTCGGGCAATGTGCGTGAGCTGATGAACCTGTGCCGCCGCGTCACCGTCATGTCATCCGGAAGCCGGGTGGACGCCCGCGCCCTGCCCGAAGAGGAAGCCCCCTTCAGTCAGGACGGGGACTGGCTCGCCCGGCTGCGGGAATGGGCCGATGCGGCGGCCGGGCGCGGGGAAGGCGACATTGCTGTCCACGCCGTGGCCGCGCTGGAGCGCACCCTCATGGACTGGGCCCTGGACCAGAGCCAGGGCCACCGCCAGGACGCCGCCCGCCTCCTCGGCTGGGGCCGCAACACCCTCACCCGTAAATTGCGGGATCGGTGAGGGGTGGGGCGGCTTTTATCCGCGACTCGGATTTCTCGCCTGGCACGTCGTTTTGTGATGACGAGTGAATCGTGAATGGTGAATCGTGAATTGGAAGGCGGCGTCGATCGGAGCCGGGGGTGTGGGAGAGGCTTCAGCCTCGATCCGGGGTGGTCGGAGCCGTTAGCGGGTGGGTTGTGGCACCGCGAGTTTTTCGGCTCCGAAGGTGAGGTGTGAGGGGTGAGGTGAAAACCCGAAGCCTTCGGCTTCCGCGCTAGGCGCGAATCAGGCCGGCCAAAGGCCGGCCGTTGGGCGCCGCAGGCGCCCCGCCTTTCACCTCACTCCTCTCTCCTCGCACCTCACTTTCGAGGCCGCAAAGCGGTGAGCGCCCAGCCACTTTCTACCGCCGCCTTCCGATTCACGATTCACTCGTCATCACAAAGCGGCGTGCCAGTTTGGAGATTGCCATCGCGGATAAATCCGCTCCCACGCGGGTTTCGGTCAGCGCTCGGAAGCGCACCCATCTGAATCAACCTGTCGAAAACGATGTTCCGCTGGTCAGGTGGGGGCCCGAGTGGCTGGGTGTCTGAGCGGCCTGCTCGCGCAGCCCTGGACTGAGGGGCGTAGCAGCGCTACGGCCCGAGGGAAGGGCAAGCGAGCAGGCCGCTCAGGCAGCCAGACGCCGGGCAGCGTGACGATTTTAGCTGGCATCAAAGGTAGTAAAAGTCGAGGGCTTCGAGTGTCGATCTGCTTGACGGAAACGAGCGGTCCCGCCTGACCAGCGGAACCCCCTAAAAAATTGCCCCGGTCTGGGGGGACCGGGGCAAAAGGCGGCCCGGCGTCAAAAGGGGGAAAAACGCCGGGCCAGGCAATGTCCGGCTTGGGGTGACCGGACATTTCCCACTCAGGGAGGGGAGTGGGTGAGCGCCTTGCGACGCTCACTGGGTATGATGGGGCCAAAAACAGAAAGTTCCAAGTCGTACCAATAAATTTTTTCAAAAAAATTCCAGGGTGGCCGACGAGGCTCAGTGGGCCTCCTCCCAGTCGATGCCGGCCTCGGCATCCACCTTCAGGGGCACGTCCAGGCGGGCGGCGCCCGCCATGCGCTCGGCCACCTGTGTGCGGAAGTCGCTCACCTGTTTCTCGGGCACCTCGAAGACCAGTTCGTCGTGCACCTGCATGATCATCCAGACATCCGGCCAGTCCCGGGCCAGCCAGTCGGCCACATCCAGCATGGCGCGCTTGATGATGTCGGCCGCCGTCCCCTGCATGGGGGCATTGATGGCGGTGCGCTCGGCGTACTGGCGGCGCTGACCGTTGCGCGAGTTGATCTCCGGCAGATAGAGACGGCGCCCGAAGACGGTTTCCACATAGCCCTGTTCCCGCGCCTGCTCCCGGGTCCGGTCCATGTAGTCCTTCACTCCGGGGTAGCGCTCGAAGTAGCGGTCCACGTACTCCTGCGCACTCTGGCGGTCGATACCCAGCTGACGGGCCAGGCCCCAGGCCGACATGCCGTAGATGAGACCGAAGTTGATGGCCTTGGCCGCCCGGCGTTGATCCGGATCCACGGAACCGGGTTCTCCGCCAAAGACTTCGGTGGCGGTGGCCGAATGAATGTCCAGATCCCGCTCGAAGGCCTCGCGCAGGCCCTTGTCGCCGGACAGATGGGCCATGATGCGCAGCTCGATCTGGCTGTAGTCCGCCGCCACGATGCGGTAGCCCGACGGAGCCACGAAGGCCTTGCGGATGCGCCGGCCCTCCGGACGCCGGATGGGGATGTTCTGCAGGTTCGGGTCGGAGGACGACAGGCGCCCGGTGGCCGCCACCGCCTGATGATAGGAGGTATGCACCCGGCCGGAACTGGGATCGATCATCTCCGGCAGCTTGTCGGTGTAGGTCGAGCGCAGCTTGGACAGCCCACGGTGCTCCAGGATCAGATGCGGCAACTCGTGACTGACCGCCAGCTCCTCCAGCACGTCCTCGGCGGTGGACGGCTGGCCCTTGGGTGTCTTGCGCACCACCGGCAGACCCAGGTCCTCGAACAGGATCTTCTGCAGCTGCTTGGGCGAACCCAGGTTGAAGCTCTGTCCGGCCACGTCATGGGCCTTGCGTTCGATGGCGTCCATGCTGTCCTTGAGCTCCGCGCTCTGTTCGCGCAGCTTGTCGGCGTCCACCATCACGCCGCGCTCCTCCATGCCCTGCAGCACCGGAATCAGGGGCACTTCCAGCTCCCGGTAGACCGCCGCCAGCTTGGGGATCGCTTCCAGTCGCGGCCAAAGCGCCTGCTGCAGGCGCAGGGTAATGTCCGCGTCCTCGGCGGCATAGGGGCCGGCGGTCTGCAGCTCGATCTGGTTGAAGGTCTTCTGTTTCGCACCCTTGCCGGCCACCGACTCATAGCTGATGGGGGTGATGCCCAGGTACTTCTGCGACACCGAGTCCATGTCGTGCCGGGTGGCGGTGCTGTCGAGGACGTAGGACGCCAGCATGGAGTCGTGTTGCACGCCCCGCAGGCGGATGCCCACCGCGGCCAGTACATGCATGTCGTACTTGATGTGGTGGCCCACCTTGGCCTTTTCCGGGTCTTCCAGCAGTGGCCTGATCTGTTCGAGCACCCTGTCGCGATCCAGCTGGCCGGGGGCGTCCTCGTAATCATGCGCCAGGGGCAGATAGGCGGCGTGGCCGGTTTCCACGGCAAAGCTCAGACCCACCAGTTCGGCCTGGCGGTAGTGGATGCTGGTGGTTTCGGTGTCGATGGCGATCAGATCGGCCTGCTTGAGCCGGCTCAGCCAGGCATCGAACTGTTTCTGTTCCAGGATGATCTCGTAGTTCGGCGCGTCCGCATCTGAGTCCTCAACAGTGGTCGCCGGGGATGCGGCGGCCGATTCATCCAGCTCACGCAGCCAGCTGTTGAACTCATGGCTGCGGTACAGCTCCCGCAGGGTCGCCACATCCGGCTCGCCGATACGCAGGCTGGATTCGTCGAAATTCAACGTGAGATCGACCCGAATGGTGGCCAGTTCGCGCGACAGTCTGAGTTGCTCGATGTGCTCGCGCAGGCTCTCGCCCACCTTGCCCTTGATTTCATCGGCGCGCTCGATGATCTGATCCAGATCGCCGAATTCCTGCAGCCATTTCACCGCCGTCTTGGGCCCGCACTTGGGCACACCGGGGATGTTGTCTGACTTGTCGCCCACCAGGGCCAGGTAATCGATGATGCGCTCCGGTGGAATGCCGAACTTCTCCTCCACGCCGGCCGGGTCCATGTGCTTGTCGGTCATGGTGTTGACCAGGGTCACCTGCTCGGTGACCAGCTGGGCCATGTCCTTGTCGCCGGTGGAGATAAGCACCTGTTCCCCGCGCTCGGCCGCCTCGCGGGCCAGGGTCCCGATGACATCGTCCGCCTCCACGCCGGATTCGCGAATCAGCGGCAGGCCGAGGGCCTTGACCATGGTCAGCAGGGGATCGATCTGCGCCCTGAGGTCATCCGGCATGGGCGGGCGATGGGCCTTGTAGTCCTCGAACAACTCATCCCGGAAGGTCTTGCCCGGGGCGTCAAAGACCACCGCCACATGGGCGTCCGCGTAGTCCTTGCGCAGACGGCGCAGCATGTTGCCCACCCCGTAGACGGCCCCGGTGGGTCGCCCGTCGGAGGTGGTCAGCGGCGGCAGGGCATGGAAGGCGCGATAGAGGTAGGACGAGCCGTCCACCAGAACGAGATCCGGCTGCTTCATCCTTCGCGCTCCTCATCATTGTTTTCCTGCTCCCCGCTGTCCGTTTCGGCCGGGCCTTCCTGTCGCTCGGGAATATAGAGATCACCCCGCTGCCCACAGGCGGCCAGGAGCAGGAGAAGGGTCAAAATGAGGGCGGTGGTGATGCGCATGGAGACGGGCTCTGAATGGCTTCGAATGGGGCGGAATTATAGCGTTTTGGGGGCAGGCTTGCCGCGCCCGGCCCCTTCGTAGTCGTAATCGTACTCGGGATTTTCCTTGGGCGGCCGAACGGCGAATGCCGATTACGACGACGATTACGATTACGACTACGAGGGAAGTCATCCCACCTGCTATCTTTAGCATCATGGATACCCTCATTCCCGTCACCCCCTCCGGCCCGGTGCTGATTCTGTTCGGCGTCTGGCTGCTGCTTGGGCTGGCCGCGATCCTTCTGCTCTGGTCCGGGCTCAAGGGCCTGTGGCACCGCAAGCTCGCGGGCGGCAGCTTCAAGGTCTGCTGTTCCCTGGTGGTGGGTGGCGGTGCCGCCACGCTGGGCGCACTGGGTCTGGCGCTTCAGACCTACGATCGCCTCACCCATGAGCAGGCGGCAGTGACCATCGCTTTCGAGCAATTGGACAGGCAGCACTACACCGCGCATCTCACCTGGCCTGATGGCGAGGCGGCCAGTCTCCAGCTGATGGGTGACGAGTGGCAGTTGGATGCGCGCATTCTGCGCTGGCGTGGGCCGGCCATTGTTGCGGGCATGGACAGCCTGTTCCGCATTGAGCGCGTCAGCGGCCGTTTCAGCTCCATCGAGCGGGAGCGGGAAGGGCCCCGCTCGGTCTATGGGCTGTATCCGGAAGAGCAGACGCTGGATCCCTGGGTGCTGGCCCGGCGCTACCCCGACCGTATTCCCTGGGTGGATGCCCTCTATGGCAGTGCCACCTACCTGCCCATGGTTCACGGTGCGGAATACGAGGTGGTGGTGACGCAGACCGGGCTGGCCGCCCGGCCCCTGAACGACACCGCCAGGCGGGCGGTCAGGGACTGGCAGTAGCCTTCAATCCGCGCTCGCCGCGCCAAGGCCCAGCCAGCCCGCCACCACCGCCCGCGCTTCTTCCGTTCCCTGGCCGCTCTCGGCCGAGAACAGCTGCACGCTGGCGCTCTCGCCGATGGCATTGCGAACGATCTGACGTTGTTTCGCCTGTTGACCGCGCTTGAGCTTGTCGGCCTTGGTCAGCAGGATGTGCACCGGGCAGTCGATGGCATTGGCGAACTCCAGCATCTGCTCATCGAAGGGCTTCATGGGGTGGCGCACATCCATGATGTGGATGAGTCCCACCAGATTGCCCCGCTTCTGCAGATAGCTCTCGATCAGCCTGGCCCATTTCTCCTTCACCGCCGGCGGGACCTTGGCGTAGCCGTAGCCGGGCAGATCCACCAGCCGTTGGCCGCCGGTGAGCTGGAAGAAATTGATCAACTGGGTGCGGCCGGGTGTCTTGCTGATGCGCGCCAGATTCTTCTGCTCGGTAAGGCGATTCAGGGCACTGGACTTGCCGGCATTGGAGCGGCCCGCAAAGGCCACTTCCGGCAGCTCATCCGCCGGAAACTGTGCCGGCCGCGCGGCGCTGATGAGAAACTCGGCCGATTTCAGCGGGTTGGAACGGCTCTGGTTCATGGTTGCATTCTGCTTTCGATCCGGCGCCCGGGGGAGTCCGGGCGGAAAGTTTTGTGTACAATACCCGACTTTGCGATCCCCAGTTTGGCTGGCCCGGCGAAGACCGGGCGAAATCAGGAGCCTTTAGAACGATGAGGACACTGTACCTTCTCGCCGGTGCTTGCGCTTTCATGCTGGCTGCCCCCGTGGCGGCTGATCCCCTTCTCGACGGTGACGCCGAGGCCGGCGAAAGCAAGAGCACGGCCTGTGCCGCCTGCCACGGCCCCGATGGCAACAGCACCAACCCCGAGTGGCCCAATCTGGCCGGTCAGCACGCCCGCTACACCTTCCAGCAGCTGAAGGCCTACAAGGACGGCACCCGCAGCGATCCCGTCATGATGGGCCAGGTGCAGGCCCTGGACGAGCAGGACATGAAGGATCTCGCCGTCTTCTATGCCATGCAGACACCGGGTGTCGGCAGCGCTGACCCCGAGCTGGCGGAAGCCGGCAAGAAGTTGTACCGCGGCGGCAACCTGTCCAGCGGCGTCACGGCCTGCATCGCCTGCCACGGTCCGCGCGGGGAAGGTATCCCGACGGCGAACTACCCGATGGTCAGCGGTCAGCACGCCCAGTACACCATTGCCCAGCTCAGGAAGTATCGCGACGGTGAGCGCACCACCGACCGCGCCAGCATGATGCGTGACATTGCCGCACGCATGACGGACGAGGAAATTCGTGCCGTGGCCGAGTACATCCAGGGCCTGCACTGAGTCCGCCGCTGATTCGGCTTCAAGGGCCCGTCTGCTTCGCGCAGACGGGCTTTTTTTTGCGCGTCGGCCCCGTCCGGGCCATGCCTGTTCGCGTTCGCCTGGCACCCTGACACTGGACGTCCGGGGGGCAGCGCAGCGTAATATATGGAACCATTCAGTGTCGGCACCGTTCCATTTGTCTGCCGGACCGTCAATTCGCAACCAAACCGATCCTTGCCTGTGGAGTCATTCATGTTCAAGCAACGCCTGATCGTTCTTCTGGCCCTTCTCTGCCTCAGCGGCACTGCCATCAGTCAGTCCTTCCAGGCTGGCAACGAATATCGCACCGTGGATCGCGGGCAGCGTTTGTCGGATCAGCCCCATGAGGTGGTGGAGTTCTTCTGGTACGGCTGCGGCGCCTGCTATGCCTTCCTGCCCACCGTGGAGAGCTGGAAGAATGATCTGGCCGACGATGTCGCCTTCGTGCGCGTCCCCGCCGTGCTCAACCCCCGCTGGCGCGTGCATGGCAAGGCCTACTATGTGGCCGAAGCCCTGGACATGGTGGATGAGGTGCACAACGCCATCTTCGATGCCATTCACGTGGATGGAAAACGTCTCGACAGCCAGCGTGCCCTGCGTGAACTGTTCGTGGAAAAAGGGGCCGATGCGGAGGAATTCGACCGCGCCTTCGACTCCTTCCAGGTGGACGCCAAGCTGCGCCGTGCAGAAAACCTCGCCCGCCGCTTCGCCATCCGTGCCACGCCCTCGGTGGTGATCAATGGCCAGTACGTGACCGACCCCAGCAGTGCCGGTGGCCCCCGGGGCATCGTCGAGGTGGGGAACTGGCTGATCGAGCAGGACCGGGACTGAGCTCAGGCCCGGGTGTCGAGCAGCGGGCCGTGTTCGGCCGGCAAGGGGGTCTCGCCGGCCGAATCTTCTGAACGCATCACTTCCGTGCGGGCCTGCAGCGGCAGCTTGAGCTCGATGTCACTGCCGGCACCCTGAATGCTGCTTGCGTCCATTGGGTTTTACCGTGGGCGGGTTGGGGCCTTGGCTTAAATTCTAGTCAATGGCGGGTATGAGGAGTGAATCGTGAATCGGAAGGCGGCGTTAGAGGGTGGTGTGGTTGTGGGAGCGGCATTCCTGCCGCGATCAGGGTTGGTCGGAGCCACTAGCGGGTGGGTTGTGGCACAGCCGGTTTCCCGGCTCCGAAGGTGAGGCGTAAGGCGTAAGGCGTGAGGTGAAAACCCGAAGCCTTCGGCTTCCGCGCTGCGCGCGTTTAGGCCGGCCGACGGCCGGCCGTTGGGCGCCGTAGGCGCCCCGCCTTTCACCTCACCCCTCACGCCTCACACCTCACCTTCGGAGCCGTAACACAAGGAACACCCGGCCGCTTTCTAACGCCGCACTCCGATTCACGATTCACGATTCACGATTCACGATTCACTCGGAAATCCGACTTCGGAAACGACGAAGCCCCCGCGGGTGGGGGGGGCTTCGAGGCGCGCCCGGCAGGATTGTCGGGCACATCCGTGGGCCCGATCCCCTCCGCTGTCGCTCCGGGGACAGGGCCTGATCGGCCCTGCGATGGATCGTTCCCGACGATCCATTCGAACCTATCTTTTTCGATTGTCGCAGGTTCGAATCCCGACCTCGGAAACGACAAAGCCCCCGCAGGTGCGAGGGCTTCGATAAGTAATCTGGCGCGCCCGGCAGGATTCGAACCTGCGACCTTTGGCTTCGGAGGCCAACGCTCTATCCAGCTGAGCTACGGGCGCTATGTCCGGCTCGGGGCCGGGGAACGGCGTAGTGTAGCTTTCCGGGGGCGTGGAGTCCATGCCCGGCCCGGAAATCCCTCGCCCTCAGCGGCTGGTCGGCGGGGCTGTGGACTGTATTTCCGGTGGGCCTTCGGTTTATACTTGCGTTTTTCCGCGGCGGCCGAATGGCCCCCCGAAAGCCTCAATTACCAGCCCGCGTGGGCTGTCGACTCTGCAGGGGTTTGTGACCGTGTCCGAGCAAGAAGACCGTACATTTTTTGACACCTTCATGCTGGTGCTGGCGTTCCTGATCGTGTTCACGATCGTCATCTTTGCCATCTCCAACAGCGTGGCCAATCGCACCATCGCCGATCGCCATCACCAGACCGCCGATGCCGCCGAGCGCCTGGCCGAGAGGATTCGTCCGGAAGGCCGCCTCTGCCTGCAGGGTCAGGAAGAGGAATGTGAGGTGCGCGTGGCTGCAGTGACCCGCCCCGCCGCTGCCGAGGAAGAAGTGGCCGAGGCCGGGGAAGTGGATGGCCAGCAGGTTTACAATCAGGCCTGCACCGCCTGTCACGGGCCGGGTATTGCCGGCGCGCCGCGCACCGGTGATGATGCGGCCTGGGCCGCGCGCATGGACAAGGGTTACGAGACCCTGCTGGATCATTCCATCAACGGTTTCCAGGGTGATGCCGGCTTCATGCCGGCGCGGGGCGGCAACCCCAACCTGAGCGACGAGCAGGTCGCCGCCGCCCTCGATTACATGCTGGAACAGCTCGACTGATCTGAGCGTAAGAGATGTTGTGCAGAAGCCCCGGCCCGGTGCCGGGGTTTTTTTTGGCTGATCGCCAGGGGTGGGGGTCGGCGGTGACACGGGGTCGCTATCGGCAACGTGGGAGCGGATTTATCCGCGATAACAATCCATCGTTTGGCACGCCGAGTTCCCGAGCCCGCTGTAGGCGCGGATTCATCCGCGTAATGATTGCTCAGGTCTCGGGCGCCAGCAGGCTGCGCAGGCCGGCCACGTGGGTCTTGCCGGTTTCCTTGCGCTGTTCGGGGTCCTCGGCAGTCTTGCCGAGCCAGTGCAGGTCGTCTTCGGGCAGTTCTTCCAGGAAGCGACTCGGGGTGCAGTCCAGGTCTTCGCCGTAGCGGCGGCGTTTCTTGGCGTAGGTCAGGCTGAGAGTGATCTGGGCGCGGGTGATGCCGACGTAGAAGAGCCGCCGCTCCTCCTCCAGGCCTTCCCCTTCCAGGTTGTTGCGGTGGGGCAGCAGTTCTTCTTCCATGCCCACCAGGTAGACATGGTTGAACTCCAGGCCCTTGGCCGCGTGCAGGGTCATGAGCGCGACGGTGTCGCCGGGATCGTCGCCGCTGCGGTCGAGCATGTCCATCAGGCTCATGTGATTGAGGATGCCCGTCAGGCTGATGTCGCCATCGGCGCGCTTGGCGATATTGCCCATCCAGCCGAACAGTTCCTCGATATTGTCCCGCCGCCGCTCGAAGGCCTTGGGGTCGCGGGCGGTCTCTTCCAGCCAGTCCAGATAGCCCACTTCCTCCACCAGCTGCCGGGCCACCGCCACCGGCTCGTCACTGTGCTCGGCTTCCTCGCCCAGCTTGCCCATCCACACGGCGAACTCTTCCAGGCGGCTGGCCGTGCGCGCCGGCAGCACATGGTGCAGGCCGAACTCCAGGCAGGCAGAGAACAGGCTGACATTGCGTTCGCGGGCGTAGCCCCCGAGTTTCTCCAGCGTGGTGGCACCCACTTCGCGCCGGGGCACATTGATGATGCGCAGAAAGGCGCTGTCGTCATCCGGGTTGGCCAGCAGGCGCAGGTAGGCGATCAGGTCCTTCACCTCGGCGCGGTCGAAGAAGCTCTGCCCGCCCGAGATGTGATAGGGAATGCGATGCTCGCGCAGCATCTTCTCGAAAGGCTTGGCCTGGAAGTTGCCGCGATAGAGGATGGCGTAATCACCCCAGCTGCCGCCGTTCTCCATCTTGTGCTGCAGAATGCGCGCCACCACCTGTTCGGCCTCGCCGAAACCGTCCTTGCAGGGGATGATGCGAACGTTGTCACCCTCGCCGCGCTGGCTCCACAGGCGCTTGTCGAACAGGTGGGGGTTGTTGGCGATCAGGGTGTTGGCCACCCGCAGGATGCGGCTGGTGGAGCGGAAGTTCTGCTCCAGCTTGACCACCTTCAGATTCGGGAAGTCGTTCTTGAGATTGGCCAGGTTTTCCGGTTGGGCGCCGCGCCAGGCGTAGATGCTCTGGTCGTCATCGCCCACCACCGTGAAGGCTGCCCGCACGCCGGTGAGCTGGCGCAGCAGCTCGTACTGGGCGCCATTGGTGTCCTGGTATTCGTCCACCAGCAGGTAGCGGAAGCGGTTCTGCCAGCGTTCCCTGGCCTCCGGTTCGTCCTCGAACAGCATGACCGGCTTGGCGATCAGGTCATCGAAATCCACCGCGTTGTAGGCCAGCAGATGACGCTCGTACTGGCCGTAGATGCGCGCGGCCATCACTTCCTGATTGTTCTCGGCCAGGCCCACGGCCTGTTCGGCCCCCACCCGGGCCGATTTCCAGCCGGAGATGCGCCATTGCACCACGTCGATCACGTCCTGGGCGTCGCGGTTGTCGCCCTTGAGCAGTTCCCGGATCAGATTGCGGCTGTCCTCGGCGTCGAAGATGCTGAAATTGCGCTTCAGGCCCAGCAGCTTGTAGTCCTCGCGCAGGATGCGCAGGCCCAGGGTGTGGAAGGTGGAAACGATCAGGCGCTTGGCCCGCTCGGCGGGAATCAGGCGGCCGACCCGCTCCTTCATCTCGCGTGCGGCCTTGTTGGTGAAGGTCACCGCGGCCACCCGCTCCGGCGGGATCTGGCATTCGTCCAGCAACCAGGCGATCTTGTGGGTGATCACCCGGGTCTTGCCGCTGCCGGCGCCGGCCAGCACCAGCACCGGCCCGTCGATGGCCGTGACGGCGGCACGCTGTTCCGGGTTGAGATGCCTGAGCTGCTGGTCAATGGCGGACATGGATCCGCATTCTACGCACCTGCCAGTGCCGGCGGGAGGCTTGAAATTTCCGCGACCCTCTGATTCCCCACCCAAACCCTCAGACCCCAAAAGCCCCCGTGCTCGTTGTCGTAATCGTAGTCGTAGTCGTAGTCGTAATCGACATTTGATGAGCTCCAGACCTCAAACGCCCAGAACCCCGCCAAACCACCCTTCCCCGTTTACTCCCGGGGCTTCTCCTCCTGCTCCCGCCGATCTTCCATGAAGGGCTCGGTGCCCTTGTCCTCGCCACTGGGTGCCTCGCCCATGATGTTCATGTCCGGTGCCCGTCCACCGGCCAGATCCTTGAGGCTGTAGCCGAGGTAGTCCGCGTGCAGAGCCCGGCTCAGGGAAACGGCCATGAACACCAGCAGGGCACAAAAGGGCAGGCCCAGGGTGATGATTACGTTCTGCAGGGCATCCAGACCACCCCCCAGCAACAGGGTGGCGGCCACACCGCCTAGCAGGATGGTCCAGAACACCCGCTGATGGGTCTGGCTGGGCTGGTCATCCCGGCGCGAGAGCAGATCCACCACCAGGGCGGCTGAGTCCGCCGAGGTGGTCAGGAAGATGATGATGATCACCACGCTGGCCAGCGAGCTCAGGGTGGCCAGGGGGTACTGTTCCAGGAAGGAGAACAGGGCCACGGGCACATCCTCCTGAACCTGACTGGCCAGGGCCACGCCCCGCTCAAACTCCAGGTTGAGGGCGGCCAGGCCGAAGGTGGAGAACCACAGCACCGTGAACAGGGTGGGCGCGCCCAGAGCGCCGAGCACGAACTGTCGGATGGTGCGGCCGCGGGAAATGCGGGCGATGAAGATGCCCACATAGGGGGCCCAGGAAATGGTCCAGGCCCAGTAGAACACCGTGGCGCCGCGCTGCCAGTCCGTTTCCTGGAAGGTTTCCGTCCAGAAGGCCAGCCAGGGCAGATCGCTGAGGTAGTTGCCCACGTTCTCCACCAGCCCCTTGGTGATGAACAGGGTGGGGCCCACCACCCAGATGAAGACCAGCAGCAGCACCGCAATGGCAATGTTGAACTGGGACAGGCGGCGGATGCCGCGGTCCAGGCCCAGGGCCACGGAAATCACCGCCAGGCCGGTGACCACGGCAATGATGAGGGTTTCCGAAAGATGGGTGGTGGGCAGGCCCACCAGGTAGTTAAGGCCGCTGTTGAGCTGCAGGGTGCCCAGGCTCACCGACACTGCCACGCCGAACAGGGTGCCGAGCAGGGCGATGATGTCGATGGTCCAGCCGATGGGGCCGTGTACCCGTTCGCCAAAGACGGGATAGAAGATGCTGCTGATGCGCATGGGCAGGCCGTGGCGGTAGCTGAAATAGCCAATGGCCAGGGCCGGCAGGGTAAAGATGGTCCAGGTGTGCAGGCCGAAGTGGTACAGGGAAATGCTCATGGCCAGACGGGCCGCTTCCTGGCTGCCCGGCTCGATCTCCGCCAGAGGCGGGTTGGCCAGGCGGGTCATGGGTTCGGCAACGCCCCAGAACATGAGGATGGTGCCAATGCCGGCCGCGAACAGCATGGTGAACCAGGCCAGGGTGCTGTACTCGGGGCGGGCATCGTCGCCACCCAGGCGAATGGTGCCGTAGCGGCTCATGGCCACCCAGATAAGAAAGGCCAGCAGCCCGGTCACGCTGAGAATGTAGAACCAGCCGAGGTAGGTGGAGATCCAGCCGGTGACATCGGCAAAGAAGGCGGCCACGGGCTCATTGAAGGGGGCGGCAATGGCCACGAAGACAATCGCCAGCGCCGCCGAAGTGTAGAACACCGCCGGAATCATCTTCAGTTTCAGTCGCTGCTCCAGACGTTTCAGCATCGCTCCAAGGGCCCCTCTTGATCGAGTGTGTTTTCTGGCGACGGTGCGCCAGACAGATCTATCAGCATAGGGCCTTGCGCCGGGCTTTGCATCCGCCGCCGGGATGGTAAGCTGGCCGAAAGCCCACTGGCGTGAGGAGAGCACGGCATGATTCTTCGTGAATGGCGCGGCGTGACGCCGACCTCGAAACGCGATGAGTACCTGGCCTACATGGAAAAAACCGGTATCAAGGCCCATACCGGTCTCAAGGGCAACCATGGCGTCATGGTCATGACCCGCGATCTGCCCAATAACCGCAGTGAGGTCGTCATCCTGACCCTGTGGGAAAGCCGCGAAGCCATCGAGGCCTTTACCGGCGGCCGGGCCGACAAGGCCCGCTATTACACCAAGGAACAGGACTTCCTGGTGGAAATGCCCACCGACGTGATTCATTACGACATTCGCCAGACTGACGGCCTGCCGGGTGGAAGCAGCCGGCCCTAGCAGTATCGGATGGGGTCTGCGGGTGATCGACCCGGGGACGCAATTCGGCAAACAGGGAGTGTTTCGGTGAAGATTCGATGGCCCATCCTCATGGTGTTGCTACTCACGACCAGCCTCGTTCAGGCGGAAGACCGATGCAATGAGCTAATCGAGAGTGAAGCCCGGCGACTGAACCATACCGTGGCCCTGATCCATGAAGGCAGCCGGGCGCGTGCGGCGCACGGTATCGAACTGGAAAAGCCGCGGGACGAATTTCAAGCGGTGACCGACAACTTTCGTCAGCGCATGGCACCCTGTCATGAGGCAGAAACGCACCGCTCGCTGAGCCCCGAGGCATTGAAGGCGCTCTATGAGGCCGCGTTTACGACGAGCTTCTACACCGCCGACCCGGTGGCCGCCGATGTCATGCTCAGCCTGTCCTCCGAGCAGGCACGCCGCGACAACACTCGCGATGAGCCGTCAACTCCGGACGCCTCTCATTTCCAGCAAAGCTGGTGGGCGGCACTGGACGCAAGGCGTTTCGATGAGGCGGCCGAGTTTTACGCTCAGCATCACGAACAGATCGATAATCCCCTCGCTGATGATCATCCACAGAGGGTTTCAGAGACGGAAGCGCATCCGATCCGTTTGCTGCAGACGGATCATGAGGAGGCTGGTATACGCCTTCTGAAAGACGGCGTGGACCTCACGGGCCGCTGGGTTGTCGCATCGGTCAGTACCGCTTGCCATTTTTCCGCCCGCGCCCTGGATTACATTGATGCCCTGGATGCGTCAGACTATCCAGGGGAGCGGCTGCTGCTGGTGAGCGGCCAACGAGGCACGGGTCGGCCCCTCACCGGCATCGCTGACTGGAATCGCGAGGCCACACAGGCGGTGATCGCCATTGCCTGGCAGAACGCCGAGTGGCCGGAGACGGTTGCCTTCAGTGCCACACCGGTCTTCTTCTTCCTCGAAGAAGGCGAGTTGCAGGATCGCCGTCGCGGTTGGCCCAGTGATGAACACGGCGCGGAACTGCTGAAGGATATCCGTGCATTTCTCGGCCGTGATTGAGGCTACGCGACGCGCCTCGCTTCAGCCACTAGGCCGCCGTCGCGCTCTCGCCCCGTTCTAGGCTGCGGTACTGGATGGCTTCACCGATGTGGCCGGCGGCAATGGCTTCGCTGCCGTCCAGGTCGGCCAGGGTGCGGGCCAGGCGCAGGATGCGGTGATAGGCACGGGCTGACAGGCCCAGGCGATCCATGGCCTGTTCCAGCAGGGCACTGCCGTCCGGATCCGGCAGGCAGTGGGCCTCGATCTGGCGGCTGCCCAGGGCGGCATTGGGGCGGCCCTGGCGTGCCATCTGAATGCTGCGGGCCGCCATCACCCGCTCGCGCACCGAGCCGCTGCATTCGCCCCGGGGAGCGTTCGGCCGCAGCAGATCCTTGTCCGGCCGGGGCACCGTGACCTGCAGATCAATCCGGTCCAGCAGGGGCCCGGAAATCTTGTTGCGGTAGCGGCTGACCTGTTCCTCGGTGCAGCGGCAGGCCTTCTTCGGATCGCCCAGATAGCCACAGGGGCAGGGGTTCATGGCCGCCACCAGCTGAAAACGGGCCGGAAAGGTGGCTCGCCGCGCGGCCCGCGAGATATGGATCTCCCCGGTCTCGATGGGCTCGCGCAGCACTTCCAGTACCTTGCGGTCGTACTCGGGCAGTTCATCCAGAAAGAGCACGCCGTGGTGGGCCAGTGAGATCTCGCCGGGCCGCGGCTGTGAGCCGCCACCCACCAGGGCCACCCCCGAACAGGTGTGATGCGGGCTGCGGAAACGGCGAACCTTCCAGCGCGCCGGATCCAGGCCTTCCCCGCTCACCGAGGCCACCGCCGCCGCTTCCAGGGCTTCCTCCTCGCTCATGGGCGGCAGGATGCCCGGCAGGCGCGAGGCCAGCATGCTCTTGCCCGTGCCGGGCGGGCCGATGAAGAGCAGGGAATGCCCCCCGGCCGCGGCCACTTCCAGGGCCCGGCGTGCCTGGTGCTGTCCGCGCACATCGGCCAGATCCGCCATGTCGCTGCCGGGCCGGATGGACTCGCTCCTGGCCCGGGGCAGGGGCTGGTCCCCGATCAGCGCCTCGGTGACGGCCAGCAGGGAGGTGGCCGCGCGGGTATCGGTGCCCGAAGCCAGCGCCGCCTCGGCGCCGTTGTCGTCCGGCACGATCAGTTGCTGCCCGGCACGCCCGGCCGCACAGGCCGCCGGCAGAATGCCCTGCACCGGCCGCAGTTCGCCGGACAGGGACAGTTCGCCGAGAAAGCAGCGACCCTCGATGGCCTCCTCGGGGATCTCGCCGGCCGCGGCCAGAATCCCCAGGGCGATGGCCAGGTCAAAGCGTGCCCCTTCCTTGTGTCAAAAACATCGCTTTTTTGGAATACACAACGATAAATTGGAATGACCCACTTCAGGCTCCTTATCCGCCCCTCAATATCGTTCCACGGGGACGACGACCCGGACAGAGGGGGGTTCGACGGTGTGAGGTCCAACAAGCCCCACCCATAATTTTGGGAATTCCCGCCTACCAGGACCGTTTTTGCGCGCTAGAATAGGTCCATGACGAAGGATCGACTCGCCAAACAGGCCGTGACACGGGCCCTCTGGGAGAGGGTCGGCAGCCCCGTGCGCTCAATCGGCCCCTCGAAGGTCAGCGTCACTGGGCGGGTGGTTACGGAGAAAAATGATCTACCGCAGCCGGTCGAGTCCTCCCTTGAGCAGGATTTCCTGACCCTCCTTGAGGCAAATTCGGATGTTGTTCGCTACAGCGTCCAGCCGCTGACCATGCGCTGGACGGACCGCACTGGACGGCGCCGGGCCTATACCCCGGATGTCCTGGTGGAATACTGCTCCCGGCCCCCGCGTCTTTTCGAGGTTAAGCCAAGGGTGGTACTGCGCCGCGACTGGGACGAGCTCCGACCGCGCTTTCGCCAGGCGATGGCCGTCGCCCGGGCTAGCGGCTGGTATTTCAAGATCGTGACCGACAAGGAGATCCGGACCCCTTACCTCCCCAATGCTCGCTTTCTTCTGCGTTTCCGCCGGCAGCGGATAGATCCGGATCAGACCCAAGGGCTCCGCAGACAGCGCCTCGTGCGGCTCGGTTTGGCCGAGCTGGGTGAATCGACCCCGAGGGGCGTGCTTGAGACGCTCAGCGGCGACATCCAGGAACAAGCGAGGCTTCTTCCCTGGCTCTGGAATGCCGTGCTTGAAGGCTTTGTGGAGGCCGACCTGGATCGGCCGCTGACGATGGCCACCCGCATTCGCAGCCTGGAGACCGAGTTCACCCGCCGGAAACTGGAGGTGTTGTGAGTAATCGCGTTGTCCATGTCGCCAAGGGCGCCGTCGTGAACTCCGGTGGTCGCCGCTACTGCATTCGGGGATTCGTCGACACGACCCGTGTACGGGTGCTGGATCTGGACTCACAGACCGAAAGCGAGCTTCGAATTGCCGATTTGACGGAATCCACCTGTTTCTCCCCGGGTGCGCCAGATCTGGACGAGATGCCCGAGAAGCAGTGGCAAGAGGCCCTGAGGCGCTACGAAGTCATCCGCCCCTTGCTCGATAAGCCGGACCGGACCGCCGCCGATGTCGCAGAGGTGGCGGATCGGGAGGCTGTTTCGAGCACCACGCTATACGGGTGGATGCAGAAGTTCGCCGAGCACGGCGTGGTCACGGCTCTGTTGCGTCAACGACGCAAAGACAGAGGAAGCACCAAACTGGCTGAGAGCGTCGAGGAGGTCATCAAGGGTGTCATCGAAGACTTCCATATGACCAGCCAGCAACGAACGGTGGAACAGAGCTACCGGGAATTGAAAAGGCGCTGTCGCACCCTGGACCTGCCGATCCCGCACAAAAATACCTACTACGATCGGGTGAAAGCCATACCACTGGAAGAAGCCTATCGGCAACGCAAAGGCCGGAATGCCGCGCTCAAGTATCGTGCTCGGCGTGGGAAATTTCCGGATGCCGAGTACCCATACTCTGTGCTCCAAATTGACCACACACAGGTGGATCTCACTGTGGTCGACGAGGAGCTGCGCCGGGCTATCGGGCGGCCCTGGATCACAGTGGCTGTCGATATTTTCAGCCGCTTGATGGCCGGCTATTACATTTCGCTCGATCCGCCAGGCAGTCTCGGCACGGGTATGTGTCTGGCGAACGCCATCCTGCCGAAAGAGCCATTGCTGGAAGAGTTCGGGATCGACGCGCAATGGCCATGCCACGGCTTGCCCCGAGTCATCCATGCCGACAATGCCAAGGAATTTCGTGGGAACACCCTTGGCGAGGCTTGCCGTACCTACGGCATCGACCTCCAGTTCCGAAAGGTCAAAAAGCCGAACTATGGCGGGCATATCGAACGATTGCTCGGCACCTTCATGAAGGAAATTCAGGCGTTGCCTGGCTCGACCTTCTCCAATCCGAAGGCCAAGGGCGACTACGACACTGACCGCCAATCAGCTCTGACCTTGCGCGAGCTTGAAGAATGGCTCCTGCACCTAGCTGTGGGCATGTATCACAACAAGGTGCACAGCCAGCTGGAGACCACGCCGCTCAAGAAATACGAGCAAGGGATCCTTGGAACGGACGAGCAACCGGGCATCGGCTACATCCCGATGGTTCAGGACCCTTTGCGTCTGCGCCTCGACTTCATGCCGATGGAGCGTAAGCCCATTCGATCGAATGGCATCGTCTGGGACTACATCCACTACCAGGCCGATGTGCTCCACCGCTGGATTGAGGCGCGAGAGCCGAACGATCTGAAGCGGAAGCGCCGGTTCGTGTTCCGCCGGGACCCCCGGGACATTTCGCGGGTCTATTTCTACGACCCGGATGCCGAGCAGTATTTCGAGATCCCTTATGCCGACACCCGACATCCCCCGATAACCTTGTGGGAACTGAAGAAAATTCGAGCGACGCTTCGGGAACAGCAGAAGGAGGATATCGACGAAGAGGCTATATTCGACGCTTATCACAACATGAGGAACATAGAAGAGACGGCGAAGCGCAAGACGCGATCGGCACGGCTGAGCCGAAGCCGGCGGATCCATGGCCAGCAGGCCGCGAAAAAGGCGCGAGAAGCGCCCACTAAGCCCGAGAAGCCGAAACTGGAAGCGGTGCGCGCTCTCGACGACATCAAGCCCTTCGACGAAGTAGAGGACCTCTAGGTGGCTCTGGAGCAGGAGAAGCAAGTCGAGCAGCTCGCGCTGCGCAAGCGCGAGCTCTTCCGGCCGTTCTGGATCGGTTACCCCAAGGCAAAGGAGATCCTGGGCATTCTTGAAGATCTGCTCCACCATCCGCAATCGCACCGCATGCCGAACGCAGCGGTGATCGGCGAGACGAACAACGGCAAGACCATGTTGCTTAACCGGTTCTATGACCGGAACACGCCTGAGCCCGATCCCACGGCGGAGCAAACTCAGATTCCGATCCTCAAGCTCCAGACGCCGCCCGCACCCGATGAAAGTCGGCTGTACAACTCCATGCTGGAGAAACTCTACGCGCCAGGCGCTCAGCGTGAGCCGGCGGATTCGAAGCTCTACCGGCTGAAATCACTCCTGTTTAGCCTGGAAACTCGGATGATCATCCTCGACGAGTTCCAGCACGCGGTCGCCGGGACTGGCAATCGCCAGCGCCGGTTCTTGAATGCCGTCAAATACCTCGGAAACGAGCTTGAGGTTCCCATCGTGGTAGCTGGTACGCCGGAGACGCGAAACGCGCTCCAGGCCGACCGGCAGATCGCCAACCGCTTTCAGCCGCTGGACTTGCCCCGCTGGGAGCCGGATGAGCGTTTTCTGCAGCTGCTCGCGACGATCGAGCCGAAGCTCGGGCTCCGCAAGCCCTCGAAGTTGATCCAACCAGCCCTAGCGGACCGGGTTCACCAGGAGACCGACGGGATCATAGGAGAGGTCGTCACATTGCTGCAGCGCCTTGCCGCGCAGGCCATGGAATCCGGTGCCGAGCGGATCGTGCCGGACGATCTCTCGAAGGATTCGCTGAAAAAGATCTATTGGCAGCGTCCCGGCCGGCGCGGGCGGCTGTAGGGGCCATGGACATCGGGCAACGGCTGCTTTTCTTTCGGCCGCGCCCCCAACCGAATGAGCTGCTCACCTCTTGGCTTGTACGCCTAGCTTGGGCGAACAGGCAGAAGCTCGAACCCTTCACGAGAGAGCATTTCGGCCGAGATGCGCTCAAGTGGATGATCGACCTGGACCGCACACCGCCAGTGCGGATGCTTGCGGGACTCAATCGGCTGACCGGGGTGCCTCGCCGGCGGATCTGGGATACGACCCTGCCGGCATACGAGGGTGTGTTGTTCGAGCGAGCTGCTCGCTCTGGCCAGTTGGCCTGGGTGTTACCCATCGGCAAAACAAGTCGGCTCGCCAAACGGCCTTTTACCAGCTACTGCCCGATTTGCCTCGCGACGGACGAGGTGCCGTATTTCCGCCGGGAGTGGCGTCTCGCATGGGCTGTGGCGTGCCCCATCCACGGTTGTCTGATGGTGGATCGTTGCGCTGCGTGCGGGGCGAATGCGGCTTTCCACCAGTGTGACTACGGTCATACCCTCACGCCGCCATTCGACCGATTGCGTGCTTGCTGGCGTTGTGGCCGACCTCTGGGAAACGGTTTCACCCGATCTTGGGCGCCAGCGGACATGTTGTGGCTCGTTCGTGCCCTTGATCAGGCGCTCACGCCCGGTATATCTGCAGTTTCGAATGGAATTCCGTTTCCGATTGGCCATCCGCTTTGCCTATTTGTCGGGCTTCACATCCTTCTGGCTGCGATTTCGTCCAATGCACGCACCATGCTGCTGCTGGAAGGCATGAGATCGCAGGTCGGATGCCCAAATGTGACGATGCCCGATAAGCACGGTCGGCCATTCGAGGAATGGGGCATCCAGGACCGGGCAAACCTGATTCTCTTAGCGGGATGGTTGCTGCGTGACTGGCCTGCACGCTTCATCGCATCGTGCCAGGCTGCAGATGTTATGGGATCGAGCTTCCGTCGTTATCATTGGAAATCGGAATTGCCGTTTTGGTTTGAAATCGCCCTGAAGGAAGGGGTAGACCGACCCTGGTATCGTGTTACAGCGGCTGAAGTCGACGCGGCGCGGGCATATCTTCTCCGCCGCTGGCTGAACCCATCTGACCTCGCCCTGCGCACTCTGGTCGGCCATACGGTATCGAAACCACGGAAATAGAGCTCGTCTGCTAGTAGGACCTAGCCATCCTTTTCCTATCACCACGACACCTCAATTGCCCCCGCACCCGAGGCTCCTCTAGTTCCGTTGTCCAATTGCGCCCAGATCCTGTAAAGACCAGACAGGTTTTGGCCTTGCGGAAAACCAACCTCTCCGTCAGCCATTCCAGACTGCCGAGCCTCACTACTGGCCCGGTATAGCCGAAAAAGTGGCTATATACGACCAGTTTATGTGCTATCCTTAACACGAGCCCATAGTGAAGCCCTCGCAAATGAGCGATCCAGCTTTGTTGCGCCCACAAGAAGCACAGGCGTTTAGCGGTGTTACACGCGCCCAACTCAGGTATTGGCGCCGGTTTCTGATGCCTTTGCAGAAGAAATCTGGGAATAACCCCTCGTTTACCTTGGGGGATGTCCTGGCTCTGCGCGTTGTTCGGCGCGCCATTTCAGAATGTGGGTGCGAAGTCCGGTATTTGGCCACCGCTGGCCAGGCCCTTTTTGCGAAACTAAACGGTCCCAATTGGCCGAGATTAGCGCATTTCCGGCTTTATATTTTCCCAGCAAGTGGGGATGTCTTGTTGGAAAGAGCTAACGAATCGACCTGTCATGATTTTGATAAGCCTGCGATTGTTATCGACCTTCGAGAAGATGTGGTTCGTCTTATAGATATTAGGTTGGGTACACAGAGTGACGAACTGGACTCTTTGCCCGGTGGAATAGAAGAAAAACAAAAATTCGAGAAAGACGGAAAACAGCCCAAAGCTGGCTATTAAATTCTCGAAGGATAATAAGACTATGTCTCTACTCGATATAAAGTCTGAACTTCAGAGCTATGGCGCGCCGGAGTCCGCCGTACGCCTTCTCAGTGAACCGTCATACGATTCGTTGCAGTATCGAGATCTGTTCTCAGGACACTCTGGAACAGAAGATCTGCCGTTACGGCCTAGCGCCGTAATTGAGGCAGGCGGGAGCCCCCTGGTTTTTGTTGTTAGAGAGCCCCTCGCCGTCGGAATTGGAAATCATGGGAAGATCGCGTTGGAGCGGCTCAAGAGTGTCCTCGCTTTTCGCGGTGACAATGCGTACATGGCAGTGCTTAAACCAGGGCAGTTGGATCTATATTCCGTAGATCGACTTAGAACCCTTTCGTTACGCGAAAGCATACAGGCGGGAACGCCGAAAGCCGAAAGCTATATTCTCGATCTGGCGCAAGGTGGTCTAGAGGACAAGGGCGACCATAAGCGACGATCAGCGGATCGCCACTCAATTCACGAGTTGATGTTCAATGTGCTGACGCACGCTACCAAGGAGCTCTTGAGCTCAGAGGGTTTGCGAGATAACAGGGACCAAGTGATATCCCTTGTAGGACGCGCATTGTTTACGCGATTCCTAATCGATCGAGATATATTAAATGAAAAAACGTTTCCATGGCTGTTTCGACAGAATCAAGGGGATGCGACGAGGTGCTTCTCAAACGCGCGGAATGCCGCCAAAACTTGTGCGTGGCTAGATAGGACATTCAACGGCAACCTGCTGCCACTTTGTGAAGGTAAATATAATAAGTTCTTTGGTGCATTTGAAAACGATGGCTCACATCCTATATTCCATGAGCTAACAAAGATCGCTGCACGCGCCGAGGCTAGTGGTCAGCAGCTTTTGGATTGGGGCGATATCAATTTTGCGCATGTTCCTGTGGGCCTGCTTAGCCAAGTGTACGAAGATTACAGTCACCGGTTCTATGGAGACAAAGCTAAAGCGGATAGCGTTCATTACACGCCAAGCTCCGTTGCCAAATATGTAATAGATGAAGCATTTGAAGCGTTGACGACGAGTTCTCCGGCGGATGCAAAAGTTCTTGACCCGGCAGCAGGTGCTGGCGTGTTTTTGACACTAGCCTTTCAGCGATTGATCGCCGAGAATTGGCGAGAAGCTGGCTGCCGACCGACAACTGCAGAGATAAGGCGCATACTTCATGAACAAATCTTCGGGTTTGACAAAAATGGATCTGCGTTACGACTTTCCGCTCTATCGCTGTATTTAACTGCAATAGAGTTGGATCCAGAACCAGGTCCGCCGGAAGATCTGATCTTCCCGAATCTTTTAGGCGAAAATTTACTGACTATAGGCGGTGATGCAGATGACGGCTCTCCCGAAGGGTTGCTCGGAAGTTTGGCGATGCCGATCGATAAAATGCGGAGTCAATTCGACATCGTCGCGGCAAATCCCCCTTGGACGAGCTGGAAAGGAAAACCAGGAAAGGCTGCAAATCAAAGAGTCGACAAGATAATCAACGGAATCATCGAGCGGAGAAGGAGCGTATCTTCGGAAGATGAAATCAAATCGCTATATTCCAATCCGGACTTGGTGCCAGACCTTCCATTTGTATGGCGCTCGATGGAGTGGGCGAAACCCGGCGGCGTACTTTCATTTGTTCTGCACGGTCGATTCCTTTTTAAACAACAGCCAAAACCTGCGGCCGCAAGAGAGGCTATATTCAATGCAGTATCTGTGAAAGGAATACTTAACGGGTCGGAAATTGTTCACTCTGTCTGGGACGGGATGGGTACACCATTTTGCGTACTTCTCGCCACGAATGATCGGCCGAAGCAAGATGAACAATTCTATTATGTCGACCCCGTTCCGAATTCTAGCCCGACAGGCCGAACCCATATTGTCGTGGACTATGAAAATGCAAGGCCTATTCACAGTAAAACGATAATAAATGAACCAACAATCGCCAAGGTGCTATTCACAGGTACGGATTTCGATGCCTCGGTTATCCATAAATTAGAGTCAAGGTTGGTTCTTCCGCAAAACTATGCAGGGGCGAACTGGAGCTCAGTTAATAACTCACCCATGGTATGGTCCAGGTTAGGTGATTATTGGACTGAACGCCTTGGATTGCGACTGAGCCAAGGATATCGCAAGGGGAGTGATAAAGGGCCAGTGCCTCCTGAGCTGCTCCGGTATGCACGGATGTTGGAGAAATCCGATAGCCCTAAGTACAGAATTAGGCATAGCGACCTTCGCAAGTTTAGCTATGAAGAGCTGGAACGAGCGCGAAAGCCAGCCGGCTATAAACTTCCTTTAGCGATCCTAGCGGAAGCACCTGGGGATATAGAGGGGGTAGTGAAAGCGCACTGGGCCGGCGGCTCTGGCATGATTGCCTTTAATGAGTCGTACTTTGGCTTTAGTGGTTATGGCCATGACGATGGAGACGCGTTGACGAAGTATATATTCGTCCTGTCCAATAGCTCGCTCTTCGCTTATTATAATCTAATGACTAGCTCGAGAATTGGTGTAGAGCGAAAGGCATTACTCCTCAGGGAGTTCTCGCAGTTTCCGGTTCCTGAGTTGTCCAGTCTTGATCTAAGAGCGCGTGCGAGAATAATCGCGTTAGCTGACTCCATTTTGAAATATAACCGAATAGATCAACGATCGCTGGATTCATTCGTTTATGAGTTATATGGCATCGACGCATTTGAGGCTCAAGTGGTTAATGAAGCGCTCGAACTACGCTCGCCATATGCTCGCGCAAAGGAGCGAGCTCAGAAGCCTCCGACATCAAAAGAGCTTAATCAGTTTGCGAAGAACCTGGAGGAAGGTCTGAACGAATTCGGTGATGATATGGGGGAGAAGTTCAGCGTAAGATTGGTCGAATCTGGTAGTGAGACGTGGAAATTTATTGGTGTCAAGAGATCCAATGGCGGCCGCACGCGGGAAGAGCCCATTGCAATGCAGTTGCTGAAGGTTATTGCAGAAAACGAAGGCGCAACGCGGGCATTATTACACCAAGCAGGTGACCAGATCGTTGTGGCGATGCGGAATCAGTACCAATATTGGACGCCGACTCGGGCTACCATGAACATCCTGGATCTTCTATCGCATTTTTCTACGGGTGGAAGGGAAGCCAGTAATGGGTGAGAGAGCGTCTATGGCCGCCCTGGGGCGGTCGCAGGGCAACGAGTTGCCACTTGAGGATATCGCGAATCCTTTAATCGTTTCCGCATTATCGGCAGTGGTGTCAGCGTGGAACTACCTTAGAGCCGACCCGAGCCATTCAATGGACATTCTTACGGATGATGAGGCGCATATAACTTATCAGGTCGCCGAGGTACTCGAACATATTCGTCGGGGACGCCTTGGGCCGAGGGGGGCATTTAATGAAAGCAATTTCGAAACACCGACGACTGCAGAGGAACTTAAAAACTACGATGGATCAACGCTGGCAAAGCGGCCAGATATCGTAATCAGACCGAGGAAGTCACCGCCCGGAACAGTCTATTCTCGATATTGGGCCCTTTTCTTCGAAGCTAAAATTATTGCCGACACGAAATTGCTCCGTTACGGGAGTGACGGCATAGTCCGCTTTGTGAAAGGAGATTACGCGTGGGCGATTCGGCAAGGCTTCATGTTGGGTTATATTCGTGAAAATAGGTGGGACGCGGAGTCTGGGTTGGCCACACTTTTTAAAAAAAAGGCAAAAGGTGTAGGTGTTTGGTCTCCAAAACATAATAGAGTCGATTCCTGGGCTCCTAATAGCCAAGTTCATACTTGTCAAACCGTGCATCGGAGGAACTGGAAGTATCCCGAGCAAAACTCTAATCCAGGGGATATTCATTTGATTCACTTGTGGCTAAAGTAGAAAGTCGTTGACTATTGCTTCAGTCAATTTCTAAGATTGCTCAACCCAACAATTTTGTAATCACTGCTGGCGCATTTATCGCGGAGTTAATAGCCGCAGATGAACCCAGTGGCATTCTTTGCGATCGAACTGGCGGCCCTTTTCACCCATATCCACTGCTAGATGCTCGGCGTCATCTGTGGGGGGGAGGTATTACCGGATCACCTGTACAGTCGAGAACGTCTGGAAGTTCCGGGGCTGTATACTCTTCGTCAGCCTGCAGGCAATTGATGAAGTATGAGCTACCTTGGGTCCACAAGCCTCCGTAATTGAAAGATGGGAACGCGAGCATCATTCGCTCGTAAGCGTAGCGCGCCATTCCTCGCATCATTAGATCTTTCTTCATAGGGCTTCTCTCTTTGCACGCAGGCTTCCGTGACTCCGAGGTCCTTCCTACTACCTCCAGGCTGGCTGAGATGAACAGTATTTAGTCGCACGCCGAGCTGGTCGACCGAGGCTCATATCCCGGTGCGTGTCGGCCCATGGTACGACACAGCGCTCGCCGGCTCATGGATGGGCACGTGAAATTCACCCGGAAGACCTTGACTTCGTGTCCGCAGCACACTATCGTTAGTGTTCAATGGACACGAATGGTCTGAGCGCATGTATCAATACGAATACCCGCATTTCGCTATTGCGACCGACGTCGCGCTATTTACGCTTCTGGGTGATGAGCTGAAGCTACTCCTGATTCGGAGGCGAGGAGCACCGTTCAAAGGCTCTTGGGCGCTTCCAGGAGGCTTTTTGAGGACAGACGACGCCACCCTAGAAGAGTGTGCCGCACGGGAATTGAGCGAAGAAGCTGGGGTTTCCGGGTTTTTCCTGGAGCAGCTCTATACTTTCGGTGATCAGGGCCGGGATCCACGGGAGCGGGTGATCAGTGTGGCCTACTACGCGCTAGTACCCGGGGAAGGCCTTACTCTCACCGCCCGGACCGATGCGGACGCAGCCGCCTGGTTCCCTGCAGATGCTCTTCCTGAGCTCGCATTCGACCATGCCCAGATCATCCAGCTGGCGCGCCAGCGTCTCGCGTCCAAGCTCGACTATTCCACGGTCGCTTTTCAGTTCCTTCCCGACGAATTCGCCTTGTCCGATCTCCAGCGGGTCTACGAGGCGGTCAAGGGGGAGCAGCTCGATAAGCGCAATTTCAGGAAATTCATACTCGGCCTCGGGCTTGTGGAGCCGACGGGAAATGAGCGCCGAGGAGGTCCCAGCCGGCCGGCCAAGCTATATCGAGCAAAAACCGGCCACCGTCTGGAATATTTCCGCTAGCAACGAGGAGGGCGGAATCATGTTAATTCGTTACTTCAAGGGCGATCCGAGCCACCATGTGATCGCAGTCAGGAACGGGAAAACCATTAGAGAAGGCGTTGGCGCGTCTTTCTTCTATCTTCCGCACACTACGAACCTGATCGTTGTCCCTGTTTCGAGCCGAGATGCCCAATTCGTGATCCAGGAAAGCACCTCGGACTACCAGGATGTGACGGTTCAGGGCAGTCTCACCTACCGTATTACCGAGCCTTCCAAGGCCGCCAAAGCGCTGGATTTTACATTCGATCCAGCCTCTGGCGAGTACAAATCCAATGATCTCGAGAAACTGCAGGTGCGCATAGTGAACGCACTGCAATCGCGTGCGCGACCGACCCTGAGACAGCTGTCCCTGGAAGAATCCTTGCGGATCGCATCCCAGCTATCGTCAGAACTCACCGAAAATCTGCGTGCTGACGGCGCCCTGTCCGAGCTCGGCATCCATGTCGAAAGCGTTTATGTGGTGAGAATTACGGCAACACCCGAGATGAAAAAGGCACTTGAGGCCGATTTCCGAGAATCCTTGAATCGCAGAGCTGACCAGGCGATCTACGCTCGACGCGCGGCGGCCGTTGAAGAAGAGCGCAAGCTGCGTGAGGCCGAGCTGGATACTGACATTCAAGTCGAGAACCGCCGTGAATCGTTGGTCGAATCAGAATCCAAGAACAAGCTTCGGGTTGCAGAAGCCGATGCGGAGGCTGATAAGCTGCGGCTCTCACCGTATCTCGAGACCGCTCCCTCTACACTGGCGATGGTGGCATTCCGGGACTGGGCGGCCACAAATCCAAATATCGGCCAGCTGAATTTGACGCCCGAGGTCCTCACGGCAGTTTCGAACTGGATCGGGCACTCCCAGACCCAGTCTGAAAAGCGGGCTGAGTGATGGGTATTGACCGGGTTGTCCTTGTGACGAAGCGCACCACCCTCGAAGAGTTGGTGGTGCGCTTCCAGACGCGTGCTCAGGCAGAGTTCTACCTGACCCAGGCGGGTGAGTCGTTCGCGCCGATCGTCGAAGAGCACGATGCGTACCATCAGCTGATTAGCGAACTGCGCAAACAAATCCCGGGAACACTGAAATACCATCAGATTGACCGGGATCTTCTGCCTCAATACCAGTTTCGCACCTCAGATCTCGTCGTCACGCTTGGGCCGGACGGTCTGGTGGTCAATACCGCAAAGTATCTGGATGGCCAACCGGTTATCCCCGTCAATCCGGACCCGGAGCGGATTGACGGCATTTTGTGCCCGGTTACGAATTCAGAGTTTGGGACGGTCTTCACGCAGACATTGGCAGAGAGGGGAAACCTGAAGCGTGTGACGATGGCTGAAGCTCGCCTTAGCGATGGCCAGCGCCTCCTTGCGGTGAATGATCTATTCATTGGGTCCAAGAGCCATGTGTCTGCCCGATATCGTCTCTCCTATGGAGGCCAGGCGGAATTCCAGTCGTCGAGCGGCGTTATTGTTTCCACAGGCGCCGGTTCGACGGGCTGGATGCGCTCTATCCATGCGAGTGCGCTGGCTGTTGCCGGCGCTCTGGATTCTGGTATTTCTGCCGGCATGCCAAAACCGCTTCCCTGGGACACTCAGGAGCTCCTATTCGCCGTCAGGGAGCCATTTCCAGGCGTGGGATGTGGGACCGAGCTTGTTTACGGTCGAGCCTCTGACGAGGTCCCGTTGAGCGTCGTGTCGATGATGCCGCGGAATGGAGTGATTTTCAGCGATGGGATAGAGGCGGATTTTCTTGAGTTCAACTCAGGTGCCGTCGCGGAGATCACCTTGGCCGATAGGACACTATTGCTCTCCGTCTAGCCCGCCTAAGTAACTTCCCCGTTTCAGATGTAAATTCTTGGCCATGGCAACTTCCAGGCGATGACTGCGGACTGTTAGCCGGACCCATAGGAGGGTGCCGTCCCGCTTGAGCAGCCCGCCGGCGGCTGCGTCGGTGACGACAAGATCAGAATACAAAAGAAGTCAGCGCAAGGATGTAGGACAAGTCTGATCATGCCTGTCCGACCGCGTTGGTTCGTCGATCCAAACGGCGATGGATCACTGTCATGCCGCTTGCAACGGCTTGCTCGTCGCCAAGGGGGTATGGCAATGGCTGGAGCCTTTCGGAGGTTTACCGTCGCGGTGGTTGCGAAACGGCGGTGAACCATCGATATTTGGACCAGGCGATTCGGCATCGAGCAGCACTATGCGACTAACGATATGGCAGGTTCTTGCCTTCCCAGCTCTAGTGTTCTGCACATTGGCCTACGGAGATGTGCGGATTGCGTCCTGGAATATCGAAAACCTAGGCTGGAATAACGACAAATCCCTCCATGCCGTCGCGCGTGTCGCCTCCCAGTACGATTTTTTGGCCATTCAGGAACTAATGCGACCGGAGGCGGCCGAGGCGCTCGCGGACAAGCTGTCTGATAAGACAGGGGAACCTTGGGAAGCGATTTATTCGGAATCTCTAGGTCGAGGAACTTATCAGGAGCATTACGCGTTCCTGTGGCGTCAGCAGGCGGTTGAGTATGTGGATGGGGCGGTTGTCTACCTTGACGACCGCGATTTGTTCGCTCGAGAGCCGTTTTCGGCACGGTTTCGGGTCCGTGAGACCGACATGGTGTTTGCTGCGGCGACCATCCATGTGTTGTACGGAGACCGGGTAAGTGATCGGACACCTGAAGTCCAGGCCCTGGCTGACTATTGGCGTTGGCTTGAGGAAATATACCCAGAAGACCGCGACCGGATTCTTCTGTTGGGGGATTTCAACCTCCCGCCGGATCACTCAGCGTGGAGCCCGATGCTTGAACTGGCTGAACCGTTGATAACAGAAGGCGCGACCACCTTGTCGCCTCAAGATCGCCACTACGCCAATCTCTACGACAACATCTTGCTACCCCTGGAGCACGGCTTCGGGATCATCGCAGCCGGGATCGATGCATTTCCCGAGAGTCTGACCGACACTGGCGAGCGGTATTGGAGCCACCAGGCGGCTCGCAACCATGTTTCCGACCATGCCCCCGTTTACCTTCTTGTCGGCTCGGTAGAAGCCCGAGCTATGCGGTCGGGGCCCTTAAGAGTACCAAATTGGCAACGTGGGGTTGCAGTTGAACAGGGAAAGCTCAGTGAAGAAGTCTGTATAGACCTGAATACCGCCTCTACCGAAGAACTTCAGCGGATCCCTCACATTGGACCCGAACGGGCAAAGGAGCTGGTCCATGGGCGGCCATGGTCGGAGCTTTCTGAGGTGAAGCGTGTCCCGGGTATCGGGCCAACACGCCTGAACGAGATACGATCATCAGCGCTAGTGTGCGAATGACCCAGGCGAGCAGCAATTTCACCCAGCACAATGGCTAGCAATACTCTGCCTTCAACTTCACCGAAAACTAACAAGTTACACATATCTCCATGGGCTTTTCGATTGCATATGAATCGATGGCTATAGCCAAGCGTTGCGGAAATCATCTGTTTATACGGCCTCGTCAAAACTCGGTATCTATTCCCTCAGGCGTGGCCACAAATGATGTTCTGAAAGCAACTTTGTGAAAACTTATGCCAGTTGAGCTATCCTGGCGTGGTGGCTAGTAAAAATAACTCGGTCATCGAGGTGTCTCAAGAGATTGAAGGTGCCCTCTCGTCGGGCCGCTGCCAATAGAAGAGTTGGGCTTTATAAAACCTCGCAGAGAATTTTTTCTCGCATAAGTGCTATCTAGCTCATCCCCCTTTAGATTCTTGAATGAGCTAGGCTGAGGCTTGCTTGAGCCGAAACAACTATAGGAGGGTCGCAAGATGGAAACATGGGCAGACTATGGGATATCCGAAGTGCATTATGATCGCAATGGCCAGTACATTGACAAAGTTAAAGTGCATAAAGACCTTGGAGAGGAATTTGGCAAACATGAAGAGTGGGCTCGAAAAGATGTGCTAGCAAAGATCGATGACGGAAAGACCTTTGTCACCATACTCTCCAATGATGATGGATGGTATGAGGGAGAAAAGGTGCAGCCCATGAGCGTGGGCCAGCGGCGATTTCTACGAACGGACGCAAATGATCAAGCGAATGACAACTTGGGCAACCTGCCGGAATTCTAGGTTGGAGCGCTCCTGTGTTTCTATGCCATTAGCATATAGACGCCAACATTCATCAAATGGCGGGATGCCGAAGGGGGTAGGCAACTATTCGTTGATAGCAGAGAGGTCAAAACACACATGGTAATACCGGCCCCCATTTTTAGCAGCGCTCAAAGTAGAGCCTAATCGACCAGGGCCGCCTTCATCTTCGGGCTCATTCGACTGAGCCCCATATTGGGTCGCTCATTGTTATTGGTCTTAATAGATTTCCTTTAAGATATGTGCTAGTTCTTTTTTGTTCTTCAGTTCAAGTTGCTGGACTTTAGGCTTGGCACTCCATCCGCTCTCCTCCAAGCCCAATCTATTGAATAGATAGAAAACGAGCGCGCCTCGAATATTTACCGCGATTTCGCCGTTCACCATTTCATAGTCCATTTGGAGCGCTTTCCTTTGTCCTTCCTCCAAGCCAGGGTGAGGACCAAGGCGTACGGTGACAAACTCGTGCCAAAGCCAGTCATCCTCACCTGTAATCGAAGTTGGACTTGTCTCTCCCGTTTCAGATATTCGTGTTAGCACAAAGTCCCTATACTGATCTCGATTTATTGAATATGCCCTCACATGCCAGCGAAGACCGTCCCAGGCAAGACCGTGTGGGACAATCCATCTCCAAGAATCTCCGCTGTTCAATGAGAAATAACGGATATGGAGTGCTTTTGACTCTCGTATTGCCCGCAAGATTTCTCTAAGGACGGAGCTATCGACAATCCGTTGCGGCAGCGAAACAAGCCCGTTAGGCGCTGCCGAACCAATAAAAGATGAGGACGAATCCACATAAGCGGCCCAGTTGGCGATCAGCTCGTGCAGGTACTCTTCCGCGTTGCCGGAGGTAAGTTTGGGCTTGAATAGAGATGTAGGTCGGTAAGTCCGCTCGCTTGGATCGTACGCGACGCCCTCGCCTTGAATCTCGGAATACTCCCGAAGGTCGTTCGTCGCCTGCTGCGCGGAGATGTTGAAGAAATTCCGAATGTCCCGCCGATTAACTCTCCGTTCCCACAGCAACCGGAACTCGATGAAAGCCAGTCTCCGGCGTTGGCCCCAATTGTGGCGGGCTCTGGCGTCCTCTTTTGGGCCTGTCATCCCATTCTCCATTGTAAAATAATAGTGAACCCACAAAAACTTGACTGAACCATATTAACTGGTCTAGTGTGAATGATAGCCCAATAAAGGGTTTGTTTGCACGGAAAACCACGAAGGAGCACTACCAATGGAGCGTGAAGTTACACGAACGAGAAAAGACAAGTCCGACGGGACCATTACGGCGCTTTGCCGCCCGGGCGCGCCCTGGAGCCCACGAAACGCTGCAGGCGCGATCAGTGACATCGACAGCGGCACCGTCAAGTACACAGCGGTTGGCCCGCGTGGAAACCGGGCGAGTATCAAAGTTGTTGACGGGCCCAACGGCAAGTATCTGCGGACCGATTGGGACTCAACACCGAGGAATAATCTGCTGGAACTGCCGGATTGCTGATTGGGGCTGACAGCAAGTAGCAACGAGGCACTGAACAATGCCCAATCCGAATTCAAAACATGAATCCCGCGGGAAGCAGCGAATAGCTTTCGGGCCAGACGACCTCGCGCTTGTCGGACAGATCGGGGGCCTGCTCGATGGGGATCGTGATGTGCACGCGCGGAACGGAGGGGTAATTTTGCCCGGCCCCCCTTCGGACCACATCCAAATGCCGGGTGAGGAGGCAGAAGACGATGTCCAATCGAGAAAGAGAGGATCCGAAGCCCGGTCGCGGAAAAGGCCCTCCGGAGGGCAAGGGCAGGCCAACACAGCCGGGACGGCCGGAGGATCGGCCCCGGCCGATACCGAAGCACCGGACGTCAAGCAATCCCGTGGATCCGCTGATCTAACGGGGCTTTCGGAGCTCAGGAGCGCGTACCCCGGGGTGGAGGATTATGAAACTGGCGATGCTATTTGGTTAATCACGCCAAGCAAGCTGGTTCCTGGTCCTCGACCTCGGGCGTACTTCGTGACTGCTCTCCCAAAGACTTTCCGTTGTCGTCTGCCTTACCAAGGTATTGGCCCGAGGTCGCCAATGCCCAGAACATGGGGATTCTGGAGCGATGGCAATTGGATTGGTCCTAGGCATACCAATCCGCCGGATGGTTCTATCTGCGCTTTCGAACCCAAAGACAGGACATGGCTCTACGGGGATTCCTTGGTCACTTTGCTCGATCTCTACTCCTTATGGGCGGTCAAGCACCTATTTTTCGAGTTCCATGGGAGGTGGCCAGGCGGACAAGCGGCGCACAGCCGCTACGAACGCCTTATTGAACTGAAAGACTCCGAACGCTGTGGTTGCATGCATCCGAAAGGAAACTACGGGGAGTGCTGCGCGCCGACCGATCGCCAGAATCCAGACCTTTGTGAGGCGGTTAAATTCAATCTCGTTGGTCGTACCCCGCCACCGGAGGTGTTCAATTTCTTGGCGACTCGCCAAGGACCACCTACCATCCAGTAGACTGGCGTCGGTCCCTCCCAATCCGCACCTTTGCGGCGTAGAGCGTACGACTCATAGTTCTTCCCAAACTCTATCCGAGATACCTGCTCCGCACTCGCCCAATACGGGGAGAATCAACATAGCCTGTCTATATGATCTTTTGAGTGTGAGTGCGGAGTCGTGAGCTTGGTGCGATCCCTTCAGATTCCATGATTGGTTGGACCACTTCGCCCTTGATGAAAAGCGGACCCTGCTCTGCAACTTTTCGACATAGACGCTTCAGAGAAGCACCAATATCATCGAGCCCTTCTTGCGTAAGCACGCGGGTGTCTTCTGGAAAATGGGCGTCGCTATCTGCCAAACATATTTTGGCGACAATCAGCGGGACTATCCGACCTTTATAACTCTTGTAGTTGGACTTAGCCCATTCTAGGCTGTCATGCAGCTGCCCAGAGTCTTTTTTGTGTAGGGAGTTCTTGTTTCCGCTTTTCGCTTCGATCACAAAAAGCAAATCCCCCCAAAACCACAAATTGTCAGGTCCCTCGCCGTACTCGTCTTCTGGCCTAAAAGATCGAGCTCCCAATGCTGCGCCTAGATCGTGCAGTGAAGCTTCGACATTCTTCGGAGACGCCTCTAGATCCAGTGAACCGGATATCCGGTCTGCCTCAATAACCGCTGCATTGGGCTCAGAAAAGTTTCCCATCCAATCACAAAATAGATCCGCAGCAGGCCTGTTAGGAGGTTCTGAAGGCTTCTTAGGCATTTCTGGCGGCAGAAATACCGAATTGCAGTCTTTGCGCGCCCGCTTCTGAATCTTCATGGCTTCTGATTTATCTAGAGGATAAATCAATCTCGCCAGTCGCTGTAGGTACACCGCTCCTTCATTGTCCTCCAGGCTCACATTATTGAGTGCGTTGGTAAGATGGTGTCTTCCATCGCTTGCCATATTGGCCATCGCGTACTCAAATGCTGTTCTTTCTGCAGCAGCTAGCATTGCCAGCCCGGGTCTCTTCGCCCCAGCTTCCTTCTTTGCCTGACGGACCTTTGAATTGTAATATCGCTTCCACCCCTTGTCGCGATTAAGGCATTGGCCTATAAGTTCAGCCACGGATTGTTCAGGGTTTTCGGGTCTATGTTGTTTTGCAAGCTCTGCCAGTTCAATTGACAGATTAATTTGGTTCCTCGTGTCCGGCGTCATCGCGTTCTGAACGCTCTTTCTCCCTACAAATGAAGACAAGTCTTCCCCGACGAGAAGAACGACGGCAAAATCTGCATGCGAACGAACCGCGCGCCCCATTCCCTGCTCGACTCTGAATATTGTTCTATTCCTAACGCCAGCCAAGGAGACCATCTGAAGGGAGTCAGCTAAGTCAATCAACGACTCCCCATAGGGGATTCCATCAATAACTAAAACGCGACAAGATTCATCAGGAAGGTCTACGCCATCGAAACGCTGTGCGAAAACAGCAAACGGGATCTCTCCAGCTTTTACTCGTTCTAGTCCGGTAGAAAAATCGTCTCCTATGCACGATGAAGCACCCGCTTCTTCCCATTCTTCTGCTTGCGAGCTGCTCGATGTCAGAACGACGACATTTGACCTGTCTGAAATCTCCCGACACAGACGCATTACCCATTCTCGTGACAAGTCCGGAGAAATCAAGGCTGGAGCAACAATCATCCTCTCGCCCATGCCACGATCAGACTCTGGATGCAGGGGTGAGTCCACGGCGCATTTCTCTGCGCCTAGCTCTCGTATCAAGACCGAGTCATCGACAAGAGTTGCGGACATAAATAGTCGGTGTGACGCACCCGCGTATGCCCATACCTTTTGGATCGGTGAGATTTCCGGGGCTATCTCCGCGTAGTCAGATGCAACTACGCATCGACAATACGGGATAATGTCCTCTATATACGGCCAGACAAATCCAAAGTCATTTGTATCCGAAAACTCATGGAGGCCTTCTTGAATCTTCGGAGATAGATCATGCCAAATCCAGTACGGTATCTCCATTATCGCCTGCGGCTCTCCGTGTTCAAGGTCAGCCCACTTTGTTGGATTGTAATCCTTGCACCGTGCCCGGATGATTTCGATAAGCGCCCCAAATGGTTTCCCTGACAGTTTAAGCGTAAATTGCTTGCGGATAGCCTCGACGCCCGCGTGGGCATCATCCAACACAATAGCCTTTGGCGTGATGCTTACATCGGATCGATGGAATGTGGTTCGCGCATTGAATAATTTTTCGTATGTGCATACGATAATGGATTCACCTCGGCTGCAAGCCAAATCCGGATACCTAGCCCCTCCAGCGTAGATTGAGGCCGGAATCCCAAGCCGCCTCGCTTCCTGACATACCTGCTCTGAAAGCTGCCTGGTTGGGCAAAGGTAAACAACTGGTTCGCCGCTGACTCTCATGTGGCCATACAGATACAACAATCCGATAGTCGTTTTTCCAGCGCCAGTGCTAATCTTTAAGATCAGATCTTTTTCCTCATTCCGTTCTGTAAGCTCGTTCAACGCTTCACGTTGTGAGTCTCTAAGCTCGGTATGACTACTCCTAACGTCAAGAGTCTCGTAGAGCTCCAGCAGCTCGTATCGTATGCTCGCCTGGGAACGACCAACTAAACGTTCAAAATCGATCATTCTACATCTCCTTACGAATAATCGGGATAGTTAGGTGTGGGTTTAACACCCCTGACTCCTCCCCTGATCGATCAATGTAGGTGTGTCTATCACTCCTATATGGACTAAGCGATCCTAGATCGGATAATCTCAATGACCATTCGTTGAAACTAACAGCAAGGAACTATTCGTGTTGAGCTCTCACTTAGGGTGGTAAAGCGATCGTAAACGCTTCAACCACAGGCAACATTCCTAAGGTAATTCCGGATCCCAGTTACCCGTTGACTTCAATTGGTGCAATACCGATGCTTCTGTCCACCGATAGCATTCATTCAATGAACTGATGGAATCCAAATCCTTTTGATGTTCGACTATTGACTTAAAAAACCCGCTCCTCGCCGTCCTGAAAAGTCTCCACCTCGGTCTCGAAGAGACTGCCAAGCTTGCGCTGCCCTTGATCGGAAAACTTCGAACTTTGGTGGATAAAAAGAAAGTCGTCCATCGTCTCTCTCGTGATCCGAAGCCAAACTGTCCGTCCATCACCATGGTTGCTGAGTCGAAGGCGGATATCACCACCCGAATGCTGCTGACTATCAACGTGCCAATCACCGGGCAGGCAGCCCGCCGAGTCCAATATTGCGATCGCACGATCTTCTTCTACGGACATATCAATCTCCGTGTCTTCCTCGTCACAGTGGCCCTAGGTGCCTCCTGGGCTAATGCTGGAATCTGGCCATCAATAACTGCACTCGACATAGCTGCATTGACTGCTAACCACAACTGCGCCCGGGAGGTGCACCATTCAAGCTCGCTCAAACGTGCACATGCGACATCAATGGTTCTGTCATCGGTGAGCTCCTGGAAAAATCGGAGGACGAGCAATCCTCTTGATTTCGGTCGCATGCAAACTCACAGGAGTGATAGGTTCGAAAAAGCCAGAAAATACATCACTATAGAGTTGGTCAACCAGCACAGTTATTTGCCATGCGAACCACAAAACCAATGGCGCACTCTCGAAAACAAAGAGGGAGGACAGGAACGCACCTAGTGCCGTAATAAGTCCTGTAAGGATAAATCGCGCTTTGCGCAAAAAGGGGTAAGGCATCTCAGCGTCTGTCCCTAAAGCTTTGGGCTCTGACGAGAAGTATAGGTTACAGCTTAGACCGATGCCACGAGTAGAGCGTTATTCGGATCACTTAGGTTTTCAAGTAGTTGTAGCTGGTAGCCTAGGCTTACGCTAGCGTTGATCAGGTCGAGCTGGGGAGTCCTGGTCTCAATCATCCCGCAAGAGACGCAAAACGCGCGCAAATTAACAAGACTCTAGGGCGGAGCATCACCGAGCTTCTGGATGACAGCCTTTAGGAATTGCTTGGGCCTGGCATCTCTGCCGAACGGCCAGACATGACGCTGCGACTGAATGTTCACACCTTCGAGCTTGATTCTTAGCGCCTGATGGCGAGGCTCATTGCGAAGCGCGCGGGCGAGAACACCAGAGTCAATCTGAGCAAACCCCGGCCTACACAACAACCGTATTCCCTCACGGCGCCCCTTCCGCGCTTGCATGTCGACGACATAATAGAACTGATCACCAGACGGGCTTTTCACCCGTATTTCTGCAGCGACCAACAGACGGGGTGCTCCGGCATCATCGCTGAAGTACCACGCCCCCACATGGGGAGCATGGCGCTTTTCCCACGCGTACTTTGCTTCGAAAGCGTTATAGACAACGGATCCCTCCCAGAACTGGCGCCCCAGAAGCCCAAGAAATTCCACTTTCACCCCGACGAGAATCCCGAGGGCTTGGAGTTGCTTGACGAGGTTGTCGAACGGATCGTCCGAGTTTTGTTGGGTGTCCGTTTCCTGTGTCGAATCCTCTTCGGTACGTTCATTCTGCAGAGATATGCGCCGTCTGCCGGGATCTCCGCCGCTTGCGGCTAATGTGGTGGCCGCTCCCGAATCCGGCTGGGATTTGCGATTCGATTGTGACCGGAACTGCTGGGTGTGCTTCTCGGACTTCTTCGCCGGCACGGCAGACAATGTTCGAAACCGACCCTCCGTCTCGTGAAATACAATGTGGCGAGGTGACTGTTCTCGATTCTGCGCCTCATCCGTGAAGGTATATTCCTCAGGTAGCGTGTCATCGTCGATGCGGGGCGCTGACGGTTTACCAGGAGTCACCGGAACATAACGCCGGTCGGGCGTTGATCGGCTGTCTCCGTCTCGGGTCCATTCCAGCGAACGAAATGCGACTGGAAGGTCTACTGTGTGGAATCGGGTGATCAACCGGCGATCTCGCCCCCCCACCCCGATCGGAATGTATCGGTACCGGGCGGGTGCCTTACCGTCTAAGGGCGCATAGGCCTGGACCGCGTGGGCCCCGCCGGCGCCAGGCGCGGCGGCGCTGACTGCGACCTGTTTGAAGATACTTGCGGCGTGCTTAAACGCGACGGGCTGCGTGTAGAAATACGCGAGCAGCCGCGCATCCGCGTCCATACGGCTTTTCCTTAGGTGGATGTGTACATGGCCGCGCTGGCGATCCCAATCGCATCTGGCGGGATTCCAGAGCGTCTCATCGGGTCTTGTGAAGGCCTCGCTGAACACCGCCCGCGCCATCCCGGTGCTCGATGCGTAGAAGAACCGCACGATTTCCATGCACGGCACGATGCGCGCGTAGGGGTCTGAGCCTTTACCAATGGCCAGGAACAGGCTTTCGCGATCGCCTCGAAGCTCGAAAAGCTTTCGACGACGCGGGATGACGACATTTCCAGTTTCGTCCTGATGCTCACGGGTGATGATCCGGCAGTTCGTGCGCGAGAAATCGAGCGTTTCTGGATGCTTCAGGCGATTTTCAGTCGGGGGAGCCAGGTTCTGCGCTGGGAGGACTTTTCCGTCGGAGAGGATCGCGTTGAGGTAGAGGGGCGGCAATTCACCGACTGGGAGCTCGCAGTCGCGGATCTGGCCGGTCAGCCGCGGGGCTTTGCTCGGCTCAACGCCTGCCCCATAGATCTCGCCCAAGGTGACCTGGATGACGGGCTCCTGCCGTAGCTCTCGATGGAATTTCCATTTTCCGAAGGAGAGTAAGCGCCAAGTGTCTGGAAAGGCTAAAGTTTCGTGCTTTATTGTGCTCATCTAGTCGGCTTCCATTCCAGAATATCGTTGTGATATTCCAGCCGACCGTTGTGTATTCCAAAAAAGCGATGTTTTTAACACCTTGGGCAGATCGGCGGGAGCCAGATTCACGATTACCCGCCGGCGCGGAAACTCGAAACCCGCATTGGCAATCGCCGCCCGGACCCGGTCGCGGCTTTCCCGCACCGCCGCCTCCGGCAGCCCCACGATGGACAGGGACGGCAGCCCCCGCGAGATGTTCACTTCCACCTGAACCGCCGGCGCCTCGATCCCCACCGAGGCACGGCTGGCCACTGTCGCCAGGCGCATGATTCCCCCTTTCATTACTCCAATAGCGCGATAAGAGGGATTGATTGTCGGACAGGCAGGGCGGGCGGGGCGATCAGGGAACGGCGGTGATGCGTGTAGGAAGGTTTTGACAGGCGGGCGGGCCGTCGAGCCCGCCCGCTGAGCTCATTCATTCACGGATGATGTTGCCGATCCGGCCTTCATCGGCGATCTCCAGCTTGACGCGCGCGTCCACCCGCAGGCTGCCTTCGATGCGGCTGTCGGCATCCACGGTCACGGTCGGGATCTCGGCGTCGTAGTCTTCGGGCAGCAGCAGCTTGACGTCGCCCCGGACGATGCTGCCATCCAGGATGTGAATGCTGCCGGCATCGTTGTAGCTGCGACTGCCCCCGAATCCCAGAAAGCCGCCCCGCTGACGGGCCGAATCGCGGGCGTCGATGATGACATCCTTGCCCACTTCGCTGCCGTTATTCAGGTGAATGCCGCCATTCAGGGAGCGGACGCTGCCGGTGATGGTGGCGCTGTCCAGCGCGATGCGACCATTGCGCGAGACAGTGTCACCGTCCACCTGAACACCCGGGGACAGCGTCACTGCCCCGTTTCTTGTGTGCACACTGCCGTTGATCTGCACATTGTCATGCAGGCGAATGGCCCCATTGCGGGTATCCACCGTACCCTCGACCTGGGTGTCGCGCCCGATCTCGATGGCCCCATTGCGGCTGTCCACCCCGCGGACCTGACTGCCGGCGCCAATCCGGATGGCGCCATTGCGCGCTTCAATGCGTCGGCTGTGGACATCGTCGCCCAGGGTGATCGCACCATTGCGGGCCTCAATCGCTCCCACCCGGCTGCCATTGCCGATGGAAATGGTGCCGTTTCGGCTGCTGACATTCTCGGCGGTCACCTGATCGCCGATGCGGACGCGCCCGTTTCGAGACAGCACATGGCCGTCGATGCGGGCGTTGTCGCCGACAGTGATCGGGCTGTTGCGGGTTTCCACGTTGCCGGCGTGTTCGCTGCCGGCGGGAATGTTGGCCGGCTCGCTGGCCAGGGCCGCGCCGCACAGCAGCAGGCCGGCGGCCAGTGCCAGCAGTGGCCGGCCACGAGAAAGAGAAATGCGGTTCATGTCGCCTCCCGGGGGATCAATGGAATCACTGTACTGTTATAGTACAGTAACACGCCTTCGTCAAGAAGGCCCATCGCCGGTGGCGTGAGGGGCGGTTGATGCGGCGTTCAGCCCTGGCTCTTGAGCTCCTGCTCCAGGCGCTCAAGCCGCTCGCTGAGGGACTCCAACTGTGCCCGGGCCCGGGCCAGCACTTCCGACTGGGCGTCGAATTCTTCCCGGGTCACCAGGTCCAGCCTCGCCAGGGTCGCCTGCAGCACTTCACGGAAGTTCTTCTCCGCGTCCGATTTCAGATGCCGCAGTCCCTCGGGCAGGCTCTCGGCCAGCTGGCGGGCGATTTCATCGAGCTTGCGGGGATCAAAGGCCATGGCAGTGCTCCGGCTGGGAAGGAATGGCTCGCTGTTACCGTCCAGTATAAGGGATCAGTCCGTTCATGCAGCCCGGCCGCTTGCGAAAACGGGACATCCTTCGCAGAATGCGATCATTGTCCACAGAAAGTCAGCCAGGGAAGCATGACCATGAAGATGGTGGTTGCCGTCATCAAGCCGTTCAAGCTCGACGATGTCCGGGAGGCCCTCTCCGAAGTCGGTGTCCAGGGCATCACCGTCACCGAGGTCAAGGGCTTCGGCCGCCAGAAGGGCCATACCGAGCTTTATCGTGGCGCCGAATACGTGGTCGACTTTCTGCCCAAGATGAAGATTGAAGTCGCGGTCTCCGACGACATGAGTGATGCGGTGGTGGAGGCCATTACCGATGCCGCCCGCACCGGCAAGATCGGCGACGGCAAGATCTTCATTTACGAACTGGCACAGGCCATCCGCATTCGCACCGGCGAAACCGATGGCGATGCCCTGTAAGCACCGGGGGTGCACCCATGCTCATCAAACGTCTGACCGTCCTCCTTCTCCTGCTTGTCTTCCTGCCGGTTTCCGCCCAGCAGGTCTATCGCTGGGTGGACGAGGAAGGCAATGTCCAGTTCAGCGACACGCCGCCGCCGGATGATGAAGAGGTTGAACGGGTACAGCTTCGCGGCAGCCCGGTACCGTCGCCCGTCGAAACCGCAGAGGGAGACGATGAGGAGGATCCGGATCGTCCGCGCCTGAGCGAAGGCGAGTGCGATGGTATGCGGGAACGCCTGGCGGAGTACCGCGATGCCGACGTGCTGTTTCGCATCAACGCCGAGGGTGAGCAGGAAGAGCTGGAACCGGAAGTGGCCCAGGCCGAGATCGACCGCCTGCAGCGGCAGATCGATCAGTATTGTGAGTAGTCCCGCCGATCAGGCGGGACCGCTCCCGTAAGGGAGCCCGTGCTGAATCGAAGCTCAGCGGCTTTGAGTTGGATGTGGTGCAGGCAGACGGCATCACGCTGGCCGGCGTCTGGCTGTCTGTGGCGGCCTCTCGCTTGCGCTTCCCTCGGCACGTAGCGCTGCTACGCCCCTCAGTCCAGCGCGGCGCGAGAGACCACCACAGCCACCCAGCCACTCGGCCTCCCGCCTTATCGGCGGGACGGGCACCGCTGACCCGGGGGAAACGTGGTGTCTGGGCGGGTTCTATTGCCCCCTGTAGGCGCGGATTCATCCGCGCAATGGCCCAAATCCGCCGTTTGATTCCCTAATGGAAACCGCCCGGTTCCATCCATACCCCAATTGACGGATTTTGGATGGGTTCACGAAATGCGGTTGGCCGTCGGATTCCAGCCATTGCGCGGATAAATCCGCGCCTACAGGGGGTTTCGCCAGACGGGCCTGCCAACCGAGAGATTGTTATCGCGGATAAATCCGCTCCCACGCTGCCGATAGCCACCCCCATGCCATCCGCTGGCACGGCCCCTCCGAAACCGCACGGCCCCTCACCCTGCACGGCCCAAATCTCGCGTCCATTTAGCGTGCATTTCGCGGCGTCTTTATCCCTTCTGCCCGGTCGCCTTGCAGAAGAAGGGTGGCATGGCCAGGGCGCCGCGATGGACTTCGGGGGTGTAATAAAGGGTCTCGAAGCCTCGCCGGGCGGCGTCGTCTTCGCGAAAGCCCTCGAAGCCCCGGCCCTTGCGGGCCATGGTGGCGGACCACCAGCCGCTGGGGTAGGTGGGCTGGGGGAACTGGTGGGTATGGCAGGCGGCAAAGCCGCCGTCCTGCATGGCGGCGCGCATGGCCTTGATCAGTTCCAGGTGCAGCAGGGGGCTCTCGCTCTGCTGGACCAGCAGGCCGCCGTCGCCCAGGGCGCGATGGCACTGCTCGTAGAAGGCCCGGTTGAACAGGCCCTCGGCGGGGCCGACGGGGTCGGTGCTGTCGACGATGATCACATCCACGCTGCCGTCCGGGGCGTTGCGCATCCACTCGATGCCATCCTCGAACAGCAGCCGTGCGCGCGGATCGTCATTGCTGTCGCAGAGCTCGGGGAAGTACTGTTCGGCCAGACGGGTAACGCGCTCATCAATCTCAACCTGGATGGCTTCTTCCACGCCGGGGTGGCGCAGCACCTCGCGCAGGGTGCCGCAGTCGCCACCGCCGATCACCACCACCCGCTTCGGTGCCGGATGGGTGAACAGCACCGGGTGGCTCATCATTTCGTGATAGACGAAATTGTCACGATCGGTGAGCATGACGAAGCCGTCGATCACCATCAGCTTGCCGAAAGACGTAGTGTCATAGATCTCTATGCGCTGGTAATCGGACTGCTCATGGTGCAGGCGTTCGTGAATGCGCAGCTGCAGGCCCATGCCTGCCTCGTCCGCCCGTTCCGTGAACCACAGGGTCTCGTCGCGTTTTTCCTCGACCGTCATTTGCCGGCTCCTGAAAGCAAACTGAAATGGAATGGGGCGGATTATACCCATGGTGGCATTCGCCGGCCCCTGATTGGTTACAATCGGAGCGTTTCCTGTCTCCCCGTGAACGGCGGGGTCGCATTTGCCCGAGGCTTACCGCACAAGGATCATCAGGCCCATGAGCCAGCCACTCGATACCGCCGCCGAGGTCTATGCCGTGGAACGATGGAGTGAGGGCTACTTCGCCATCGATCGCGAGGGCCGGGTAAGGGTACGACCCGACCGGCAGGGCCGGGGTGTGAGCCTGGACGCGATTGTCGACCGCCTGCCCGACGAGAATCTGCAACTGCCCGTGCTGTTGCGCTTCCAGGGCATCCTGCGCGACCGGGTGGACCAGCTCACCGGTGCCTTTGCACAGGCCCGGGAGCAGGACGATTACCAGGGCCGTTATACGGCCGTTTACCCCGTCAAGGTCAATCAGCAGCGCGCCGTGGTGGAGGAGATCGTTCGCCATGGCGGGGATCGTGTCGGCCTGGAGGCCGGCTCCAAGCCCGAGCTGATGGCCGTGCTTGGCGTGGCCCCGGAAGAGGCGGTGATCGTCTGCAATGGTTACAAGGATCGCGAGTACCTGCGCCTGGCCCTGATCGGGGAGAAGCTCGGCCACCGTGTCTATATCGTGGTGGAAAAGCTTTCAGAACTGCGCCTGCTGCTGGAGGAGGCCCGCGCCCTGGACGTGGCGCCGCGCATCGGCGTGCGCATTCGTCTCGCCAGCGTGGGCTCCGGCAACTGGCAAAACACCGGGGGCGAGAAATCCAAGTTCGGCCTGTCCGCCAACCAGGTGCTGTCGGCGATCCGCCACCTGCGCGAAGCGGGCATGCAGGATGCCCTGCAGTTGCTGCACTTCCATCTGGGTTCCCAGCTGGCCAATATCCGTGACATCCAGCGCGGCATGCGCGAAGCGGCCCGCTTCTATGCCGAGCTGCAGGCCATGGGCGTCAACATTCGGGTCATGGATGTTGGGGGTGGTCTGGGCGTGGATTACGAGGGCACCGGTTCACGCAGCTACTGCTCCATGAACTACAGCATGCAGCAGTATGCCCAGGCCATCGTGCGCACCCTGTGGGAGATCTGCGAGGCTCGCGGCCTGCCCCATCCGGACATCATCAGTGAATCCGGCCGTGCCCTGACAGCACACCACGCCGTGCTCGTCACCAATGTAGTAGACCTGGAATCCGTGCCCGACACGGTGCCGCCGGCATCGGAGAATGCCGCGCCCATGATGCTGCGTGACCTGCGTGAGCTGCTCCAGGGTCTGGATGAACGCTCGCCCGTTGAGGCCTATCACGATGCCCTGCACTGGCTGTCGGAGGCCCAGGGCGCCTACACCCACGGGGTGCTCGACCTGGGGCAGCGGGCCGAGGCCGAACAGCTCTACCAGGCCATCTGTCATCGCGTGCGCCAGCGCCTGAACGGCGACATCCGCCATCACCGCGACATCATGGACGAACTCAATGAGAAGCTGGCCCATCGCCTGTTCTGCAACTTTTCCCTGTTCCAGTCCCTGCCCGACGTCTGGGCCATCGAACAGGTCTTTCCCATTCTGCCGCTGTCGCGCCTGAATGAGCCTCTGGATCATCGCGTGGTGATTCGTGACCTGACCTGTGATTCCGACGGCCGGGTGGATCGCTATGTGGATCACAATGGCCTGGAAGCGACCCTGCCCTTCCCCGAGCCCCGCCCGGCCGGCGAGGACCGCATCGCCTTTTTCATGGTGGGCGCCTACCAGGAAATCCTGGGGGACATGCACAACCTCTTCGGAGACACCGACTCGGTCAATGTGGAAGTGCATGAAGGCAGCGAGGACAGCGACTTCGCCTTCAGCGGAGCGGAGCAGGGCGACAGCACCGACGAGCTGCTGCGTTACGTGCATTTCGACCCCGAGGAGCTGCGCGCCCGCTATCGGCACAAGGTGGCCGCCGCTCGCCTGGATCAGGCCGATGCCCGTGACCTGCTGGCCTATCTCGACGACGGTCTGAAGGCCTATACCTATCTGGAGAGTGGCTCATGAAGGGACAACAGGCGGCCTTCATCGGCCTTGGCAGCATGGGCTGGCCCATGGCCCGGAATCTGCACCGGGCCGGCCTGCTCGCGGCGGTGTGGAATCGCAGCCCGGCGCGCCGTTCGGCCTTTGCCGAAGACACGGGGCTGGCGGCCGTGGACGATCTGGCGGCCCTGCCGGCGCGGGCACGCGTTCTGCTGCTCTGTGTCAGCGCCGATGAGGATGTGCAGGCGGTGGTGGAGGCCCTGTTGCCTGGCCTGGAAGAGGGCCATGTGGTGGTGGATTGCTCCACCGTGCAGCCGGCCACGGCGCGGCAGATGGCCGAAGCCGTGGCCGAGCGGGGGGCCAGCTTTCTCGATGCCCCGGTGTCGGGGGGCACGGAAGGCGCCGAAGCTGCCACCCTGTCCATGATGGTGGGCGGCTCCACGGAGGCCCTGGCCGTGGCCCGACCGATTCTGGAAGCCATGGCCTCACGCATCATTCACATGGGCCCCGCCGGTGCCGGGCAGGCGGCCAAGGCCGTCAACCAGGTGGCCGTGGCGGGGGTGAATCAGGCGGTATCAGAAGCCATGGCCCTCGCTGCCTCACAGGGCCTGGATGCCGACCGGGTGATCGAGGCCCTGTCAGGCGGCGCCGCCGACAGCTGGTTTTTGCGCAAGCGTGCGCCCAATATGCGTGACGGGGTCTATCCTCTGGGGTTCAGGGTCAGCCTGCATGACAAGGATCTGGCCATCTGCCAGGCCCTGGCGGCCGAGGCCGAGGCTCAGCTGCCCATCATCGAAATGACCCGTCTGCATTACCGGCGCCTGATCGAGGCCGGTCACGGTGACGAGGATGTTTCGGCGCTGTTCCGGATCAAACAGGCGCAACTGGACAATAATGGCGCCTTGAAGGGGGAAGAGGATGAACGCGGCAAAACCGCAGGGGAATGAAACCGGCACCGGCGCCGATTTTCTGCCGGATTTCTGTTCCGCACCCAATCTGCTGGTGGTGGTGCTTGCCACCCAGTTGCTGGCCCTGTTGCTGGTTCTGACCCGTTCCGAGCTGGGCATGGGATTCTGGGTGGATCTGGGGGTGGTCTCGCTCTTCCTGCAGTGGCTGGCGCTGGTGTGTGCCGGCCTGGTCTGTGTCATGCGCCGGCCCCTTGCTGAACGGCCGCGCCTTCAAGCGGCCGCCTTGACCTATCTGGCTCTGGTGGCCGCCATCCTGCTGCTCTCACTGCTGGCCTGGCACCTCGCCGACTGGAGCGGCCTGGGCAGCCCCTGGCTGCCGGCAGATCAGGGTCAGTTTCTCTTTCGCAATACCGCCATCGGCGCCATCGTGGCCGGTGTCATGCTGCGCTATTTCCACATTCAGAATCAGTGGAAGCAGAACGTGCAGCGCGAGGCCACGGCCCGAATCGAGGCCCTGCAGGCTCGCATCCGCCCTCACTTCCTCTTCAACAGCCTCAATACCGTGGCGGCACTGATTACCGTTCGCCCCGAACGAGCCGAGCAGGCGGTGGAAGATCTGTCCGATCTGTTTCGTGCCAGCCTGTCGGATACCCCGGACGGTGTCAGCCTGGCCGATGAGATGTCACTGGCCCGGCGCTACCTCAATCTTGAGGGCCTGCGCCTGGGTGACCGCCTCGATGTGGACTGGCGGGTGCGGGACGAGGATCTGGAGCGTGTTCGCGTGCCACGGCTGATTATTCAGCCCCTGGTGGAAAATGCCGTCTATCATGGAATAGAGACGCGGCCGGAAGGCGGCCGGGTGGAGGTGACCGCCACTCCCCATGCGGATCATGTGGAAGTGTTGATCGAGAACCCCTTGCCGGATACGGATCAACGGCCCACCGCCCGCCGTGGCCACCAGATGGCTCTGGACAATGTCACCCAGCGGCTTCGTCTGAAGCTGGGCCCACAGGCCCGCCTGGAGACTCGGCGAACGGAAAGCCGCTTCACCACCCGCCTGAGATTGCCTCGGGAGGAAGAATGACGGGGAGAATGCCTACATGAAGGTCCTCATTGTCGACGACGAGGCGCTGGCCAGGGGGCGGCTTCGCCATCTCATCGAAGGCATGGATGGCTGGGACGTGGTCGGTGAAGCCGGCAATGGTGCCGAGGCGCTGGACGTGTTTTCCCGCAGCGGTGCCGATGTGGTGCTGCTGGATATCCGCATGCCCGGCATGGACGGCCTGAGTGCCGCCCGCAAGCTGGCCGAGCTGGATCAGCCCCCGGCCGTCATTTTCACCACGGCCTATGACCGTTTCGCCATGGAGGCCTTTGAGGCTCAGGGCGTTGATTATCTGCTCAAGCCCATCCGTGCCGAACGCCTGCATCAGGCCCTGGAGCGGGCCAAGCGCCCCAGCCGTGCCCAGCTCGCTGATCTGCGCCTCAAGTCCGGCGAACCGGAAGAAGAGCAGGGCCGTCAGCACATTCGCGCCCGCATGGGTGACCAGCTTCACCTCATTCCCATCGAAGACGTGTTCTTCTTCCGGGCCGAACACAAGTACGTGGTGGTTCGTCACCGCGAAGGCGAAGTGCTGGTGGAAGAACCCCTCAAGCAGCTGGAAGAGGAATTCGCCCGCCGCTTCCAGCGCATCCATCGCAACGCCCTGGTCGCCATCGACCAGGTCTCGCGCCTGGAGAAAGTCGGCCGCGGCCGCTTCCGTCTCTACCTGCGCGACTGCGACGAAAGCCTGGAAGTCAGCCGCCGCATGCTGCCGGCGGTAAGGGAGAGATTGGGTTTGTAGGCCGGGGGCTGCGCCCCCGGCCATCGTTGTCGTTGTCGTTGTCGTAATCGTAATCGTAATCGGCTTTTTGAAAGCAGCTACGAGCTTCGAGCAACGAGCAGCGAGCTAAAAGACGAAAACCTCGCCGTGCCAGCTTTTATGGTTTTGCTCGTAGCTCGCTGCTCGTCATTCGTGGCTCGAGGAAAGCCGATTACGATTACGACTACGATTACGATCACGAAACCGAACACACCCACCGTCCCAGCCAAAGCCGTTAGAATACCCCCCACCAAATCCAAACCCGGGACAGATCCCCATGCATCGCCTTCGTATCGCCACCCGCAAGAGCAAGCTGGCCCTGTGGCAGGCGCAGTTTGCGGCCGACCTTCTGTGCCGGGCGCGGCCGAACCTTCAGGTGGAGCTGGTTCCCCTGTCCACCCGCGGTGACGAGTTCCAGTCCGCGCCCCTGTCCGAGATCGGCGGCAAGGGTCTTTTCATCAAGGAGCTGGAGCGGGCCCTGTTCGCCGGCGAGGCGGACATTGCCGTGCACTCCATGAAGGATCTGCCCGCGCATCTGCCCGAGGGCATGGTGGTGCCGGCCGTACTGGCCCGCCACGACCCTCGTGACGCCTTCATTTCCGAACGCTTCGCCAGCCCGGCCGAGATGCCCGAGGGCTCGGTGCTGGGTACCTCCAGCCTGCGTCGCCAGTGCCTGATGAAGGCCCAGTATCCGGGGCTTGAAGTGCGTTTTCTGCGCGGCAATGTCCAGACCCGCCTGGCCAAGCTGGACGCCGGAGATTACGACGCCATCATCCTGGCGGCCTCGGGAATGGATCGCATGGACCTGCAGGAGCGTATCCGCCGTCGCCTCTCGCCCGAAGAGTCCCTGCCCTCCGTGGGTCAGGGCACCATCGGTATCGAATGCCGGGCCGATGACAGCGAGATTCGAGAGTTGCTGGCCCAGGTCAATGATCCCGATACCTGGATCCGTACCCTGGCCGAGCGGGCCATGAACGCCCGCCTTGAAGGCAGCTGCTCGGTGCCCATCGCCGCTTATGCCGAACTTGATGGTCAGCAACTGCGGATTCGGGGCATGGTGGGCTGGCCGGATGGAAGCCATGTCATTCGCGCCCAACGCGAGGGTGACGCCAGCGAGGCCGAGACACTGGGCGAGACAGTGGCCGAGGAGATCATCGCCGGTGGCGGACGCGAAATCCTTGACCGTCTGGCGGAAGCCGGCCATGACTGAGGCTGCGGCCTCCCTCAACGGTGCCGGCATTCTGCTCACCCGGCCAGCGTCGGAAATGACGGGGCTGGCGGATGCGGTGAAGGCGCGGGGTGGACGGCCACTGATCTTTCCACTCCTGGAGCTGGTGCCGCCGGAAGACCCGGGGCCGGCCATCGAAGCCCTGCGCAGCGCACGTGCGAATGACTGGCTGGTTCCCGTCAGCCCCGGTGCCGTGTCCCGCCTGGTGGAGTGCCTCGCCGAACACGATATCGAACTCCCAGGCGTGCGTTTCGCGGCCGTGGGTGAGGGAACGGCCCGGGCTCTGGCAACCGCCGGCTGGCTGGTCAGCGTGATGCCCCGGGCCGGTGAAGGCGCCGCTGCCCTGCTGGCCAACCCGGATTTCGCACCGGGCAAGGATGAGCAGGTCATTATCTGCCGCGGCGAGGGCGGGCGCCGGGTGCTGGATCGGGGTCTGAGCGAGCGGGGGATCCGTTTCCGGGAAGCCATGCTCTATCATCGTCGTCTGCCAGCCTGCGATCCGGAGCGGCTCGCCGACTGGCTGCAGCAGGGCGCGATTGATCTGATCATGCTGACCAGCGCCACCGCGCTTCGGCATCTGCTGGATGTGGTTCCCGAGGGTCAGCGCCAGCGCCTGCTGGGTCTGGCAGTGGTGGCCCCGAGTGAGCGTGTGTTACAACAGGCAGCGGAAAAGGGTTTTCAGGGTCCGCGCCTTCTGGCCGGTGAAGCCGGCGATGGCGGCATGCTCCGGGCCGCCGCCGACTGGTGGCAGCGACACAGGACATCGTCATGAGTGAAGACAGCAAGAACGGGGACAAGCAGTCAACCGCCAAACCATCGACCAGCACGGGCGGCACCACCACTGCCCGGCCTGCGGGCAGGCAGGGGAGCGGTTCCGCCGGGGTGCTCGCCGCCCTGGCTTTTCTCCTGTCACTGGCGTTGCTGGCCGCTGCCTGGTGGTACTGGGAGCAGAGCGAGGAACGCCTGGCGGCACTGGAGACCCTGCAGTCGGAACTGGATCAGCAACAGGATCGCCTGGAAGGGCATGAACGTGCCCTGGATCGACTGCGTGACCTGCCGCAACGCAGTGATCGCCTGAGTGATGCCTTTGATGACATGACCGCTCATCGGCAGCGCATCGAACGGGATCTGGAGCGCCTGGACGAGCGCACGGAAACCCTGCGCGAGTTCATGGATGCCGGGCGCTCAGCCTGGCGCATTGCCGAAGTGGAGTACCTCCTGCGGCGGGCCAACCGGGAGCTGCAGCTGGCCGGTAAGCCGGTCAATGCCCTGGCAGCCCTGGATGCGGCTGACGAACGTCTCGAGGCCCTGGCCGATCCAGGCATGACCCCGGTGCGCGAGGCCATCAGCCGGGACCGAGAACGCCTGCGTGCACTGGAACAGCCGGATGTGACCGGCCTTGCCCTGACTCTGGGCAGCCTGATCGAGCGCGTTGACCGCCTGCCACTGGCCGATGGCGTGCAACGGACACCGCAAACGGATCTGGATGAAGACCTGGATGCGGAAAACTTCTGGCCACGCCTGCGTGAGCGCAGTACCCGTGTGCTCCGGCAACTGGTGACGGTGCGCCACGAAGACGTACCCCTGCGGCCGCTGCTGGCGCCGGAGCAGGAGTATTTCCTGCGTCGCAACCTGGCCCTGAGCCTGGCCACGGCCCGTCTGGCGCTGTTGCGGGAACAGCCGGAAGTCTGGCGTGCCAGCCTGCTGGAGGCCCGTGACTGGCTGGACGGCTATTTCGCCATGGAAGAAGACGCCGTGCAGGCCGTGGACGAAGAACTCGCTCGCCTGAGCGAGACCACCATCCGCAGCGAACGGCCTGACATTTCCGAATCCCTTGAGCGCCTGCGCCGGGTCGTGGAGGCCCGTAACTGATGCGCCGCCTCATCTTCCTGCTGATCATCCTGCTCGCTGCCATCGGCCTCGGCCTTCTGCTGCGGGCGGACACCGGTTACGCCCTGCTGGGCTGGGGTGGCTGGACAGTGGAGATGAGCCTGTCCATGCTGGCCATCGTTCTGATCATCGGCCTGACCGTTCTGTTCACCTTCTTTCGCACCCTCCGTGCCATGGTTCGGGCGCCCAGGCGACTGCGCTCGCGTATCGACAACTGGCGGCGTCGTCGTGCCCGAGTGGGTCTGACCCGGGGCCTGATCGACCTGGCGGAGGGCCGCTGGGAGACGGCGGAGCACGCGCTCAGCAAATGGGCCGAACACAGTGACACGCCGCTGATCAACTACCTCGTTGCCGCCCGTGCCGCCCAGCTCCAGGGAGCGCACCGCCGGCGCGATGTCTATCTCAAGAACGCCTACGAGCAGACCCCCTCGGCCACGGTGGCGGTTCTGCTGACCCAGGCCGAGCTACAACTGGCCCATGGCCAGCATGAACATGCCCTGGCGACCCTGCGTCGCCTGCAGGAGCTGTCGCCGGGCCATCGCTTCGGCCTGCGCTTGCTGATACGGGCCTATCAGGCGGTGCAGGACTGGGAATCCCTTCACCAGCTGCTGCCGGCCATGCGCAAGCGCCACGTCTTCAAGGAGGCCGAAGCGGATCGCATCGAACGAGACTGTTATTGCCGATTGCTGGCAGACCGTGGCCGAAGCGGTGCGACGCAGGCTGTGAATGAACTGTGGGACAAGATGCCCCGGCGTCTGCGTCGCGAGCCGAGTGTACGACTGGCCTACATCCGGGCCCTGCTCAACGTGAACGCCCAGGAGGCGGCGGAGCGGGAAATCGAGGATGCCCTGAAACGCCAGTGGAATGCCGACATGGTGCTGTTCTACGGGACCCTGGAAGGGGGTGATCCCGAGCGTCGTCTGCGTCAGGCGGAGGCCTGGCTGAAATCCCACCCGGGAGACGGCAGCCTGTTGCTGACACTGGCTCGCCTGTGTATTCGCAACAAGCTCTGGGGCAAGGCCCGACAATATCTGGATCAGAGCATTGCCGTTGCGCCACGGCCGGACAGTTTCGAAGAACTGGGCCGCTTGCTGGAGCACCTGGACGAGACAGGCCTGGCCAGCGACGCCTATCGCCGCGGGCTGGAGCTGGCGGTGGACCGCCAGGCCGACGTGCCCGGCACCTCCCCACCCATCGTGCCGCGCCCTGGCGGCAGCCAGCACTGAGGCCGCTGACTTGCCTGGCCGGCTGCGCGATCTCCCCCTGCTGATTGTCGGTGCGGGTGACAGCGGCCAGCGCCTGGCGCGCCGCTGGCATGCGGCCGGTGGCGGGCCGGTGACGGCCCTGCGCCGGCGAATCCACGATTGCCCCGATCTTCCCGGCGTTCACTGGCTTTCATTTGACCTCGATGCCGATGCCCCGCCCCCCGAGCTGCCCGTGGGCGGTGTCATGGTGTGGCTGGCACCCCCGCCCCGGCAGGGGCGCGAAGATGAACGCATTCGCCGGCATCTGCCCGCCCTGCTCGCCGCCCAGCAACCGGAGCGACTCGTGCTGGCCTCAACCACCGGGGTGTATGGGCCGGGCAATGAGAGCGGCTGGACCGATGAGGACAGCCCCCTGCGCCCGGACAGCGACCGGGCCTGGCGGCGGGTATCCGCCGAGCGCCAGGCTGAATCCATGACGGCGAGCGCCGGTGTCGATCTGATCCGCCTGCGCATCGCGGCCATCTACGGCCCGGGGCGACTGCCGCTGTCACGCCTGCGGGCCGCCGAGCCCCTGTCTGCGGATCTGGCCGACCGGCCCGGTAACCGCATCCATGTGGACGATCTGGTAAGCGTGCTCTTTCAGGCCGCCCTGCAGGGCAAGGGCGGGGGTGTATACAATGTTTCGGATGGGCATCCGCAGAGTTTCGGTGCCTACCTGGATGCCTGTGCCGATGCCTTCGGCCTGCCGCGCCTGCCACGTGACGGTCAGGCCGAGGGGGATCCGGCGGCGGATTTCCTGCGCGCCAGTCGCCGCATTCGTGCCGATCGCATGCTGCGGGAGCTGGGTGTGCAGTTGCGATTTGCGGACATGCACGACGGTATCCGTGCCAGTCTCGCGGAGCCCGCGGACGCCTGACGGGTGGATGACGCGCTGTGGGGGCGCGTGGCGGGCCGTATCGGGGAGAAGAAAGGGGGAGATTCATGGCCAACGTGGTTCGCGCCGGGCGCCGTTCAGGGTTCGGGTTTGTCATTCTGTCCCTGTTCTCGGCCCTGTTTGCCGGTCCGCTCAAGTCGGAAGAGGCCTTCTTCCTCGGCGTCGACCATCGTGACGGCCTGCCCCAGGAGACGGTCGAAGCCGTTCTGCGTGATCGCAACGGCCTGCTCTGGATTGGCACCCAGGGCGGTCTGGCCCGCTGGGACGGGCATCGCATGCAGGTCTACCGGCGTGATCCCCGCGATGCCGGCAGTCTGCCGGGCAATCACATCCGTGCCCTGGCCGAGGACGCCAGGGGCCATATCTGGATTGCCACACTGAACGCCGGTCTTGCGGTGATCGACCCGCCGACCGGGCAGGTGCGTCGCCTCGGTGCGGCGGAGGGTCTTGCGAGTGATCGGGTCAGTGACCTGGTCGCCAGCGACGACGGGGAGTCTCTCTGGGTGGCCCATCCCGGTGCCGGCCTCAGCCGGGTGGATGTGAGACAGGGCCTTGCCCGTCCGGAACATCCCCGCGGTCTGCCGGAAGGGGCGGATATCCTTTCTCTCGCCAGCAGTCTTCACGGCCTCTGGATTGGCAGTGCGGATCGCCTCTATTTCCTCGCCAACGGTGCCGACATCCTTCAAGAGGTGTCACTTCAGGGCCGTGAAGAGCTGGGTGACTACCTGGCCATCAACGCCATCGAGGCCGGCTCCAGTGGGCCGGTGGTGGTCGCGGCCGCCAGCGGCCTGTGGCAGGGCCATTCCCCGGATGAGGTGTTTTCCGCCGTCACCCTGCAGGGCGCCGATGATTTCAGCCCGGCATTGACTGCCGTGCAACGGGATCACAGGGGCACGGTCTGGCTGGCTTCCCGCCACGGCCTCTGGCGGCTTGAACGCGGAGCGGATCAGGCCGAGCGCTACACCGCCGGCCATGGCCGTCTGCAGCTGCCGTCCGGTGCCCTGCGCAGCCTGCACCTGGACGCCCAGGGGCTGCTATGGGTAGGCAGCGAAAGCCAGGGCTTGTGGCGCCTGGTCCGTCCGCCCGCCGGCATTCGGGCCATCGGCCTGCAGGATAAGGGCACAGCGGTCGCCGTGTGGGCCGCTATCCATTGGCAGGGACGGCTATGGCTGGGGACGGATCGTCACGGTGTCGTCGCCGTGGACGAGCAGGGGCAGATTCAGGAGCGGCATCTCTTCGATGCCGCCGCCGGCCTGGGCGAGAATATCTGGGCCCTGGCAGGTGGCCGCGATGCGCTCTGGGTGGGAACCGAGGACATGGAAATCCACGCCATTGCCGGGACGGGGCGGCGTGCGCATCCGGCGGCCATGGCCGCGGTGGATATGGGGCGTGCCGCCGCCATCTGGGATCTCTTGGAAGATCGCCAGGGCCAGCTCTGGATCAGTACCAACGGTGACGGTTTGCACCGCTATGACCCCGCCAGTGGCGACCTTCAGGTCTGGCGGGCCAGCGGGGCCGATCGTCACGGCCTCACTGACGACCGTGTCACGCGCCTGCACGAGGATGGCGACGGTCGCCTCTGGGTGGGTACGGAGGGATCGGGTCTGTTCATGCTGGCCCCGGGAGAAGACCGCTTCCGCCACCTTGCTCCCTCGCCTCAGGGCCTGGTCGGCGGCATGGTGGAGGCCATCGCCCACGATCGCCGTGGCCGCATCTGGGTCGCCAGCTACGATGGTGGCGTGGCCCGGCTTGATCCCGACGGTCGCATTCATCATTTCGGTGTCGAACAGGGTCTGCCCAGTGACACGGCCATCGGCCTGGAGGTGGATGGCGAGGATCATGTCTGGGTCATGACCGACCTGGGTCTGGTCCGCATTACCCCCGAGGGGACGGTCCGTCCCTATGCCCTGGCCCAGGGTGTGCCGCCTCTGGTCATGCATGTGGGCGCCCACGCGACCCTGCCGGACGGGCCGGTTTTCGCCGGTGCCGATGGCCTGCTGCGCATTCAGCCGAACGCCCTTGTGGAAGATGGCGAGGAGGTGGCGCTGCGCATCACCGACCTGCGCATCATGGGAGAATCCATTCAGGCCCGGCCAGAGCTGATGCAGGACCAGCCGGCCTGGCCCCGGCAGGGTATTGAATTGAGGCATGACCAGCCGGCCCTGTCGCTGGATTTTGCCCTGCTCGACTTCCGGCACCCGGCGGCCCACCGCTATCGCTATCGCCTACACGGCCTGGACGAGAACTGGCAGTACAGCGGTGCTGACCGGGCGTTCGCCACCTACACCAACCTGGGCCCGGGTGACTATCGCTTCGAATTGCAGGCCCGGGGCAGCCAGGGTCAATGGCAGGAGCAGCAGCTGGTATTGCCCGTTCGCGTGCACCCGGCGCCCTGGCGTTCCCCGGCGGCGTTGATCGCCTACGCCTTGCTGGCCCTGCTTGTGCTGCTGGTGGGCCTCTGGCAATGGCGGCAGTGGCAGCGCCGCCGTGCTGTCCTTCAAAGGGAACGGGAGCAGCGGCAATGGGTTGAGCAGCTGCATGGCCTGGCCAGCCAGTTGGCGGAACCGGCGGATCGCCACACCCTGCTGCGTCGCTTCCTGGAAGGCCTTATGGCCCTGCTTCCGGTGGAGGCGGCACGGGTTCGCCTGGAGCGCAGTGGCCGGCTGCCGCCATTGAGTGTGGCCGCGGAACAGCCGGGTCATCCCCCTTTGAGCAGCGCGGATGCCAATGTGGCCGCCTTCGAGCTCAGAACCGGTCGGCGCCGTCTCGGGGAACTGCATGTGCGCCCGTCCGGCGGGCGCCCCCTGAGCCGGCGGGACAGGGCGGCATCGCTGGCGGCGGCGGATCAGGCTGCCCAGGCCATGGACATGTTCCTGCTGGTGGCGGAGGCGGATGCCGCCAACCGGGCCAAGTCCGCCTTTCTGGCCAAGCTCAGCCACGAGATTCGCACCCCCGTGAGCGGCATTCTCGGCCTCGCGGGACTGCTACTGCGGGAATCGCTCGAGCCCCGCAGTCGTGACTACGCTCAGGCCATCGACAGTGCCGGCCGGGGGTTGATGGCCATTCTCAGCGATATCCTGGATCACGCCCGCATCGAGGCCGGGCGCATGGAGATCCACCCGGCTCCCTTCCCGGTGATCCAGGCCGTGGAGGATACCGCGGCGCTGCATGCAGTGGCGGCCCGGGAGAAGGGTCTCCCCCTGTTGGTGCATGTCAGCCGTGATATCCCGGCCCGCATTGTCGGTGACGAAGTCCGCTTCCGGCAGATTCTGGGCAATCTGCTCAGCAATGCCGTGAAGTTCACCGAGACCGGTGCCATTACCGTGGAGCTGAAACGCCAGGATGCCGCCCGGCTCTGCCTGCGCGTCAGCGATACCGGCCCGGGCATGAGCGCGGAGGCAGTCTCCCGCCTGTTCCAGCCCTTCAGCCGTGCACCGGGCAGCACCGACATCGAGGGCAATGGCCTTGGCCTGGTGATCTGCCGGGAACTGGCGCGCCTGATGGGTGGGGAGATCAGCCTGGAGACCGACCCCGGCCAGGGCAGCTGTTTTACCGTCCTCTTTTCGGCCGAAAGTGACGACGGCGGCACCCGGGTCGAATCACGATCCAATCGCCCCATCTGCCTCAGCCTGCCGGATCATCCGGCCGGCGCCCTGTTCTGGCGACGTCTCAGCGAGGCCGGTCATATCCTGTTGACGCCCGACGATGCGGTCCCGGAGGACGCCCTGCATCTGCGCATGGATGCCAATGGCATCCGCTGCGAAAACATCACCCTTCAGGCGCCGGATTCGGACTGCATCGAATGGCCGGTTCGCGAAGCCCGTCTCGCTGAGTGGCTGGATCGCCTGAGTGGGCTGAAGGTGGATCCCGCCGCTGCGGCTGATCCGGTGCCTGACGCCAGGGAAGCGGGCAATGTCCGGCTGCTGCTGGCCGAGGACAATCCGGTCAACGCCCGGGTGGTGAGTGATGTGCTGGCGAATTCCGGATATCAGGTGGATGTGGTCGGCGATGGGCGGGCGGTACTGGAGCGTCTCGATCAGGAACGCTTTGATCTGGTCCTCATGGATCGCCACATGCCCCGACTGGATGGTCTGGCCACCACGCGCGCCATCCGTGCGGGGCGCCACCAGGGTCTGCGGGTGGTCGGCCTGACGGCGGCGGTGTCGTCTGAGGAACATGCCGAATGCCGGGCAGCCGGCATGGACGCGGTGGTGGTCAAGGATGGCGACCCCGGGCCCATGCTGCGTGCCATCCGGCAGGCACTGGCCCGAGAAGGTGGTGAGCCGGTCTGAGGTCTGAATGCGGGGCGGCCTCTGGCCGCCCCCGGTGCATCAGGGGCGGCTTCGCGCCGAACCCAGCCATTCGATGATCGGATCCCACTGCTCCCAGTCCCGGTAGGTCATGTAGGGTGCCATCTCCCACACCCCGATGCCGCGGTCATAGGCGCGCACATAATTCTGTGTGTCCCGCAGGGCGCCCACATAGGGCACGCGCTGTTTTTCGAGGAAGCGGTACAGGGAGGCGGTAATGCGGGTGTAATCCTTCGCCCGATTGCCCACCAGGGCGGCCTTGACCCGGTTGTACCGGGCATTGTCTTTCAGTTCCCGGATGAAACGGGTGGCCGCCTCCATGTCCACCGGCGAGGGCAGCACCGGAATCAGTACCGTCTCCGTGCGCCGCAGCAAATCCGTCAGTTCCGCACCCCGCGCCCCGGCCGGCGCATCCATGATCACGTAATCCGGCTGACCCACCCCTTGAAGGCCTTCCTCGTGGGCCACCAGGCCGCGAATCTCCGGCCACTTGTCTTCCCGGCGCCGCAGCCAGTCAAGACTCGACTCCTGCGGATCAAAATCCGCCAGCACCACATCGTATCCTTCACTGGCGTAATAGGCGGCGAGATTGGTCGCCAGGGTGGTCTTGCCCGAGCCACCCTTCGGGTTCAGAACCATGATCTGACGCATGCCGACTCCTTCAGCTGGTGTGAGCATTGGGCGTAAGTATAGGAGAGATGCCGCAAGGCGCGAGCTGGAAAACAGAAAGAAGGAGCAAGGAGCTAGGAGCTAGGAGCAAAAAGCAGAACTGCCAATAACCCCCTGTAGGCGCGGATTCATCCGCGCAATGGCCAAAATCCGCCGGACAACCATGATTCGTGTCCCGTCGAAACGGTATCACGGCGGGAATGGAGCCAACCGCCAGTTTCCCATTAGAGAATCAAACGTCGGATTCAGGCCATTGCGCGGATGAATCCGCGCCTACAGGGGGCCGAATCGCGCGGTGTGCAAGGTGATATCGAAAGGCCGATTACGATTACGCCCCCCCCTTCGGGGGCGTGACCGCCACCCTGCTATCATCACCTCCTATCCACCAGAACCGACCTTCTCAATCGGGGCAGCCTGACGTCATGCAATACAAAGACCTTCGAGATTTCATTCAACAGCTGGAGCAGCGGGGCGAGCTGCGGCGGGTTTCCTATCCGGTCAGCCCGGATCTGGAGATGACCGAAATCTGTGATCGCACCCTGCGGGCCGAGGGACCGGCGCTGCTGTTCGAGAATCCCGCCGCTCATGACATGCCGGTGCTGGGCAATCTCTTTGGCACCACCGGGCGGGTGGCCCTGGGCATGGGCGCGGAATCCATCGAATCCCTGCGCGAAATCGGCAGGCTGCTGGCCTTTCTCAAGGAGCCGGATCCCCCCAAGGGCATGCGGGATGCCTGGGAGAAGCTGCCGATCTTCCGCCAGGTGATGAACATGGCACCCAAGGTGGTGAAAAAGGCGCCCTGTCAGGCTCAGGTCTTCGAAGGGGAGGAGGTTGATCTGGGCCGCCTGCCCATCCAGACCTGCTGGCCCGGGGATGCCGGGCCCCTGATCACCTGGGGTCTGGTGACCACCCGCGGGCCGGATGGCGGGCGCCAGAACATGGGCATCTATCGTCAGCAGGTGATCGGCCGCAACCGGGTCATCATGCGCTGGCTGGGTCACCGGGGCGGGGCGCTGGACTTCCAGGCCTGGCAACAGGCCCATCCCGGCGAGCCCTTTCCCATCGCCGTCACCCTGGGCGCCGACCCGGCCACCATCCTGGCCGCCGTCACCCCGGTGCCGGATCGCCTCTCCGAGTACGCCTTTGCCGGCCTGCTGCGCGGTGCCAAGACCGAGCTGGTCAAGTGCATCGGCTCCGACCTTCAGGTGCCGGCCTCGGCGGAGATCGTGCTGGAGGGCCACATCCTTCCGGACGACATGGCCCCGGAGGGCCCCTTTGGCGATCACACGGGGTATTACAACGAGGTTGAGCGCTTCCCGGTCTTCACCATCGACCGCATCACCCAGCGTGAGAACCCCATCTACCACTCCACCTACACCGGCCGGCCACCGGATGAGCCGGCCGTGCTCGGTGTGGCCCTGAACGAGGTCTTCGTGCCCATCCTGCAGAAGACCTTTCCCGAGATCGTGGACTTCTACCTGCCACCCGAAGGCTGTTCCTACCGCATGGCGGTGATCAGCATGAAAAAGCAGTACCCGGGCCACGCCAAGCGGGTAATGATGGGCACCTGGTCCTTCCTGCGCCAGTTCATGTACACCAAGTTCGTTGTGGTGGTGGATGACGACGTCAATCCCCGCGACTGGAAGGATGTCATCTGGGCCATGACCACCCGCATGGACCCGGCCCGTGACACCGTGATGGTGGAGAACACCCCCATCGACTATCTGGACTTCGCCAGCCCCGTCTCCGGCCTGGGTTCCAAGATGGGCATGGACGCCACCAGCAAATGGCCCGGCGAAACCACCCGCGAATGGGGTCGCCCCATCCGCATGAGTGATGAGGTACGCCAGCGGGTCGACGAGATCTGGGGGCAGTTGGGGATTGAGTGAGTTTTGAGTACTGAGTTCTGAGTGCTGAGTGCTGAGTGCTGAGTGCTGAGTGCTGAGTGGGCCGTGCCGCTCGTAGTCGTAATCGTAATCGTAATCGTAATCGGCCTTTCCGAGTGAATCGCGAACCGTGAATCGTGAATCGGAGTGGGGCGGCAGGGGGCGCCGGGGCCCCCACTGGCAACAGCCCCGATCCTGCCCCCATAATGCTCCTTACACCCCTATCAGGGAGAGCCAGGGATGACGGAATTCGATAACCCGAGTCAGGATGAGATTGCCGCCCGTCTGGGGCGTACGCGCAAGATCGCCGTCGTGGGTATCTCGCCGAAGACGGATCGACCCAGCCACGGGGTGAGCGCGGCGCTGGCGCGCCTCGGCTTTGAGCTCACGGGGGTGCGCCCGGGGGCGGACGAGGTCATGGGCTTCCCCGCGGTGCCCACCCTGCGCGATCTGCCCGAGCCGGTGGACATGGCGGTGGTGTTTCGCCGGCCCGAGCATGTGGCCGAGGTGGTGGACGATGCCATCGAGGCCGGGGTGCCGGCCCTGTGGCTGCAGGACGGGGTGGTGGACGAGGCCGCCGCCCGGCGCGCCCGTGAGGCCGGTCTGTTCGTGGTCATGGACCGCTGCATCTATCGCGACGGGGTGCCGCTGATGCAGGCCCATCATGGCTGAAGGCCCTTCCCTCTTCGCCAACGGTCGGCCCTTCGTGAAAATGCAGGGTCTGGGCAATGACTTCGTGGTCTTTGACGCCGTGGACGAGCCCCTGCACCTGGAGCCGGCCCAGGTACGGCGTCTTGCCGACCGACGCTTTGGCATCGGCTGTGATCAGCTGCTGTTGCTGGAGGCGCCCCGGGATGGGGACAGCGACTTCCATTACCGTGTCTTCAATGCCGATGGCGGCGAGGTCAGCCAGTGCGGCAACGGCGCCCGCTGCGTGGCGCGCCTGGCCGTGGACAGCGGTCGCATCGCACCGGGGCCGGTGCGATTGGCCACCCGCGACGGCCTGATGGTGGCCGAAGTGGCGGCAGGGGGTGACATCCGCGTCAACATGGGCGTGCCGCGATTCTCCCCAAAGGATCTGCCGGCCCGTTTTCCCGATGCGCGCAATCCGGTGTCCCTGCCGCTGGCGGAGGGCAGCCTGGATCTGCACCTGGTGTCCATGGGCAATCCCCATGCGGTGATTCGCGTCGAGAACGTGGACGAGGCCCTGGTGGAAACCCTGGGGCGGGCGCTGGAAACCCATCCCGCCTTCCCCGAGCGGGTCAATGTGGGCTTCCTGGAGGTGCTGGACACCGCCCATGCCCGTCTGCGGGTCTGGGAGCGGGGGGCCGGCGAGACCCTGGCCTGCGGCAGCGGGGCCTGCGCGGCAATGGCCGCGGGCCGGCGGGCCGGCTGGTTCGGCCCGGAAGTGAAGATGGGGCTGCAAGGCGGAAATCTCGTGATAAGCTTTGAGTCAGACGGTGGGCCCTTGTGGATGCAGGGTCCGGCCGAGTATGTATTCAGGGGAAGTATTCGGCTATGAGCACCGAACGCAAACTGGGCAATGACGACAGCCAGACCGAAGAACAGGGTGTGGTTGAATTTCTCACCGCCCACCCCGACTTCTTCGACCGCCATCCCGAGCTGGTCGGGCGCCTGCGGGTTCCCCACGACAGCGGCAGCGCCATTTCCCTGGTGGAAAAGCAGGTGGCCGTCCTGCGCAAGCAGAATCGCCAGCTGGAGCGCCGCCTGGTGGACCTGGTGGACGTGGCCCGCAGCAATGACGGCCTGGTGGACCGCATGCACCACCTGGCCCTGGCCCTGGTCAACGCGGGTGATCGCCAGGAACTGCTGGCCGGCCTGGACGATGTCCTGCGCAGCCGTTTTGATGCCGATGAGGTGGTCATCTGCCTGTTCGAGCGTGAAGCGGAGGCGAATCTGTCGCCGGCGCGGATCGTGCATCCGGACGATGCGGGCCTGTCCGCCTTCCGCAACTTCCTTCGCAATGCCCGCCCCCAGCTCGGCCGCCTGGGTGTGGATCAGCTCCAGTTCCTGTTTGGTGACAAGGCCGAGGGCCGGGTCGGATCCGCCGCCCTCATTCCCCTGGGGCCCGGCAGCCGCCAGGGCCTGATTGCCGTGGGCAGCCGCAACAAGGATCATTTCACACCCACCCAGGGCACGGTCTTCCTGGAGCGCCTGGCCGAACTGGTAGCTGCCGCGCTGGACCGCGCCAGTGACGCCGCCCGGCATGACGGCCGCTGATTCCCTCCAGACCGAGCTAGACCGCTTCCTCGATTACATCGCCCAGGTTCGGCGACTGTCACCGCACACCGTCAGTGCCTATCGCCGCGACCTGGACAGCCTGCGCCAGTGGCTGGCAGGGCAGGGCGTGGAGGCCTGGGAGCGCGTGGACGCCCAGCACATGCGCCAGTGGGCCGCCGAGCAGCGTCGCAAGGGCATGGCCAGCAAGAGCATCCAGCGCCGCCTGTCCTCGGCGCGCAATCTCTTTCGCCACCTGATCCGCGATCGCCGCCTCGCCCACAACCCGGTGGCGGAAGTCAGTGCGCCCAAGGCACCCAAGCGCTTGCCGGCCACCCTCGACGCGGATCACCTCGGTGCCCTGCTGGAGATCCCCGACGAGGGGCCGCTGGCACGGCGTGACCGGGCCGTGATGGAGCTGTTCTACGGGGCCGGCCTGCGCCTGGCCGAGCTGGCCGGCCTCGACCTGCATGACCTGGATTTTGCCGAGGGCACGGTGCGAGTGACCGGCAAGGGCCAGAAAACCCGTATCGTGCCCATGGGGCGCAAGGCCATGGAGGCCCTGCGCGTCTGGCTCAAGGATCGGGCCGCCTTCGCCCGGCCGGAGGAAATCGCCCTGTTCCTGTCCCGACGGGGTGACCGCCTGAGCCACCGCAACATCCAGGCCCGCGTGCGTTACTGGTCACAGCGCATGGCCGTGGACACCCCGGTGTATCCCCACCTGCTGCGCCACAGCTTTGCCAGCCACCTGCTGGAGTCCTCCGGCGACCTGCGAGCAGTGCAGGAACTGCTCGGGCATGCCGACATCAGCACCACCCAGATCTACACCCACCTTGATTTCCAGCATCTCGCCCGCACATACGACAAGGCACACCCTCGGGCGCGGCGCCGCAAGACGGTAGAATAGCCGCCATCATTGAGGTCTTCGCCGGTCCCGGGAGGCTGCCGGCGGCCGTCCAATCCAGTTCAGGAGCCCATCATGGAGCAGTATCGCGGCACCACCGTGATCAGTATTCGACGCGGAACCGATGTGGCCATGGCCGGCGACGGTCAGGTCTCCCTCGGCAACACCATCATGAAGGGCAATGCCCGCAAGGTTCGCACTCTGCACGAGGGCAAGGTGCTGGCCGGTTTCGCCGGCGGTACGGCCGATGCCTTTACCCTGTTCGAACGCTTCGAGGGTCAGCTGCAGAAGCACGGTGGGAACCTCACCCGCGCCGCCGTGGAACTGGCCAAGGACTGGCGCACCGACCGCGCCCTGCGCCGTCTGGAAGCCCTGCTCTGCGTGGCCGACCGCGAGGCCTCCCTGATCATCTCCGGCAACGGCGATGTGATCGAACCGGAAGAGGGCATCATGGCCATCGGCTCCGGCGGCAGCTTCGCCCAGGCCGCCGCCCGCGCCCTGATCCACAACACCGACCTGTCCGCCGCCGACGTGGCAAAGAAGAGTTTGGAGATCGCGGCGGATATCTGTGTTTATACCAACAACAACATCGTTCTCGAGTCCTTAGACTGACTCGTTGTCGTTGTCGTTGTCGTTGTCGTTGTCGTTGTCGTTGTCGTTGTCGTAATCGGCATTTGAGCCAGCCAGAACCAGCGACTTACGAATTACGAGTGAAACCTTAAAGATCGGCACGGCACGATTTTCGTCTTTTAGCTCGCCGCTTCTTGCTCGAAGCTCGTAGCTGCTTTCGAAAAGCCGATTACGACAACGACTACGACAACGACAACGATGAAATGAACAAACACTGACTTCCTTCTGGAGTTTTAATGGCTACAACACCCCCCATGATGACCCCGCGCGAGATTGTCCAGGAGCTGGACCGTCACATCATCGGTCAGGAGCAGGCCAAGCGGGCGGTGGCCATTGCCCTGCGCAATCGCTGGCGCCGCATGCAGGTGGATGAAAAACTGCGCCCGGAAATCACGCCCAAGAACATCCTCATGATCGGCCCCACCGGCGTGGGCAAGACCGAGATCGCCCGGCGCCTGGCCAAGCTGGCCAATGCGCCCTTCGTGAAGGTGGAGGCCACCAAGTTCACTGAAGTGGGTTATGTGGGCCGGGAAGTGGATTCCATCATCAAGGACCTGGTGGATGCCTCCATCAAGATGACCCGCGAAGCGGCCATGGAGAAGGTGCGTTACCGGGCCGAGGAGGCCGCCGAGGAACGGGTGCTGGATGCGCTGCTGCCGCGTCCCCGCCCTCAGGGCTTCGCCAATGAGCCCCAGCCCCAGTCCGAAGTCAGTTCCGAAACCCGCGAGAAGTTTCGCCGCAAGCTGCGGGACGGGGAGCTGGATGAGCGCGAAATCGAAATCCAGGTGTCCGCCATGGGCCCCGGGGTGGAGATCATGGCCCCGCCCGGCATGGAAGAAATGACCAGTCAGCTACAGAGCATGTTCCAGAACATGGGTGGCGACAAGAAGCGCACCCGCAAGGTCCGCGTGCGGGAAGCCCTGCAACTGTTGACCGAGGAAGAAGCGGCCAGCATGATCAATGAGGAAGAGATCAAGCACGAGGCCATGGAGAATGTGGAGCAGAATGGCATCGTGTTCCTTGATGAGCTGGACAAGGTGGCTTCCGGTCACGAGCAGCGAGGCGGTGCCGATGTGTCACGGGAAGGCGTCCAGCGCGACCTGCTGCCCCTGGTGGAAGGTTGCGCCGTCCACACCCGTCACGGCCAGGTACGCACCGATCACATTCTGTTCATTGCCTCGGGTGCCTTCCACCTGTCCAAGCCTTCGGATCTGATTCCCGAACTGCAGGGCCGTCTGCCCATTCGTGTGGAACTGGAAGCACTCAATGCCGCCGACTTCGTGCGCATTCTGACCGAGCCCTCGGCGTCCCTGACCCGCCAGTATCGGGCCCTGATCGAAACCGAAGGCGTCACCGTCAACTTCACCGAAGATGGCGTCAGCCGCCTGGCCGAGATCGCCCATCAGGTCAACGAACGCACCGAGAACATCGGCGCCCGTCGCCTGCATACCGTGATGGAGCGTTTGCTGGAAACCCTCAGCTATGAGGCTTCCGACAAGAGTGGCAACACGGTGGATATCGATGCCGCTTATGTTGATGAGCATCTGGCGACCTTGGCGGTGGATGAGGATCTGTCGAGATACATCCTCTAAGCAGCCCCGGCCATCGTTATGCGTCTCATCCATGAGACTTACCCGTCCCGTTGGTCGGGGCCTCGCGCGGAGCGCGAGTTCAAATGCGTTCCAGACGCATTTGTGTCGTAGTCGTTGTCGTATTCGGCTTTTATTCAAGCCACGAGCGGCGAGTAGCGAGCTAGGAGCAAAACCATAAAAGCGGACACGGCGAGAGTTTTGTCTTTTAGCTCGCTGCTCGTTACTGCTTTCGAAAACCCGATTACGACAACGATAGCGACAACGACAACGATGAAAACCAATACCGGCAGACCGAGACCATGACGACCAGCACCCCCAAACCCACCAATCTCATCTACCACCGCCAGTCCCGCGACCTGGAAGTGGTCTTCAGCAATGGCGAAACCTTCCGCCTGCCGGCGGAATACCTGCGGGTGTATTCCCCCTCCGCCGAAGTCCGTGGTCACGGTGGCCCCATGATGCTCGTCACCGGCAAGGAGGAGGTGGCCATTGATCGGATCGAGCCGGTGGGTAACTACGCCGTGCGCCTGGTCTTCGACGACGGCCACGACTCCGGCCTTTACGGCTGGCAGTTCCTCTACGAAATGGGCCGCGACTTCGAGAAGAACTGGGCCGACTACAAGGAACGCATTGCCAAGGCCAGTCGCGGCGGGGTGGGGCGGCATCCCGGGAAATGATCGGGACCACGAAATGGACACGAAATGGACACGAGATAAAACCAAAAACCATTTAGCCGCGAGATGGACGCGAAATGGACGCTAGATGTGGGCCGTGCCTGATGAACCCCCGTGCTGCTTCGGAGGGGCCGTGCTCGAAGATGGGCAAAAGGTGGCTATAGGCACCGTAGGAGCGGATTTATCCGCGATGGCAATTTCTCGGTTGGCACGCCATCCTCTATAACCCCGCTGTAGGCGCGGATTCATCCGCGCAATGGCCGGAATCCGACGCCCCATTGTTTCCTGCTCTATCGGTGCTAATGCCAGCCCAGGCTGATCAGGCACAGAGACTCCGGGGAGGCCGCAGAGATACTTTATCTGTCGCCTCTGATCTTCTCTCGGAGCCCATCGGGCAGAAGGTCTGTTGCAATATCAGGGATGATCCTAGGCCCCCATTCCAGCACATTCAAATCTTCATCATGGAAGATCGTGAATAATCCGGGGCGCCCGGAAAAATAAAATCCCGGGCTTCTTAATGCTTCAGCGGAAACGACGATCGTGCCGTCTGCCTTGAAATAGCTCACATTGTATTGCGGATACTTGATGCCGTCGTTACCTGTCCTGGTCGCATTGATCATGTCCGCATAGTACTGGTTCAGGCCAGCACAGGTGAGTGCATGGTCATCGTCATCAAGAGGGTCGAGAAAATCCTCATTCTCCTCCGGAAGTGCCAAGGATTCGCCCGCCTTGTCTTCCAGGTAGCGGCGGAACTGATCTCCGGCGAACTCGAGGCCTCTCTCCGTGGCCTTGGGGCACAGGAAGTTCTCCTCCTGACCCGGCAGCATTGTCATATGTTCCACGGCTACCGCTGCACCCGACATCATCAAGGTGATCGCAGCCGCCGTGCCGGCAACGCCGTTCTTGGTGTTCAAGTTGGATGGGGCCATATCTGTCTGCCGAACTGGTCGATGCGTCGAGATTCGTTTTCAGGAGCATCAGCAATCGTGATATCCATGTAAACCGAGGTTACCAAATAGAGAATAAAACGGCAGCTGCAACCATTGCGCGGATAAATCCGCGCCTACAGGGGGTTTCGGTTTGGCGGCGTGCCAACCGAGAAATTGTCATCGCGGATAAATCCGCTCCCACGGTGCCTTTCGAAGGGCCACGCCATCTCCGAGCACGGCCCCTCCGAAGCAGCACGGCATCTCCCCAGGCACGGCCCCACATCTGCGTCCATCTGTGTTCATCTGTGGCCAATATTCTTTTCGGGTTTTATCTCGTGTCCATTTCGTGGTCCCAATCCCCCGCGCCCGCCCCGCCACACCCCCGAACCCGGCTACAAGTTGCTAGAATGAGCCCCCAGGTAAAGGAGGTCGTCATGGCCGAGCAGCGGCGCAGCACCACGGATTTCGGGTTTCAGGAGGTTCCGGTCGAGGAGAAGGCTCGCCGGGTGCGTGGCGTGTTCGATTCGGTGGCCGAGCGCTATGACCTGATGAACGATCTCATGTCCGGTGGCCTGCACCGGGTGTGGAAGGCCTTTACCCTGGCGCGCACCGGCCTGCGACCGGGTGATCGCGCCCTGGATCTGGCCGGTGGCACCGGCGATCTGACCCGGGGGCTGCTGCGCCAGGTGGGCGAGCAGGGCGAAGTGGTGCTGTCGGACATCAATGCCAGCATGCTCTCCCGTGGCCGCGACCGCCTGGTGGACGAGGGCGCCGATGATCGCCTCTCCGTGGTCCAGGCCAATGCCGAGGTGCTGCCCTTCCCCGACCGCCATTTCGACTGCGTGACCATCGCCTTTGGCCTGCGCAATGTCACCCACAAGGATCGTGCCCTGGCGGAGATGCATCGCGTCCTGCGCCCCGGTGGCCGCCTGCTGGTGCTGGAATTTTCCCGGCCCAATGACCTGATTCGGCCCTTCTACGACCTGTATTCGTTTCAGGTTTTGCCACGCCTGGGCGAATGGGTGGCCGGCGATGCCGACAGTTACCGTTATCTGGCCGAGTCCATCCGCAAGCACCCCGATCAGGCCACCCTGGGCGCCATGATGGAAACCGCCGGCTTTGCCCGGGTGGAATGGTTCAATCTGACCGGCGGGGTAGTGGCGCTGCATAGGGGCTATCGCGCCTAACGGGCGCTGGAGAACCAGCAGGGCCAATCGTAAACGTAATCGTAGTCGTAATCGGCTTTTCAGCCAACAGCATCGATTTACGAATTACGAGGAAAACCTCAAAAACCGGCACGGCGAGGTTTCCGATTTTTTTTGGCTCGCCGCTCGAACTGCTTTTAAAAAGCCGATTACGACTACGATTACGACTACGAGACAATCGACGAAATCCCTAGCTTTTCCTGTGAGGCCGTATGCAGATTCCAACCATCATCCTCAGCACCCTCGAGCGCAGCATCAATCGTGTATTGATGACGGCGGCCGGCGGGCAGGCGGCGATTCAGGGGCTGGATGGCAAGGTATTGGAGCTGCATTTGGATGACCTCGATGTGTCGGTCTGGATTGCCTCCAATGGTCGCAGCCTGCGCCTGTCCGCCGTGGATCCCGGGCATCGTGACCTGAAGCTGTCGGGGCGGTCGGTGGAAATGCTCAAGGCAGCGCTGGAAGGGCGAGCCGAAGGCCGTTTCCCCAGCGAAGTCAGCGTGGAAGGCGACATGGACACGGCACGTCAGGTGCAGCAGCTGCTCAAGGCGCTGGACCCGGACTGGGAAGAAGCCCTGGCCGGGGTAACCGGTGATGCGGTGGCCCGCGGCGTGGGTTCCGTGACCCGCCAGGGCCTGGCCTGGGGGCGGGAGACCGCTGACGTGCTGTCCCGCAATCTGGCCGAGTTTTTGCGTGACGAGCTGCGCCTGGTGCCGGACCGAAGCGAAGTGGAGGCCTACATGGACGCGGTGGATCAGCTGCGCGACGATGTGGAGCGTCTGGCCGCCCGTTTGGACCATTTCGGTGAGGGGCGCCGCTCTTGATTCGTCCACGTCATCTTCTTCGCTTGATTCACATCCAGTGGGTGCTGGTTCGCCACGGACTGGACGAGGTGCTGTTTGCCACCCGCGTGCTGCGTCCCTTCCGCTTCCTGCTGATCTTTGCGCCCTGGACCTGGTTCGGTCGTCGCAGGACACCGCGCGCTGTGCGCATCCGTCGTGCCCTGGAAGACCTGGGACCGATCTTCGTCAAGTTCGGCCAGATGCTGTCCACCCGCCGCGATCTCCTGCCCCCGGACATCGCCGATGAACTGGCACGCCTGCAGGATCGGGTACCGCCCTTTCCGGGCGAGCAGGCACGCCGCATCATCGAGGACGCCTGGGAGCAGCCCATTGATGCGGTGATGGATCACTTTGACGAAACCCCGCTGGCCTCGGCCTCCATCGCCCAGGTTCACACGGCCAGCCTGCGGGGCGGCATGGACGTGGTGATCAAGGTTCTGCGGCCGGGCATCGAAGGCATGATCCGCCGCGACATTGCGCTCATGTATCTCATTGCCCATCTCGCCCAGCGCTACTGGAGCGAGGGGCCACGATTGCGGCCGGTTGAAGTGGTCAGTGAGTACGAGAAGACCATCATCGACGAGCTCGATCTGATGCGGGAAGCGGCCAACGCCTCCCAGCTGCGTCGCAACTTCGAAGGTTCGAGCGTTCTCTACATTCCCGAGGTGGAATTCCTGCTGTCCCAGCGCAATGTCATGGTGATGGAACGCATCAACGGCATTCCCATCAGCCACACCGAACGCCTGAAGGAAGCCGGCGTCGACATGAAGATCCTGTCGGAGCGTGGTGTCGAGATTTTTTTCACCCAGGTCTTTCGAGACAATTTTTTCCACGCCGACATGCATCCCGGCAACATCTTCGTGGACGTCCGCCACCCGGCCGACCCGAAATACCTGGCCGTGGATTTCGGCATCGTCGGCACACTTAATCCACGGGATCAGCATTACCTGGCGGAGAATTTTCTCGCTTTCTTCAACCGGGATTACCGGCGTGTGGCCGAGCTGCATGTGGAGTCCGGCTGGGTACCGCCACATACCCGGGTGGATGAATTCGAATCCGCCATCCGCACGGTTTGCGAACCCATCTTTGATCGGCCCCTGAAAGACATCTCCTTCGGCAAGCTCCTGCTACGGCTTTTCCAGACCGCCCGGCGTTTCGAGATGGAGGTGCAGCCCCAGTTGGTGCTACTGCAGAAGACTCTGCTCAATATCGAGGGCCTGGGTCGGGAGCTCTATCCGGATCTGGATCTGTGGCAGACCGCCAAGCCCTTCCTGGAAAACTGGATGCGTGAGCAGATCGGGCCGCAGGCCGTGTTTGCCCGTTTCCGCAAGTCCCTGCCAGAGCTGGGCGATGCCCTGCACCGGGTGCCCGTTCTGGCCGACAAGGTGCTGACCCGAATGGAAAACGGCGAGCTGGATTTTGCCGCCCACAGCCGCCAGCTCACCGACATGCAGCGGGATTCCCGGCGTCAGCACCGTGCCACCCGGGCCGTCATCGGCGGTGGCAGCCTGCTGGTGGCGGCCGGCTTCACCCTGGGCACATTACCGCTGTGGGCCACGGTCGGCGGCGCCTCACTGGGTGGCGTGCTGCTGCTGTTCGGTCTCTACCGCGGCGAAAAATAGGAAAGAGGACAACACCATGTGGCGACCCCAACCCCGCACCATACTGATCATCGGCATTGTCATCGCCGTACTCTTCGTTTTGGCACGCGTTGGAAGTACCTGGTAAGGCGAAAGACGCCGAGAAATGGACGCTAAATGCACGCGAATGTGGGGCCGTGCTTTCAGTGATCCCGTGCTGCTTCGGAGGGGCCGTGCCTGACGATGGCGTGAAAGATATTGACCACGAAATGAACACGAGATGAGGCCTGGCACGGCGGGTGCTGACGGCTACCTGTGGGAGGGACGCCCCCCATTTAGTGTGCATCTCGTGTTCCCAACCCCGTGCCATCCGCCGGCACGGTCTCTCCGAAGCAGCACGGCATCACCGAACGCACGGCCCCCATCTGCGTCCATCCGTGTCCATCTGTGGCTAATTAAGTCTTTCAGGTTTTATCTCGCGTGCATTTCGCGTCCATTTCGCGGCGCTTTTCCCTTCAACGCTGCAGGCGCGCCTCCACTTCATCGCGCTTCTTCCTGCCCACGAGCTGTTCGATCAGATGCAGGGCGAAGTCCATGGCCGTGCCCGGGCCGCGGGAGGTGATGACCTTGCCGTCCTGGACGACGGGGTCCTCCAGGTAGTCACCCACCTGGTCGGCGGTATCGTCGAGGAAACCGGGGAAGCTGGTGGCCTTTCGGCCCTTGAGCAGGCCGGCGGAGGCCAGCACCTTGGGGGCGGCGCAGATGGCGGCGGTGAACTTGCCGGAATCGGCCATCCGCTTGAGCAGCTCATCGACGCGATTGTCTTCCTGCAGATGGCTGGCACCGGGCATGCCGCCTGGCAGCACCACCATGTCAAAGTCATGATTCAGGGCTTCATCCAGGCCCATGTCCACGCCCAGGCGAATGCCGTGACTGCCGGTGACCGCGGTATTGTCGAGGCTGGCCACCACCACCTTGATGCCGCCACGGCGGAGCAGGTCGATGACCGTGACCGCCTCCAGTTCTTCACAGCCCTCCGCCAGCGGAACGAGTACCTGTTTGCTCATCGTCTTCCCCCTCGCTGAGTCGAATTGCGGCTGATACATCCCCGTCTTCGCCGATGCCGAGCAACTCCCGCATGGGAATCAGCCTGACACCGGTTTCCGTTTCGAGCCAGGGCAGGCGTCGCTGCAATACCTCAAGGGTTTCCGGATAGGGGTGGCCGATCACCACCGCCTGCCCGGTGATGTGCGCGATTCGGATGGCGCGATCCAGTTCCGCTTCGATCATCTCCACATCGCGCACCGCATCCAGAAACACATCCCGGGCGCCGGCTGGAACGGAGTGTTCCCGGGCAATGTCCAGGGCCACGCTGTCGGCCGTGGTTCGGCTGTCGACGAAGAACAGGCCGGCTTCCTGCAGCTCTTCCATCAACCAGGCCATGGCGCCGGGATGTCGGGTGAGCAGACTGCCCATGTGGTTGTTGACGCCCAGGGCCCCGGGCACCGAGGCCAGGCTGGCACGAAAGGTGGCACGGAAGGTGGGCTCATCCATGTCCATTTTCAGCCGGCCGGGGCCGAGCAGTTCATTGCGGGCCACCGCCTGCAGGGGAATGTGTAGCATCACCTCGTGCCCGTTGTCGCGGCAATGCCCCGCGAGGCGACGTGCGTGGGGTGTGTGGGGCAGAATGGCGCAGCTCAGTGGCACCGGCAGATCGGCCATGCCGATATCCAGGTCGATGCGATCCCCGAGATCGTCGATGATCAGGGCCAGACGAGGACTGTCCGCGGCCACCGGGACCGCGGACAGGAGCCATGTGAAACCGAAAAGAAGCGAAAGCGCTGTTGCCTTCACCGTCCCTCCGCCAGCTGACTTCGATTGAGGCCGCGCAGGACGCGCAGGGCTTCGCCCAGCTCCGCGTCATCCCCGTGGGCGGTGCTGTCCGGTTCCATCCCTCGCATCCATGCCGACATGGCCTTCTCACCCTGACGCGCGTCTTCACGCGGCGTGGCCTCGCCGTCACGCACCGTCAGATCGGGATGAACGCCCTGACCTTCAATGGCGCGACCGGACGGCGTCATGTAACGCGAAGTGGTCAACTTCATGGCGGAATTGTCCGGCAGCGGCATGATGGTCTGTACCGAACCCTTGCCGAAGGAGGTAGCCCCCATGACCACCGCGCGGTCATGGTCCTGCAGGGCGCCGGCGACGATCTCAGAGGCAGAGGCGCTACCCCGGTTGACCAGCACCACGATGGGCGCCCCCAGCATGATGTCGCCGCGTGATGCTTCGCGGGTGAAGCGGGCACTGCGGGTACGGCCTTCGGCACTGACGATCAGCCCTTCTTCCAGGAACAGGTCGGCGACTTCCACGGCGCCCCGCAGAATCCCGCCGGGATTGTTGCGCATGTCCAGGATGAGGCCGTTCAGGTGCCCGCCGTTCTCGGTGGTCATGGTGCCGATGGCCTCCCGGGTCTGGCGGCCCACCTGATCACGGAAGTGGGTGATGTTCACGTAGCCGATGCCCGGCTCCAGCAATTCATGACGTACGCTGCGGGTCTGGATGCGTTCCCGTACCAGTTCCACATCACGGGTTTCGGTCTCACCCTGCGGGAGAATGCCGAGCACGATGCGGCTGCCGGGCTCGCCTCGCATCAGCCGCACGGCCTCGTTCAGACTCAGCCCTTCCAGGCTGTCACCGTCCACGCTCAGGATGCGGTCACCGGCCTTGAGACCGGCCCGGGAGGCCGGTGTGTCCGCGATCGGGGCAATCACGGTAACCACGCCATCTTCCTGGGTCACTTCCAGTCCCAGGCCGCCATAGCGGCCGGAGGTGCCTTCCTGCATTTGGCGGAATTCCTCGGGATCCAGGAAGGCGGAATGATCATCCAGGCCCGAAAGCAGACCGCGAATGGCATGCTCCATCAGCTCCCGGTCATCGATGGGCTCCACATAGCCCTGACGCACACGCTCCAGCACTTCCGCCAGCATGCGGGCCTGTTCATAGGGAAGTTCGGCCGTGCGTTCACGGTCGGCCAGAACCCCGTGGGTCACGGAGACCAGGCTTCCGAGGAGGAAGCCCATCACCAGGACCAGGCCGGTACGGGCCTTGATGGACAGTGGATTCATTCGTTGCTCCGAGTCTTTGGCGTAATCAACACGCCCTTGTCACCTGATCTTACAGCGGCGGGCGATGGTCGCAAAGATTGGACTGCGCCGGCGATGCAGGGTTTCAGGCGGGGCCAGGGTCACTGGCGACCACAGAGATGCGTGGCGTCGAGTTGGCGACAGATGGGCCGCTAGCGATTGCGCAGCCAGCGATGCGGGTTGACCGGCTCGCGCCCGTTGCGGATCTCGAAATAGAGGCTGCTGGCGTCCCGCCCCCCGCTGTCACCCACACTGGCGATGACATCACCGGCATCCACCCAGTCCCCCACATCCTGATAGACCGCCTGATTGTGGCCGTAAAGACTCAGCCAGCCGTCGCCGTGGTCGATGATGAGGATCAGGCCATAATGCTGCAGCCAGCCGGAATAGGCCACGCGGCCATGGGAGACGGCGCGTACCTCGCTGCCGGCGCTGGCATCGATCACCATGCCACGCCAGCGCATGCGCCCACCGGCCCGGTCGTCATTGAAGCGACGGCTGACACGCCCCTCGGTCGGCCATGGCAGTTGCCCGCGCAGCTCGCCGAAAGGCCGTCCTTCGTGAAGCCGCGAGGGAATGTCTCCGAGCGTGTCCTGCAGGGAACGAATCAGTCGCTGGAGCTCGGCTTCGTCTTCCTCCAGGCGGGTCAGGCGCTGCCCCCGGTCCCGCAGCCGCTCCTCGATCCGCGCCACGGCGGCTTCCCGGTTCTCCCTTGTGGCTTCCATGGCATCCAGGGACTGGCGCTGGCGCGCTCTTGCCTGTGCCAGGTCATCCAGGGTCTCGTCCACGGCATCGGCCAGGCGTGCCAGTTCCCGGACATGTTCGGCGATCCGGCTGATGCGTTCGGTGCGGGCCCGGTTGAGATAGTCGTAATACACCAGCATGCGGCCAAAGGCGGCCGGGTCTTCCTGATTCAGCAACAATTTGATCTGTTCTTCCCGCCCGGTGCGATAGGCTCCCTGGATCTGTCGGGCGAGCGCATCCCGTTCCTGCTCGATGTCCCGTTCCCGTTCTCCGCGCTCCTGGCGCAAGGCGTTCAGGCGTTCCTCGTGGCGGCGAATGTCCCGCTCGGTCTGGCGCAGTTCGCGTCCCAGGCGGCCCACTTCCTCTTCTGCTGCCCGCAGCGCCTCGGAAGCGGAATCCCGCTGTCCCCGTTCCCGTTCCAGGGTCTGGCGCAGCTCATTGATGCGCTCCTGCAGGGCCTCAAGCTCCGCCTGGCGCTGGACGGCTTCATCCTGCGCCAACACCGACACCGGCAGGGCCGTCAGCAGGCACAGAAGCAAAAGCATCGATGAAAGGCGCCGGATGGGCATGGGAAAACCGGGTGCGCTCGCTGTGGTTCAGGGTTGCCGGGTATTGGAGCATACGGTGGGGGGGAATGGGAGGGGGGCACCCGCACTCGATTCGACACGGCACCCTCATCGTTGTCGTTGTCGTAATCGGCTTTTCACGAGCAGCGGCGAGCAACGAGCCACGAGCTAAAAGACGAAAACCTCGCCATGCCGGGTTTTATGGTTTTGCTCGTAGCTTTTCAAAAGCCGACAACGACAACGACTACGACTACGAAAAAAATCTTACCCCTTCAACCGCACCAGGTTCCGCCCCGTCATCTCTTTCGGCACCGGCTGGTCCATCAGGCTCAGCATGGTGGGGGCCAGGTCGCAGAGGCCGCCGTCGTCGAGCAGTTCGGCGTCGCGGCCGATGTAGACCAGCGGGACCGGGAAGGTGGTGTGGGCGGTGTGGGCCTGACCGGTGTCGGCGTCGCGCATCTTCTCCGCATTGCCGTGGTCGGCGGTGATCAGCATCTCGCCGCCGGCGGCCACGATGGCCTTCTCCAGACGACCGATGCAGGTGTCCAGTGTCTCAATGGCCTGGATGGCTGCCTCCATGTTGCCGGTGTGGCCGACCATGTCGGCGTTGGCGTAGTTGCTGATGATCAGATCGTAGCGGCCGGATTCGATGGCCTCCACCAGCTTGTCGGTCACCTCCGGTGCGCTCATCTCCGGCTTGAGGTCGTAGGTCTTCACATCCGGCGACGGCACCAGGATGCGGTCTTCTCCCTCGAAGGCGGTTTCCTCGCCGCCATTAAGGAAGAAGGTGACATGCGCATACTTCTCGGTCTCGGCGATGCGCAGCTGTTTCAGGCCTCGCTTGGCCGCGTACTCGCCCAGATTGTTTTCGGGCCGGGAGGGCGGAAAGGCCACCGGCAGGCCGAAGTCGGCCTGGTACTCGGTCAAGGTGACGAAACCCGCCAGATCCAGCAGTGGGCGTTCAAAGCCGTCGAAGTCGCGGGCGGTAAAGGCCTGGGTCAGTTCCCGCGCCCGGTCGGCGCGCCAGTTCATGAAAATCACGGCGTCGCCGTCCTTGACGGCTCCGTCCTCCCCGTCGATGCGGGTGGGGCTGACGAATTCATCGGATTCGTCGCGTGCGTAGGCCGCCTCCAGCCCGGCCAGGGCGGTCTCGGCCGTCTCGGCGGCCTGGCGGCCGGTCATCAGATCATAGGCCGCCTGCACCCGATCCCAGCGCTGATCCCGGTCCATGGCATAGAAGCGGCCCACCAGGCTGGCGATGCGCCCGCGGCCCACATCGGCGAAGACCGCCTCCAGCGCTTCGATTGAGGGCCGGGCGCTGCGCGGGGGCATGTCGCGGCCGTCCAGGATGGCGTGCACGAAAATCCTTTCGGCCCCGCGTTGGGCAGCAAGGCGGACCATGGCGTGAACATGGGATTCATGGCTGTGCACACCGCCGGGCGACAGCAGGCCGGTGACGTGAACCGCGCCCCCTCGGCGCACGGCCTCGTCCACGGCGGCGCAGAAGGCCTCTTTGTCGAAGAAACTGCCATCCTCGATGGCGCCGGAAATGCGCCCGAACTCCTGCTTGACCACCCGGCCGGCACCGATATTGATGTGGCCCACTTCCGAGTTGCCCATCTGCCCTTCCGGCAGGCCGACGCGCGGGCCCGAGGTATGAATGAGCGTATGCGGATACCGGCCGACGATGCGGTCCCAGTTGGGCGTATTGGCGCGGCGAATGGCGTTGTCGTCACTCTCGGGGGCATCGCCCCAGCCGTCGAGAATGACGAGCAGGATCGGTCGCTTGGTCTCGGGCATGGTGTCGTCTTCGGTGTGGTTGCGGGCAGAAGCGGCTCGCGGACCGGGCCCGCTTGCCGACAATCCCTTATTTTATTGAATTTGCGGTGATTTCGAAAGCCGGGGAGGCCGGCGCAGCGGCCATGAGGGCCCGGCTGCCCAGCCCTGTTATAATCCCGCCCTTCGTCCCCGGCCCGGGGTGGCCGGACATCGCGCACCGCCCGATTTCAGAGACCGCGACGTCATCATGGAAAAGCTGCTTGAATTCGCCAGTGAACACACCATTCTCGTACTGGCCCTTGTCACCGTTTTCGTTTTGTTCGTATTCAGCGAGATTCGCCGGGGCACCCGGCCCTTTCGCGATGTGGAACCGGGTCAGGCCACGCGCCTGATCAACGATGGTGCCGTGGTAGTGGATCTGCGCCAGCCGGATGCCTATCGCAATGGGCATATTGCGGGTGCCGCCAACTATCCGGGCGACCGCATCGAGGCCCATGTGGATGACATTCGCAAGCGTCTGAAGAAGGCCCACCAGCAGCCCCTTCTGGTGTACTGCGACACAGGCATGACCAGTGCCCGCCCGGCCACCTGGCTGGCCAGACAGGAACTGGGCGTTGAGGTGATCAACCTCAAGGGTGGCGTGACGGCCTGGCAACGGGAGAACCTGCCCCTCAAGAAGGGCTGAGGTGGAGTTGCATCATGGCTCAAGGCAGACACAAGCCGGTCACCATGTATCTTCGGCCCTCCTGTCCGTTCTGCCTCATGGCCCGCGAGCTGCTTGAGGCAAGACAGGTCGGCGTTGATGAGATCGACATCAATGTGGAACCCGAGCGGCGCGGCGAAATGATCGAGAAGTCCGGGCGGCGCACCGTGCCGCAGATCTTCATCAACGATGTGCCCATTGGCGGTTATGACGAACTGGCCGCACTGGCACGCAGTGGCCGTCTCGACGAGCTGCTGGGCCGAGACTGACATTCATTCTTGACACTACGCCAATTCGATTGGAGGAATCATGGCAGAACAGAACAACGCCAATGGGCAGGCCGGCGCCGCCCAGACCGCTGGACAGCAGGAAAAGAGCGTCAACATCCAGCGTATCTACGTGAAGGATTTTTCCTTCGAATCGCCCCAGTCGCCGGGTATCTTCACCACGGAAGGCTTCAAGCCCGAGTTCAACCTGAGTCTCGGCAGCCGTAGCAACAAGATCACCGACGAACTGTGGGAAGTGATCCTGGATGTTTCCGTCAAGGCCGAGCAGGACGGCAAGACCGTTTTTCTTGCCGAACTCCAGCAGGCCGGTCTGTTCAACATCAGCGGCTTTGAAGAAAGTGGCGATGAGATTGGCATGGTGCTGGGAGGCTTCTGCCCCGGTCAGCTTTACCCCTATGCCCGTGAGGTCATCAGCAACATGGTGGTGCAGGGCACTTTCCCGGCGCCTCAGCTTCAACCGGTGAACTTTGATCAGCTCTACCTGCGCCAGCGTCAGCAACAGCAGGAACAGGCCGGTGCCCAGCAGCCGGGCCAGGGACAGGCCTGATTACGGTGAGCCGAGTGCTCAAGGAGCCGATCGCGGTCCTGGGGGGCGGCGCCTGGGGAACGGCGCTGGCCATCCAGCTGGCCCGCAGTGGTCGCGCCGTCCGCCTGTGGGCGCGGGATCCGGCCCATGTGGCCGAGATGATCTCGGATCGGGAGAATCGCCGTCGCCTCCCCGGCGCGGCCTTTCCCGACAGCCTGCAGCCGGAGGCCGAGCTGACCGCCGCCCTGGCCGACAGCCGGGATGTGCTGATCGCCGTTCCCAGCCATGCCTTTCGCGAAACCCTGGAAGCCTTGCGGGCGAATCGCCCCGAAGGTTTGCGCCTGGCCTGGGCCACCAAGGGTTTCGAGCCCGGCACCGGCCGCCTGGCCGAGGCCGTTGTCGCCGAGGTGCTGGGTGAGGGTCTGCCCATGGCCGTCCTTACTGGCCCTACCTTTGCCGCCGAGGTAGGCCGGGGACTGCCCACCGCCATGACGGTGGCGTCGACCGATGCCACCTTCGCGGCCGACCTGGCCGATACCCTGCATGGCGATCATTTCCGGGCCTACACCAGCCCGGATCTGATCGGTGCCGAAGTGGGTGGCGCGGTGAAGAACGTCATCGCCATTGGTGCCGGCGTCTCGGACGGTCTCGGTTTCGGCGCGAATGCCCGGGTGGCGCTGATCACCCGCGGCCTGGCCGAGATGATCCGTCTGGGCGAGGCCCTGGGTGGCCAGCGTGACACCCTGACCGGCCTGGCCGGCATGGGCGACCTGGTTCTGACATGCACGGACGACCAGTCCCGCAACCGCCGTTTCGGACTGGCCCTCGCCTCGGGCAAGAGCGTGGACGAAGCCAGGGCCGAGATCGGCCTGGTGGAGGGCGCCATGGCCGCCGCCGAGGTCTGCCGCATTGGCGCCGGTCTGGGTATTGAGGTGCCCATCGCCGAACAGGTGCATGCCATGGTCGATCAGGGCGTGCCCCCCCTGGAGGCGGCCGAGCAGTTGCTCCGGCGTGAACGCAAGCCCGAATAGCGTCCGTCTAAGCCAGTCAGCCCCGACAGGCGCGACAGCCACCGTAGGAGCGGATTCATCCGCGATATCAATCCCTTCCCTGGCACGCCGCCATATCGAACCCCCCTGTAGGCGCGGATTCATCCGCGCAATGGCTGGAATCCGCCGCTCAATCGGTTTGAACGAGTGAATCGTGAAAGGCCGATTACGACTACGATTACGACAACGAGCGCCCCGGCACCCTCTACCGCCCCCACTCAGCACTCAGCACTCAGCACTCAGCACTCAGCACTCAGCACTCAGAACTCAGCACTCAGAACTCAGCACTCAGAACTCAGCACTCAGCACTCAGAACTCAGCACTCAGCACTCAGCACTCAGAACTCAGCACTCAGAACTCAGCACTCAGAACTCAGCACTCAGCACTCAGAACTCAGAACTCAGAACTCAGAACTCAGAACTCAGCACTCACCCAAACCCCTGCTGCCGCCACGCCTCATAAACGCAAACCGACACCGCATTGCCCAGATTCAGCGATCGATTGCCCGCCTTCATGGGCAGGGTGAGGCGGGCGGTGATGGCCGGGTGCTGCAGGATCACCTCGGGCAGGCCGCGGGTTTCGGGGCCGAAGAGGAAGGCGTCACCGGGCAAAAAACGGGATTCGAAGAAGGATCCGCTGGTCTTGCTTGACAGGGCAAACAGCCGGGTAGGCCGGTGGGTGTTGATGAAGGCCTCGAAGCTGGCGTGTTCGCTCACCGTGGCCTGGTCGCGATAATCAAGCCCGGCCCGGCGTAGCTGTTTTTCCGAGAGATCAAAGCCCAGCGGATGAATCAGGTGCAGGCGTGTGCCGGTATTGGCGGCCAGGCGCATGATGTTGCCCGTGTTGGGCGGAATTTCCGGTTGGTAGAGTACAATGTCGAACATTCAGCCACCTTCTTGTCTCCGGGCCGCCTTGGCCGGCGGGAGACCCGATTCAAAGTCTTAAGGTTTTCGGATGAGCCAGAGCACCCATCAAGCCCTTCCCGCCTCACTCGCCGTCGATTTCTGCGGCCTGAAACTGGATTCCCCGCTGGTTCTGCTGTCCGGCTGTGTCGGCTTTGGGGAGGAATATACGCGGGTGGCCGGTTTTTCCAATCGTGACGTGGGTGCCATCTGTCTCAAGGGCACCACCGGTGAGCCCCGTCTGGGCAATCCGCCCCATCGCATCTATGAAACCCCGGACGGCATGCTCAACGCCATCGGCCTGCAGAACCCCGGCGTGGATCATGTGGTGGACGAGATCCTGCCCGGCCTGGATTTTGACGAGACCCGTTTCATTGCCAATGTCTGCGGCTCCACCATCGAGGAATACGCCCGCGTGGCCCGGCGTTTCCATGAGTCGCCCATCGATGCCATGGAAATCAACATCTCCTGCCCCAACGTCAAGGAGGGCGGGGTGCAGTTCGGCAATGTGCCGGAAATGTCGGCGCGGGTCGTGGCCGCCTGTCGCGCCGAGACCGACAAGCCCCTGATCACCAAGCTCTCCCCCAATCAGACCGATATCGTCGAGAACGCCCGCCAGTGTATCGAGGCGGGCACGGATGCCTTCTCGGTCATCAATACCCTGTCCGGGATGGCCATTGATGCCGAATCCCGCCGCCCCATCATCGGCAATGTCCAGGGTGGCCTGTCCGGCCCCGCCATCAAGCCCATTGCCCTGCTCAAGGTGCACCAGGTCTATCAGGTGGCCGGCCCGGCCGGCGTGCCCATCATCGGCCAGGGTGGCGTTGCCAGCGCCACTGATGCACTGGAGTTCATCATTGCCGGTGCCTCGGCGGTGGGCGTGGGTACGGCACTGTTCTATGAGCCCCTGGCCTGCCGCAAGCTGAATGCCGGTATTGCCGATTATCTTGATCGTCATGGCCTGGCCAGCGTCGGTGAGCTGGTGGGTTCACTGCGCCTTCCCGGCTAGCACGGCACCCCGAAAGTCAAATTTTCTCCGATTTTTCCGCCTTTTGGGCACTTTTGTTTTACACTCCTTCAATAAGTGGATTATTATCTCCGGGAAATGAGACATCCGGATTAAGTTAAATCGATAGATTGCCGTCTCCGGGGGGTAGACTGGCACGGCAGGGACGCAGGGGCAGGCGAAGGCCTCCCCGCCGCGTTGCCGCTTGCCCCGTGGTTGTCATCAGGGACTGGATACCCTGACGACGACCCTGTCCGGATCAAGGCGCCATTGCGGACGCCCCGGGAGGTTTGCCCTGCTGTCCTTCTTCAACAAGAAAAAACGCGAACGCCGCCTGGCCGGTGTGGCCGTGAACCAGAACGCCGTCAGCCTGGCCTGCATTGAGCGCGGCGCGGGCGACATCCCCCGTCTTACTCTCGTTGCCCAGACCGGCCTGGCCGGGGAATCGCCGTGGGCGCGTCTGAAACGGATCAATGACGAGAAGGGTGTGGGGCGTTGCCGTACTTCCGTGCTGGTCACACCGGAGCAGTATCAGCTCATGCTGGTGGAAGCACCGGACGTGCCGCCGGAAGAGCTGCGCTCGGCCATACGCTGGCGCATCAAGGATCTGCTTCAGTTCCATGTGGATGACGCCACCATCGACGTGTTCGAGATTCCTGAGCAGAAAAGCCAGTCCGGCCGCCTCATGTACGCCGTGGCGGCCAGGACGCCGCGCCTGAAGGAAATCATCAAGGGCGTGGAAGGCACGGGCCTTGATCTGTCCATCATCGACCTGCCGGAGATGGCGGTGCGCAACGTGGCCGCTCTGCTGGATGGCGACGAACGCGGTCTGGCTTCCCTCTATCTGGGGGTGGATCGGGCCCTGATCGTCATCAGCCGCCAGGGAACGCTGTTTCTGGCCCGCAGTGTCGAGGTGGGTGAAGACCAGCTCGCCGCGGCCTCCGAAGACGAGCGCCCCCTGTTGCTGGAGAGTATCGCCCTGGAGCTGCAGCGTTCGATGGATTACTACGACAGTCATTTCCAGCAACCGCCGGTGGGCAGCATTGCCCTGATGCCCACTGCGGTGGATCTGCCCTTCGTGAATGAACATCTTCAGAGCAGTCTGGGCATCAACGTGCAGACCGTCGATCTCAATGAATTGCTGGAGTGCGAGGAGCCGATCGATCAGGCCATCCAGTCCCGCTGCCTGCTCGCGGTGGGCGCCGCCCTTCGGCGTGAGGAGGTGGCGCTGTGAACCAGAACATCAATCTCTATCAGCCCATCTTCCGGCGCCAGCGCAAGGTCTTCTCGGCGGAGACCATGCTCATGATGCTGGTGTTGATCATTGCCGGCATGACCGTGATCACATTCTGGAGTCAGTGGCGGTACAGTCAGCTGCAGAGCCAGCTGGATCAACTTGAGGCCCAGGAAACCCAGGCCCTGGAACGGCTGGCGTCCCTGGAGCGCACGCTGCCCAGGCGGGAGGAAAGCCCGGCCCTGCGGCGGGCCGTGGAAGCGGCGGAGCAGGACAGGGCACTCAAGCAGCGCGCCCTGGAGGTGCTGGACAATGGCGCCCTTGGGCAGCAGCAGGGATTCTCCGAGCACCTGGAAGCGCTCGGCCGGCAGCGGATCGAACCGGTGTGGCTCACGGGCATCCGCCTGCGGGAAGGTGGTCAGCAGCTGCGCCTGATCGGTCGCACCTGGGAAGCGGATCAGGTGCCGGTCTATCTGCAGCGCCTGTCACGCGAAACCGTCTTTGCGGGCACGGATTTCCGTACCATGGTCATTGAACGGGTGGAAACCCCGGATGGCGGCAGTGTGCTGGAATTCCGATTGTCCACGCGGGGCGAGAACGAGGAGGGTGGCTCGTGAAGGATCGCCTCTATCAAGTGCGGGATCGCATCGATGCCCTGAGCCTGCGTGAACGGGTGCTCATCTTCATGGCGGCGGCGGCCGTGCTGGCCTTCCTGTGGAATGCGGTGTTCATGGAGCCCCTCAATCAGCGGCGCGAACTGGCCCAGGAGCGGGTGGGCGACCTGCGCGATCGCATCCATCAGACCAATGACAGCATTGCCACCATCATCCGGGCCCGCGAAGGTGACCCGGATGCCCGCAATCGGGAACGCCTCGCCGCCTTGCAGGACGAGCTTTCCGCCCTGGACGGCCGTCTCGCCGCCCTGACCGGCGATCTCATCGAGCCCACCCGCATGGCCGTCATGCTTGAGCGCATTCTCGAACGCCAGCAGGGCCTGGAGTTGATTTCCCTGCGCTCCCTGGAACCCCGTCCGCTGTTGCGGGACGAGGAAATGGAAGGCCTGGGCAATATCTATCGTCACGGGGTACGCATGGAACTGCGCGGCGAGTACCGCGATGTGGTTCGCTATCTCAAGGCCCTGGAGGCGCTGGACGCCAATCTTTACTGGGGCAGCCTGCAGCTCGACATGGAAAGCTGGCCGCGCAACCGGGTCGTGCTGGTGGTGCACAGTCTGAGCCTGAGGGAGGACTGGATCGGTGTCTGATTCAATGCTCAATCCAATTCGCCTGCGCATCGTCAGTGGCCTCAGTCTGCTCATCCTGCTGATGCCCTCCTTGACCCTGGCCAGCAGCGTGGATGACCCCATGCGACCGCCCCAGGCACGCCAGGCGCAAACACCGACACCCCAGCCCAGCTGGGATCTGTCGTCCATACTGATCAGTGAGAACCGTCGTCTGGCCGTGGTCAACGACGAAATCGTGAAGGTCGGGGAGCGCGTAGGCGGTGCCCGGGTGGAGCAGATCGAAGCCGACCGTGTGGTGCTGCGCCGTGGCGAGCAGCGCATGGTCCTGACACTGCGGGCGGATCTTTCCATCAGTCGCCGTGAATCAAACTGAGAGTGCGAAGATGTCGAGGACAGGCATGAACAGCGTATTGAACAGGGCCGGCGGTCTGGTGATCTGCGGATCACTGTCCATGGTCATGGTGGCCTGTGCCACCCAGCCCTTTGGCGAGGACACCCGTGAACGCATGGACCAGGTGCTGGAAGACAGCCTGCGTGCGACCGAGCAGCGCCAGCCCCCGCCGGAGGTGGCTGACGCCCTCACCCCGCGGGAAACCCGTCGCAGCCACTATCTGCCCGAGACAACGGAAGAACGCTTTGACATCGCCGTGCGCAATGTCCCCGCACAGACCTTCTTCATGGGGCTGGTGGAAGACACCGATTACAACATGGTCGTCGACGAGGCCGTCGACGGCCGCATCAGCCTCAACCTGCGCAACGTCACCATTCCGGAAGTGATGGAGGCCGTGCGCGAGGTGTACGGCTATGAGTATCGTGAATTGGCAGGTGGTTATCTGGTGCGCCCGGCGGGTCTGCAGACCCGGGTCTTCAGTGTCGATTACCTCACCCTGACCCGCGAAGGCCGCTCCAGTACGCGCGTGACCTCCGGCCAGGTCAGTGATGGCCACACCGGTCAGGCCGGACGCGCGGGAACACGCGGGTTCGGCGGCGCCGCTGCCACAGGGGGCCGCAGCACGGAGCGCACCACGGGCACCCTGATCGAAACCGAATCCCGCTCCGATTTCTGGGCCGACATCGAAGCCACCCTGGAGGCCATCGTCGCCGACACCCAGGGCGGGCGGGTAATCATGAATCCCCAGTCCGGCACGGTCGCCGTGCGCGCCATGCCCTCGGAGTTGCGCGAGATCCAGGAATACCTGGCCACCATCCAGGCCAATGTGGGCCGGCAGGTGGTGCTGGAAGCCAAGATCCTGGAAGTGGAACTGCGCGATGAGTTCCGCGCCGGCATCAACTGGGGTGGCTTGCGGATCGACGGTGATGACGCCGCCTTCATCGGTCAGGTGGGCGGCCGGGAGCTGTTCACGGAAGGCAGTTCTTCCATCACGGGCAGCCAGCGCAGCCTGAACCCGGGTGCTCCTCTCGAGGGCATGACCACGGAAGCCTTCGGCGGCACCTTTGCTGCCGCCCTGAACATCGGCAACGATTTCCGCGCCTTCGTGGAGCTGCTGTCACGCCAGGGCGAGACGCGCGTCCTGTCCAGCCCGCGGGTGTCCACCGTCAACAACCAGAAGGCCGTGATCAAGGTCGGCACCGACGAGTTCTTCGTCACCGGGATTCAGTCGGGCGGTGCCTTCGGCGCGGCCGGCGCCACCGCCCAGCGCAACGTGGAACTGACGCCCTTCTTCTCCGGCATCGCCCTGGACGTCACGCCGCAGATCAATGATCGCAATGAAGTGATCCTGCACATCCACCCCACCGTCAGCCAGGTCACCGACCAGCGCAAGGATCTGACCGTCGCCGGCGAGACCGACAGTCTCCCTCTGGCCTTCAGTGAAGTGCGTGAATCCGATTCGATCGTCCGCGCCAGCAGCGGCCAGATCGTCGTCATCGGCGGCCTGATGCAGAACCAGATGCGTGACGAAGTCTTCTCTACACCCCTGCTCGGCAACATCCCGGTTCTCGGCAACCTCTTTCGCCAGACCCGCCAGCGGGAAGCCAAGACCGAACTGGTCATCCTCCTGCGCCCCATCGTGGTGGACAGCAACGAACAATGGGATGACATGACCCGGGACTATCAGGGGCAGATTCGGGATATGCGTCGACCGGGAAGACGGTGACGGTGAGTTTTGTCACCTTTGAGCAATATCCGAACTCAAACTCATCGTTGTCGTTGTCGTAATCGGGTCTTTCAATGCACGCATTCGGCCACGAAAAGCTCGATGTCTACCAGCTCTCGCTCCAATACGTGGCATGGGCATCAACGTATTGTCAGGGTGTTAACGGGCTTCATCGGCATGCAAGGGGCCAACTACTGCGTGCCAGCCAGTCAGTGCCGATGAACATTGCCGAGGGCAATGGGAAGGGCACCCAAAAGGATCGTCGGCGATTTTTCGAGATTGCACGTGGATCGGCGCTGGAGTGTGCCGCAATTCAGGACGTTCTGGTTGTTACAGATGCAATGGATGCGGCGCAGAGTGCGGAGGGCAAGGCGATGCTTGTGAGAATCGTCTCGATGTTGACTCGTCTCGGTGCCAAGTCGTTGATGGCGAGAGAGGCGTCTGGTGAGTACGCTTTGGTCGACAACGACAACGACAACGACAACGACAACGAAGTAACCCCCTCGACGGTCCGTCATCGGCTGCAGGCAGGTAGTGCTGAGTTGAAACCATGACACTCTACCTCCCCCACTTCGGCCTGAACGAATACCCCTTCTCCCTGACGCCGGACACGGGCTTCTATTACGACAGCCGTCCGCATCAGGAGGCCTTGAATGTCCTGCTGGTCGCCCTGCGTTCCGGCGAGGGGTTTCTCAAGGTCACCGGGGAGGTGGGGCTGGGCAAGACCCTGCTGTGTCGCATGCTGCTGGATGCCTTGAGGGAGGAGGCGATCACCGCCTATATCCCCAATCCTCATCTGTCGCCGGCGTCCATGCGCCTGGCCGTTGCCAGGGAACTGGGCATCCACGTCAATGAAGGCCTCAGTCAGGAGCAGTTGCTGCAGGTGATACAGGACCGCCTGCTGCTGCTTGCCCGTGACAACCGGCCGGTGATCCTGGTGCTGGACGAGGCACAGCAGTTGCCGGAAGCGACCCTGGAAGCCATACGCCTGCTGACCAATCTGGAGACGGAGAAGCGCAAGCTGATCCAGGTGGTGATGTTTGGCCAGCCGGAACTGGATGAACGTCTGTCACGGCCTTCGGTTCGCCAGCTGCGCCAGCGCATCACCTTCAGCTATCGCCTGTTGCCGCTGGATCGCGCCGCCATTGAGGATTACGTCCGCCACCGCCTGCGGGTGGCAGGCTACCGCGGCGCCCCGCTGTTTACCGCCGCGGCCATTCGCGGCCTGTATCGAGGCAGTGCCGGAACACCGCGGCTGATCAATGTACTTGCCCACAAGGCACTGATGGCCGCCTGGGGCGAGGGCGCCGACCAGATCCGCGCCGGCCATGTCCGCCGTGCCATTGCCGATACCGAAGGCGCGCCGCCTCGGGGCAGCCGTCGCTTCTCCTGGCCGAAAATCGTCACCGCCACGGCCATTGTCGGCATGGCGGCCGTGGGCCTGTGGTGGTGGCTGCCCGCCGGGGGTGTGGCATGAGCCTGATCAACCAGATGCTGCGGGACCTGGAGTCCCGGCGGGATGGCGACACGGATCATCGCCAGGCACGCGCCGTGGGCCGTTCGACGGCTGGCCGACGCTCTCCCCTGCTGATCGTTGGCCTGCTTGCCCTGCTGTTGCTGCTACTGGCCGCCGTCTATGCCCTGGTGCCCCTGGAGCGCGGTTTGGGCAATGAGCGTATAACGGAGCCATCGGAAGCGGCGCCGGAAGCGGCGGCCGTCGTCCCGGAGGTCACGGAGGAGGAGGCAACGCGGATTGCGCCGGTGCATCTCCTGGCCATCGAGACCGTGGCCACCCGCGACGGTCAGCGCCTGCGCCTTGATTTCGATGGTGACAGTGCCTACCGGCGGCGTTCGGCCGCCAATGATCGCCTGGTCGTGGAGGTGGACGCGCGTCTCTCCGAGGCGTCGGGCCAGCCACTGCCACCGGCGGTTCGCTCCCTGGAAACCCGGGGTCTGGGCGAAGGACGCACACGGCTTCAGCTGCAGCTGGAATCGGGCTGGCAGGCCGGCCCCCTGTATCTGGAAGAGAATGCCGCCGGCGGTGACCGCCTTGCCCTGGTTCTGCAGGAGGCGCCCGCTGAGGTGGACACCCGGTCGACGGAACCGTCTTCGACCATCGAATCCGGCCCGGCCCCGGAGCCCGAACCGGCGCTCGACGCGGGAACCCAGCCGGAAATCGGCTCGCCTCGAACGGCCGACGAACCTGATCCTCCGCTGGCCACTGAAAGCGACGTGGCGGATACCAGTGGGGAAATGCTTCGCCAGCGCCGCGAGCCGAGTGATGAAGAACGCATTGCCGCGGCCTGGAGCGAGGCACTCGAGGCGCTCCAGCAGCGCCGCCTGGAGCGGGCCGAAATCGAGCTTGAACGGGTGCTGGAGCTGCAAGCCGCTCATGTGGAAGCCCGCGATGCCCTGGCCGAGATCCTGTTGGATCAGGGCCGGGTCGAGGCCGCCGACGAGCTCCTCGCCGCCAGCCTTTCGGTGGCGGCGCTGCCCGCCGCCGAGCAGGGTTATTTCGCCCGTCAGCGAGCACGTCTGTGGCTGGACCGGGGACGGCTCGAGCGGGCAGTGGAAGCCCTCGAGGCGGTCTACCCAGGGCGGGACGCGGCACCGGAATCGGCCGCGCTGCTGGCTGGATTGCGCTATCGTCAGGGGGAATACCACCAGGCGGCGGCCCTCTACGAGACCCTGCTGGCCGACAGCCCGGAGCAGGGGCCATGGTGGATGGGTCTGGGCCTGGCCCGCGAGGGCCTGGGTGATTTCAGTGGCGCCAGCGAGGCCTACCGTCAGGCACTGGCCAGTGACGGTCTGGGGCCTTCGGTACAGAACTATCTTCAGCAACGCCTGCGTGAACTGGAATCGCAGCCGTAACCACAGTCGGGAGAGCGGCGGATGAACCGCAAGCAGAAAATCCGGATCGGTGACCTGCTGGTCCAGCACAAGGTGATCTCCGAAAGCCAGCTCGAACAGGCACTGGCGGAACAGAAGTCCAGTGGCCGCAAGCTGGGTCGGGTGCTGATTGATCTTGGCTACGTGACCGAGGATGAAATTCTGGATCTGCTGTCGCGGCAGCTGGACATCCCGCATATCGACATCCGCCACTTTCGCTTCGAGCCGGAAACGGCACGCAGGCTGCCCGAGACCCATGCACGCCGCTATCGGGCACTGCCCCTGTCCACCAATGAAGACGGCAGTGTGCTGGTGGCCATGGCCGATCCCACCGACATCTTCGCCTTCGATGAAGTCTCGCGTCTGCTGGGCAAGACCGTGCACGTGGGCATCGTGCGTGAGGCCGATCTGCTGCGCACCATCGACCTGGTCTATCGGCGCACGGAAGAGATCTCCAGCCTGGCCGAGGAGCTGGGCGAGGAACTGTCGGAAGGGGATTACGATCTCGATGAACTCATGGCCGAGGACGAGCTCACCGATGCCCCGGTGATTCGCCTTCTCCAGTCCATGTTCGAGGACGCCGTGCAGGTGAATGCCTCGGATATCCACATTGAGCCGGATGATCAGGTTCTGCGCATCCGCCAGCGCGTGGACGGTGTGCTGCAGGAGCAGGTCATCGAAGGCAAGCGCATCGCTTCCGCCCTGGTCACCCGCCTTAAGCTCATGTCCCAGCTGGACATCTCCGAAAAACGCCTGCCCCAGGACGGCCGTTTCTCTATCAACGTCAAGGGCAAAACCATTGATGTGCGCCTGTCCACCATGCCCATCTCCAGTGGGGAATCCGTGGTGATGCGTCTGCTGGATCAATCCGCCGGCACCATGGAGCTCAAGCAGCTCGGCATTCCCGAGGACATGCTGCCGCGCATCCAGCGCCTCATCAGCAAGCCCCAGGGCATGGTGCTGGTGACCGGCCCCACCGGCAGCGGCAAGACCACCACCCTGTATGCCGCCCTCAACTACGTGAACCGGCCGGACAACAAGATCATTACCGTGGAAGACCCGGTGGAATACCGCCTGCCGCGAGTCAACCAGGTGCAGGTACATCCCCGCATCGGTCTGGACTTCGCCCGTGTGCTGCGCACCGCCCTTCGACAGGATCCGGATATCATCCTGGTGGGCGAGATGCGTGACCAGGAAACCGTGGATATCGGCCTGCGTGCGGCCATGACCGGTCACATGGTCTTTTCCACCCTGCACACCAACAATGCCCTGGCCACCATCAACCGCCTGATGGACATGGGGGCGCCCGGTTACATGCTGGCCGCTTCCCTGGACGCGGTGATCGCCCAGCGCCTGGTGCGTCGGGTGTGTGACAGCTGCGGTCGCGACAAGAAACCCGATGATCATCAGCTGGCCTGGCTGCGTGCCCGCATCGGCCCGGAAAAGGCCGACGGCATGACCTTCCGGGAAGGGCGCGGCTGCCCCTACTGCGGAAACACCGGATACCGTGGCCGAATCGGCGTTTACGAATTGCTGGAACTGGACGCGATCCTCACCGACGCCCTGCGCCGCAACGACCTGGATGACTTCGAGGAACAGGCCCAGCGCCGCAGCGGATACCGACCCCTGGTCATGTGCGCCCTGGATTACGCCGAGCAGGGCACCACCTCCCTCGCCGAAGTCATCCGCCTGGCCGGTGGCCTGGAAGGTCGTGTCTCCGCCCCGAACCTGGATTTGAGTCTGAGTGATGGGTGATTTTTTGAGTTCTGAGTTCTGAGTTCTGAGTTGGCAGTATCGCTCGTTGTCGTTGTCGTTGTCGTTGTCGTAATCGAGGTTTGATCGAGCTACGAGTAAAGACCAGAAGCCCTGGAACAGAAAGTTTTTCGTAAATCACCTCGCTGCTCGTAGTCCGTTGCTGCGTTCATAATGACGACAACGACAACGACAACGACAACGACAACGACAACGAGAACATACTCACCGCCGGGTTTACCTAGGAGCAATCAATGCCGGTTTTCAAATACAAAGGGCGTACCGGGCGCGGTGAATCCGTCAGCGGCACACTGGAGGCCGAGGATGCGGATGCCGTGGCACGCCAGTTGTTCAATACCGGCATCACCCCCATCGACATCAATGAGTCTGAAGAAAAACGGCGTGGAGCCGGGGTGCAGCTACAGCTATGGCGGCCGCGTCCGAAAAGCGAGGATCTCATCCTCTTCACCCGTCAGATGTACTCTCTGACCAAGGCGGGTGTCCCCCTGATTCGCGGCTTGCGCGGTCTGATCGAATCCACCCGCAACGAGATACTGGCCGAGGCCCTGGAAGACGTGGTGGATGCCCTGGAGTCCGGCCGTGACCTGTCCGGCGCCCTGGCGCGCCACGCCAACATCTTCGGGCCGCTCTACATCAACATTGTCCGCGTGGGGGAGAACTCCGGCAATCTGGAGGAATCCTTCCTGCGCCTCGGCCAATACCTGCAGCTGGACCGGGAAACCCGCCGCAAGGTGAAGAGCGCCCTGATGTATCCCAGCATGGTGATCGGCGCCATCGTCATTGCCATCGCCATCGTCACCATCTGGGTCATTCCCCAGTTCTCCCGCATGTTCGCCGCCTTCGATGCCGAGCTGCCCCTGGCCACCCGCGGCATTCTCGCCGTCTCCAACTTCGCCCAGGCCTGGTGGCCGTGGCTGCTGGTTGCCGCTGTACTGGGCGCAACGGCTTTCAGCTACTGGTCGAAGACACCCAAGGGTAGCCGCACCTGGGATCGCTGGAAACTCCGGATCCCCGCCGTGGGTGACATCATCCTGCGCGCCACCCTGGCCCGCTTCGCCCGCACCTTCGCCATGTGTTTCCGCGCCGGCGTCCCCCTGGTGCAGGCCCTGACCCTGGTCTCCCGTGCCCTGGACAACAACTGGCTTGGCGACCGCGTCGCCGGCATGCGCAACGGTGTCGAGCGCGGCGAAAGCCTGCACCGCACCGCCCGCGCCGCCGGCATCTTCACCCCCCTGGTACTGCAGATGATCCAGGTGGGTGAAGAAACCGGCTCGGTGGATGACATGCTGGAAGAAGCCGCCGACTTCTACGAACGGGAAGTGCAGTACGACATCGACAACCTCAGCGCCATCATCGAGCCCATATTGATCGTGTTCGTGGGGATTCTGGTGCTTCTGTTGGCCCTGGGAATCTTCTTGCCAATGTGGGACCTTGCAAGAGTCGCCATGTAGTAAGGCCCCACCTCCTATCGGAGCCATATGACCCCCAAAATCGGCACGGCCGTTTAGTAGAAATCGTTGTCGTTGTCGTTGTCGTAATCGTAATCGGAATTTAATCACGCCAGAATAATGCCGACAACGACAACGACAACGACAACGACAACGACAACGACAACGACAACGATTTCAAGAACACCACTGCAGTGCAGGAAAACCATGTCTCGCCACCCACACAACCGCGGCTTCACCCTGCTGGAATTCCTCCTGGTTATCACCCTGGTGGGCATCTTCTTCGTGGTGGCCATCGAGAACCTCTTGCCCCTGACCGGTGAGGCCGAGCGGGTGAGTGTGGAGCGCAATCGGGTGGCCATGGACAGCAATCTGCGCACGGCGGCGGCGGAACGGCTGCTGAGGGATGGTCGCGAAGCGGTCAAGGCAATGGAAGGCCGCAACCCTGTCGAGTGGCTGCAGCGCCCGCCGACCAACTACCTGGGCGAGAAACCCGGCGCCAACCCGGCGAACGTTCCGCCCGGGCACTGGTACTGGGACCCCGAAGGGCAATGGCTGATCTACACCGTTCGCCATAGCCGCTACTTCCACAGCGAACTCGACGGCCCGCCCCGCATCCGTTTCCAGGTCGAACGGGAAGGTGGCGAGCAATTCTTCGCCCTGCGCCTGGTCAGCCCCGATGCCTACCACTGGGACAGCGAAGGCTCCGAACTCGCCCGCTGGATACTGCGTGGAAGACCGGATGAATCGGGACCACAAAATGCACACGAAATGGACACGAGATAAGGGCGAAAACCGTTAAAACATTTGGCCGCGAAATGGACGCGAAATGAAAGGCAAAAGAATATTAGCCACAGATGGACACGGATGGACGCAGATGGGGCCGTGCGGGGTAAGGCGCCGTGCCGCTTCGGAGGGGCCGTGCCCGATGCGGGGGGTGGCGTAGCTATAGGCACCGTAGGCGCGGTTTTATCCTCGATTACAACCCATCCAATTGCACGCCGCGAATTCGAACCCCCTGTGGGAGCGTCATTCCTGCCGCGATGACAATCGTGCGTTTTGGCACGCCGTCCTCTATGGTCTCGCTGTAGGCGCGGATTCATCCGCGCCTACGCGGCCAGTCGATGCGCCGAGCCCTCCGCAGGCATGGCCCCTCCGAATCAGCACGGCACCTGACCGGGCACGGCCCAACATCTCGTGTCCATTTCGTGTCCATTTCGTGGTCCCCTCCAAACCCGTCACCGCCCATGCATTTCTGCTATGTTTATCCAAAAGAGGGCCGGGCCGGGGGGCCGGTGTTGTTCGGGTCTGTCTGACAAGGAAAACCAATGAACACGCTTGCCTTGTTTTTTGATGCACTGATCGTCTTCTTCCTGGTAGTGGGGCTGTTCGCCGCTGCCATCGGCCTTATTCTCATGCTCGCACCCGCCGGATTCGAACGCCTTGCCAGCCGCATGAACCGGGAATGGTCCACCCGGCGCGCCATGAAGGAGCTGGAGGTTCCCCGCTATTACGAACGCTTCTTCTTCCGCCACCATCGCTGGGTCGGCGCCCTGATCCTGATCGCCTGTCTCTATTTCTTCTTCGCCTTCGTCTTTCGCATGAGCCCGGCCGAGGCCGCCCTGGCCATGCCCGGGATCACCTGGCTCTGGGAAGGCCTGTTCTGGTTCCTGATCGTGGCCAACAGCGCCGCCGCGATCCTGGCACTGGTGATCCTGCTCCGGCCCAGCGCCCTCAAGCCCCTGGAAGCCTTCGCCAACCAGTGGGTCTCCGTGCGCAAGGCCACCCGGGGCCTGGACAAGGAATTCGACGACTTCGACAACTTCGCCCGCCGCCATCACCGCGCCACCGGTTTTCTCCTCCTCCTGGCGGGAGTGTTCCTGGCCGTCAGCTTCGGGGTCTTGTATAGCGGGTAGTAGGGGAAAGGCGCCGCGAAATGGACGCAAGATGAACGCGAAATGAAAGGCGAAGGGCGTTTTTTTTTGCCACAGATGAACGCGGATTAACACAGATGAGGGCTGGCAGCGCCTGCGCTGACCGCCACCTGTGGGAGCGGCTTTCAGCCGCGATTGCAATTCTTCGGTTGGCACGCCGGTTGTTTTCTGAAGAATCGCTGCCGAAGCCGGGCCGATATGTTTTTACACAGAGAGCACGGAGCGGGAGATAGTGTTGGCTTCGATAAAAGTCGCGTGTCGTTGATGGTGGATTGGCATTAGATGGCTTGATCGCGGCTGAAAGCCGCTCCCACAGCGGGCGGTCAGCACCCGCACTGCAAATGTCAAATCTGTGTCCATCCGTGTTCATCTGTGGCTGAGATCCATTTTTCTTTTTTATTTCGTGTCCATTTCGTGGTCAAAATCTTCCAAGCCATCCCCAGGCACGGCCCCTCCGAAGCCGCACGACACCTCACCCCGCACGACCCAAATCTAGCGTCCATTTTGCGTCCATCTCGCGGCTAACGCTTTTCGCCTTTATCTCGTGTGAATCTCGTAACCTGAACAAACCTCAGATAAACCGTTCATCCCCGCCAGCAACCCTCTGATCCGCGTCAGGAAACCTTTTATCGGTTTTTACATAAAACGGTTGTGTCATTTGCCTCAATCAGGCTATGCTTTAAACAAGCCCCAGTGGCGGCTGCGGCCGCGGTTGGGGCTTCAGTCCCGCTCCAGCGGGCTATACTCATGGCTTGACCGGCCGCGGCCGGGAATTCTGAAAGAGGTGAATTGAGATGCGCAAAGCCCAAGGTTTTACCCTGATTGAACTCGTCGTGGTCCTCGTGATCCTCGGCATCCTCGCCGCCGTGGCCGTGCCGCGGTTTATTGATCTGAGTGGAGAAGCCGAGACAGCTGCCCTTCAGGCGCAGGCAGGCAATCTTACCAGTGCAGCAGCCATGAATTTTGCGAAGTGGGCTGCCAATGGCAAGCCGACTGATCCAACAACTGTTGATGCTGTCGCAGTCACTGTCTGCAGTGATCTGGAAGGTTTGGTCACAAACTTTGATTCCGCCCGATTTGATCTTGCCGATGGAACTGGGGGCACTATTACCTTCACCGTACGCACGGTTCCCGGTGATACTGACCAGGACTGCAGTATATCGATCAACTGATCCTTAGAGCCTCAAGAAAGTTGATTGTGAAGCCGCCCTCACCTTCGGGTTGAGGGCGGTTCTGTCTGGGGTTACTTGAATGTCGGCGAAAGGTTTCAGCCTCATCGAGCTTGTAATGGTCATCGTTATACTCGGCATCCTCGCCGTGGTGGCCATCCCCCGTTTCACCGGCGGCACCCTCTACGACGCCCGCGGCTTCCACGACGAACTCATGAGCGCCACGCGATACGCACAGCTGCAGGCCAGTACCACGGGCTGCCTGGCGCGCATCGCCATCTCCTCCGGTGGCTATGCACTCGATCACGAGAATCCCTGTGGCAGTGGCGATTTCGGGGGGCTTCCCGTCATCCATCCCAGCCGGGGTGGGGCCTTTCAGGCCAATACTCCGTCTGGTGTGACGGTCTCCATTTCCGGTCAGGCAGAGCTGGTCTTTGATGGCCTCGGCCGGCCGCTGACCAACAACCCGCCCCAGGTCACCGTGGAAGGCGGTGGCTTCAGTCGTAGTTTCTGCGTCGAGCCGGAAACCGGCCACGTGGAGGTCTGCTGATGCTCCGCCGGCGCCATCAACGCGGGGTGACACTGATCGAGCTGATCATCAGCATCGTGGTCATCGGCATTGCCGCGGCGGCCATTCTCGGCGTTTACACCACCATCGTCCGTGCCAGTGCGGACCCCATGATCCGCGCCCAGGCGGTGGCCATTGCCGAGGCCTACATGGATGAAATCATGGCCCGGCCGTTTTCGGGCAGCACCGGCGACGGCAGCTGCGGTTCACGTGAGGACTGGGATCACATCGGGGCCTACAACAACCTCGATTGCCCACCCCAGAATGTCTTCGGCGATACCCTGCCCGGCCTTGGCAATTACACCGTCAATGTCAATGTCTACAACGATGGTTCCCTCGGCCTCGGCGCGGATGAGCGTCGAATCGACGTGCAGGTTTCCGACAACGCCAATACCGTCAGTTTCACACTCTCGGCCTGGAGGACGGCGCCATGAGGGTGCAGCCGTCAAAAGGCTTCACCCTGGTGGAGCTGATCATCGTCATCGTGATCACCGGCATCGTGGCCGTGGTGGGTGCGGTGATCATCCAGGGCGGCGTCGGCGGCTATGTGGACCAGGAGCGCCGGGCCAGCCTGGTGGCCGATGCCGACCGCGCCATGCGCCGCATGAGCCGCGAGATCCGTCTCGCCCTGCCCAACAGCATTCGAGTCAATCAGTGCGCCGGTAATCCCTGCGTGGAGTTTCTGGCGACGGTGGCCGGCGGCCGTTATCGCGAGGGCCCGGGCCCGGCACCGGTCGGCGGCGACCCCAATCGGCGTCTGCGTTTCAACCAGCCGGACAATCAGTTCAACAGCACCGGCCCGATCGGCCTGGCCGATGGCAGTTACCCCTATTACCTGTCCGTCTATAACACGGGGCAGTCCGGCAATGACGCCTGGGCCGGCCAGAGCATGACGCAGGCTCGCGGGGTCACACTCGCCGATGATGTGGCGGTTCCCGGCGAGACCCGGGTCACCCTGGCCAACGCCCATCAGTTCCCGCTTTCCTCACCCCGTCAGCGCTTCTACCTGGTGGAAGACGCGGTGGCCTTTGTCTGCGAGACCGGCCGTATCAACCGCTACCGTTATGACCGCGACCAGGCCTTCAACGCCAATGCCGGCAACACCCTGGTCAATCGCGTCGAGAGCTGCGAATTCCAGTATGACGCCGGCAGCTCTACCCGCGCCGGCCTGCTCACCCTGACCCTGGTGATCCAGGAAGAGGGCGAGCGGGTACGTCTGCAACACCAGATCCAGGTGAGCAACACGCCATGAATGATTTTTGGCAGACAAGACCGATCCGTCGGGATGTGGGACAAGCCGAGTTCAAAGGTGATCTCGCGCGGAGACGCGGAGACGCGGAGAAAGGCGCAGCTTACATGGCTGGACATGGTATGCGTTCGGGAGCGATTGCCGGAAAGCAGCGGGGAGTCGCGCTGATCGCGGCGCTGTTCCTGCTGGTCGGCCTGGCGGCACTGGCCATCTACATGGTCACCCTCAGTGGCGTGCAGCAGGACACACCGATCCGCGCCATGGACAGTAGCCGCGCCTGGTACATTGCCCGCTCCGGCATCGAAGCGGCATCGTACGAAGCAAGCAATGGTGGAGGCTGCGCCGCGGTAAGCTCCTCACACTCACTGGATGACTTTACCGTGGAAATCAGCTGCACCAGCACCACGCATACCGAACGAGGTGAAGCCTTCCAGGTATTCGTGCTGGAAGCGCAAGCACAGCGGGGCAGCTACGGTGAGCGCAACTATGTATCAAGGACCGTCACGGCACAGGTGAGCAACGCACCATGATGAGAGACGCCATATCCGCCGTGCATATTGCCTGCCTGGCAAAGACTTTTCGTTTTGCGGCCACCGTCCTGTCTGTGCTTGCCCTGTTGGCATTCCCCGCCGTCTCGACGGCAAACATTTCGATGACGGCGAACGGCGAAGCGGACGAGCTCGTTGTTCCGGCCGGAACCGAAGTGACTTTTGTCATTGAGGCCGAGAATTGCGGTGGTATCAATGCCGACCGTTGGCGAGACACGTGGATTTTTGGCGATGGTGCTACGGAGGAGGCTGTGTTTAACAACTCCCCATGCCAGGACTCACCGTTTGCCAACGCACATACCTACGATACGCCAGGAACCTATGTTGCTGAGTTCGTCTCGGCTTATTGCGAAAATTATGTCACCTGGCCACCGGGACAGGCGGGATGCCAAAGCGGTTGGATCGAATTTGATCGCGATTCGGTTACCGTCATCGTGGAACCGCCTCAACCCGAGGTCATGTATGCCTATTATTTTGATGAACTGGAATGGCTGGGCAATGCTGGTGAGGTTGAGGATTTTTCCGGTAATGACCGGCATGGCAATGCCGTCGGCGCCACCACAGCGGGGGAAGAACCGGCACGACCGGGTGCAACCGGCACATGCCGTTATGGCGTATTTGAATCGGGTCAGCGGGTAACCGGCCCGTCCAGCTCCGATGTCAATGCTGCGGATTCATTCACCCTGGCGGCCTGGGTGCGTATGCGCAGGGACGAGCAGGAAAACAACTTCCCCGCCCTGTTTGCTTATGGTGATACACGGGGGGATGCCTACGCCGGTCGTTTCGAACTGTTCATTCGACGTGGCTCGCCGGACGAGATGGTGTTTGCCATCCGACGTAGCAACGACCAGGTTCGCCTGTTCGAGGTTTCATTCAATGACCTCCCTGTGGATCCCCTGGGTGGCGAGTGGGTCCATGTCGCGCTTAGCTATGCCAATCAGAATCGCCTTGCCGCCTTGTATATCAACGGTGAACTGGTCGACAGCGAGCAGATGGATGGCCCGCCCGGTGTCGCCAGCACCACCGGCGGCCTGGGCCTGATGGCGCACGCTGGAGGCGCGTATGACGCCATTGGCAATATGGATGAACCGAGATTGTTCTCCGGGGCGTTGACCTCGGACCAGATCACGGCGGTATATCAGCAGACCCGTGATTGCGGCGGTGAAATTGATCATTATCGCATCATGCCCGCCATGACCTCGGGAGTTACCTGTGCAAGTAATGTGATCAGCATCGAAGCACGCGATGTAGACAATAATCCCATAAACCCGACCGCCGGAACGATTCTGGGATTGAGCAGTGATACGGGTGGCGGCTACTGGAGCAGCTTGCTTGCCGGCGGGGGGGCGTTTTTCTCGGGGCCCGACGGAAGCGCCAGTTACGAGTTCACAGGGGACGAGAGCGGCATCACCCTTGCTTACGATTACACGGATATTGCCGTCGATCCACAAACAGTGACGCCAGCGGCGACGGATAGCAACGGCGTTGGCAGCATAGCCGATTCCATTGCAATCGCCCGGGCTGGCTTCAGGCTCGTTGACATCGACACCGGTTTGGCCGGAATCCCATCTCAGATTGCCGGCAAGCCGTCCGACGTGGGGTACAACGCGGCTGCACTGGGCATCCAGGCAATTCGCGAAAGTAACGAAGATCCTCAAACCTGTGACGGAATCTACGACGAAGGCCAGGCGGCAACCGTCAGCTTTGGCGCCGAATGCCGTGATCCGGGCGTATGCGGCCCTGAACTTGTCCAGCTTAACGGAAATGCCATTGCCACCAGTGATGACAATGGTGATCCAGGCACCATCGCTGATTACACCGATGTGAACCTGACGTTTCAGTCCGAGTCCATTGCACCGATCACTCTCAACTATCTGGATGTCGGCGCACTCCGTCTCTACGCCAGGGCCGAAATACCGCGCGCCGATGGCACAATGTCAGGTGATTACCTGTTTGGCTCCAGCGGTGACTACACAGTGCGACCCTTCGGCTTCTTTGTCGATAGCCCCATTCTCAGTGACAGTGTGCCTGCGCCGGACGGGCCCGTGACTGCCATCGCCGGCGATCTTTTTGAAGTCACCGTCTGGGCTGTAAGCTGGCAGGCGGAAGATGATCAGGATGGTGATGGACGACCCGATGAGGGTGCTGACCTGAGTGATAATCCGATTACCCCATCGTTCGGTGCCGAGTCCCAGGTTATCGAGGTATCTCTTAGTCCGACAGTCGCAGCACCCGCCAGTGGCAGCGATGGATTCCTGGGTTCCTCGATATTCAATGATTTCGTCAATGGCAGTGACCAGATAACGACCTTCTGGAGTGAGTCGGGCTATGTCCACCTGAATGCCGTGCTCTCACAAGCCTATCTTGGTAGCGAAACGGTGCACGGCCAGGGGCGCAACGCCGGCCGTTTTCGCCCTGATCATTTCCATGTGAACGCGAACCAACCCCAGCTCGAGGCTGCTTGTGATTCCGCGTTCACTTACTTGCGCCAACCAATTGATTTTGAGATCGCGCCTGAAATCACTATCGTGCCGCGCAATTTGAATGACGAGCAAACCACGAACTACGACGATTTCAGCGCCCAGGGCGAAGGTAACTGGTGGCGCCTGGATGACATCAGCCCCCAATACGAAGAAATCGGTAGCGACAGCCCGGTGGAGGTCTTCATCGATGACGGTATGGCCAGTCACAGTCCACCGGCCAATGAGCCCGATAACGCTCAGGTTACCCTGGTCTTCAGCGGGCCTTTGGCACACGAACTGAGTGGCAGTGCGATTGATATAGCCCCGTATGATTCAACCGCACAACTTTCCTTTGCCATTCTGGATCCGGATGGTGTCGCGTACGAGAACCCGGATGATGGCAGCAGCACCTTCCGTCTCGAGATTGGCTACGATGGTAGTGAACAGATTCGTCATGGCCGTCTGAACATTGGCAATGCCCACGGTTCCGATCGCCTCGATCTGGCGGGGATCGTTCATGCCGAGTACTTTGGTGGCGACGAGATAGGCTGGCGTCGCCACGATGATGATGTCTGCACCACCGGGCTTACCATGAGTGTCACACCACGTGACGGAACCGCCAGCACCTGCATTATCGAACCCGGCAATCAAAGCGGTGCTGGCTGTGGCAGTGGCGAGACCAACAAGAACTGGCAGGAGCCGCCGCAGCAACCTCAGGGCGGGGACTTCAACGCCTGGTTCCGGCTCACCAATGAACTGGCCAGCCACGATGTCACCGCCACCAGCCTGCCCGAATGGCTGGAATACGACTGGAGCGGCGACGGCAACCACGATGAAGCCCCCAGCGGCGTGATCACCTTCGGCATCTACGAAGGCCAGGACCGTCAGATCGACCTGCGCGAAAGCTGGTGACGGTGAGGGACCACGAAATGGACACGAAATGCACACGAGATAAAACCACAATAACATCTAGCCGCGAGATGAACGCGAAATGGGCGCGAGATGTGAGCAGTGCCTGGGGAGCCGCCGTGCTTGGAGATGGCTTTGAGGGCATTGACCACGAAAGACACACGAAATGGACACTAGATAAGGCCTGACGGTATCGGGTCTGATGGCCACCTGTGGGAGCGGCTTTCAGCCGCGATCAAGCCATCTAATGCCAACAACCCAACAGCGAAACGCGGCTCCAATCAAAGCCAACACCTTAACCCGCTCCGTGTCCTCCGTGATCTCTGTGTAGAAAACATAGCCGCCTGGCCGCGGCACCGATTCTTCAGGAAACCGTCGACGTGCCATCCGAAGAATTGGAATCGCGGCTGAAAGCCGCTCCCACAGCGGGCAGTCAGCACCCACGGTGCCAGCCCTAATTTCCTGTCCATGTAGCGTCCATTTCGCGGCCAGGTGTTTTAAAGGTTTTCCCCTGTCCTCCGAGGCCAAACCCTCACTGCCGCAGATGTGAAGCGCCATTCACATCGATGATGGTGCCGGTGGCGAACTCGGACTCTTCTGACGCCAGCCATAGCACCGCGGCGGCCACGTCATCAGGTGTGGCGACCCGTCCAAGCGGACTCTGGGCACGGATGCCGTCGCCTTCCGGGCCCTTGAGGAGATCGCGGGTCATGTCGGTCTCCACGAAACCCGGCGCCACGGCCGTGACGCTTACCCCCCGCTCACCGAAGGCCTGGGCCAGGGACTGGGTCAGGGCATTGAGACCGGCCTTGCTGGCACCGTAGGCGGGCGCCTCGGGTTCACCGCGGAAGGCACCCCGGGAGGAAATGTTCACGATGCGGCCACGGCCGCGTTGGGCCATGGCCTGGCCGAGCAAAAAGCTCAGATGGGCCGGGCCGCTCAGGTTGAGCGCAATGGTCTCGTTCCAGATCGCCTGCCACTGGGTGAAGTCCATGTCCGCCACCGGGCGGTGACGAAAGATACCGGCGTTGTTGACCAGGACATCCACCGGCCCCAGATCCCGTTCCGCTTCCAGCGCCAGGCTTTCACAGTCGCCGGCCTGGTCCAGCGAGGCCCGCAACAGGCAATGGCCATCGCCATCCAGACTGTCCAGGGCGCGGCGGGCTGTCGCCTCGTCGTGGGCGAAATGAATCCCGACCCGGGCCCCTTCTTTCGCAAAACCCTGCGCGCAGGCGAGGCCGATGCCCCGGTTGCCACCGGTCACCAGGACCGCCCTGTCGCGAAAGCGGGGGTTCATTCGCCGCGCCCGAAGAGGTTCAGCAGCCAGGCCCGGATGTGATCGATTTCCTGCGGGCAGACCGCATGGGGCATGGGGTAGGTGCGCCATTTCACCGCATAGCCCAGGCGTTCCAGGTGCCGGAAGGAGGCTTCCCCCAGACTGGGCTGCACCACCGGATCCTGGGCGCCGTGGGCCATGAAGATGGGCAGTTCACGGTTGGCCGCGCTCGCCTCCTGTTCCAGTTCCTCCGCCTTGGGCAGGTAGGTGGAGAGGGCAATCAGGCCGCCAAGGCGCTCGGGGTAGCGCAACGCGGCATGCAGGGCCACCGCGCCGCCCTGGGAAAAGCCCGCAATCACGATGTTCTTCGCCGCAATGCCACGCTTGATTTCCTGCCGGATCAGCCGGTTGACGGTCTCGGCGGACTCCTCGATGCCATCCAGGTCCTGCGGCGAATTGCGCTCCAGGCTGACCAGGTCATACCAGGCCCGCATGGCCATGCCGCCGTTCAGCGTCACCGGCCGCACCGGTGCATGGGGAAAGATAAAGCGCAGCGGCAGGGTATCCTGCAGACGCAGCTGGGGCACCAGAGGCTCGAAATCATGGCCGTCGGCACCCAGGCCGTGCAGCCAGATGACACTGCCCACCGGCTCGTCACCGGTACTCATTTCCAGGCAATCAATGCTTTGCTGATTCATCGCGGCTTCCCTGATTGAAGGCGTGGGCAGTTTAACAAACTACTCTGGGGGATTGAGTGCTGAGTGCTGAGTGCTGAGTGTTGAGTGGGTGCGGGTCGGAGGGGGCGGCAGTTCTCGAAGGGGCGGGGCTTGCGGTTGGCACCGGGTGAATCGTGAAACGTGAATCGAGGGGGCCATAGCGGGTGTCGGGGCGCTTGGAGTTTAACGGCCTCGGAGGTGAGGTGTGAGGCGTGAGGAGTAAGGCGAAAGGCAGGGCGCCTCCGGCGCCCAACGGCCGGCCATAGGCCGGCCTGAAACGCGCGAAGCGCGGAAGCCGCAAGGCTTCGGGTTATCCCCTCACGCCTCACACCTAACACCTCACTTTCGAAGCCCCCCAGACCCGAGCGCCCCGGCACCCTCTAACGCCCCCACTCAGCACTCAGCACTCAGCACTCAGCACTCAGCACTCAGCACTCAGCACTCAGCACTCAGCACTCAGCACTCAGCACTCAGCACTCAGCACTCAGCACCCTCTTTTCCGGTACAATCCGCCTTTTTCGAACGCCGCCTGAAGGGAAGGGAGAAGGGAAATGAAGATCGCCGTCGTCGGAACCGGTTACGTGGGCCTGGTCACAGGTGCCTGCTTCGCCGAAATGGGCAACGACGTCATCTGCGTGGACAAGGATGCCGCCAAGGTCGAGCGCATGCGTGCCGGCGAATGCCCCATCTACGAAATCGGTCTGCCCGAGATGCTGCCCCGCAACATCGAGGAAGGACGGCTCGCCTTTACCACTTCCCTGGCCGAGGCGGCCGAAAGCTGCGACATTTTCTTCATTGCCGTGGGCACCAATCCGGCGGCGGATGGTTCGGCCGATCTGACCGCCGTGCATGCCGTGGCCCGCGAGATCGGTGAGACCATTCAGCGCCCGGCGATCATCGTGGACAAGTCCACCGTGCCCGTGGGTACCGGTGAGGAAGTCGAGGCGATTGTCCGTGAGGCCCTGGAAAAGCGGGGTGACTCGATCGAGTTCGAGGTCATTTCCAATCCCGAGTTTCTCAAGGAAGGGGCGGCGGTCCAGGACTTCATGAAGCCGGACCGGGTGATCATCGGAACCGATAGCGAGTGGGCACGGAAGGTCATGGGCGATCTGTATTCCGCCTTTACCCACAAGACCGACCGCATCATCTTCATGGGCCGGCGCGACGCGGAAATGACCAAGTACGCCGCCAATGCCATGCTGGCCACCAAGATCTCCTTCATGAACGAGATTGCCAGCCTCTCCGAGCGCCTGGGGGTGGACGTGGAAAACGTCCGCCACGGCATCGGCTCCGACCCGCGCATCGGCTACAGTTTCATCTACCCCGGCTGCGGCTACGGTGGCTCCTGTTTCCCCAAGGATGTGAAGGCGCTGATCCATACCGCCAGGGAGCAGGATTTCGACCCGGCCATTCTCGACGCCGTGGAGTGGCGCAATGCCGAGCAGAAGAAGCGCCTGAACGAGAAAGTCCGCGCCCGCTTCGGGGCGGATCTTTCCGGCCACCACTTCGCCCTCTGGGGGCTGGCATTCAAGCCGGGTACCGACGACATGCGCGAGGCGCCGTCGAAGGTGGTGCTCGAACACCTGATCGGCAGCGGTGCCACGGTCACCGCTCACGACCCGGAAGCCATGGACATGGCCCGGGCCGAGCTGCCCGCCGAGTGGTTTGAAAGCGGGCGCCTTCGCCTTGTCGAGCACCAGTACGATGCCCTGGACAAGGCGGATGCCCTGATTCTCGTGACCGAATGGAAACCCTACCGTCAGCCCGACTTCGATCAGATGGCCCGGCGAATGAAACAGAAGGTCATTTTCGATGGTCGCAACCAGTATGATCCGGAGCGCACGGAGAGCCTCGGCTTCGAATACACCGGCATTGGACGGGGAAGGGAGTTTTGAGTGCTGAGTGCTGAGTTCGGCGGGGCTGTGGTGGTATGCTGCACTCTGCTATTATCAGTGTTCGCGCGATGGATTTGTCATATTTGGGAACTTATCCTTGATTGGAGGTTTCCGTGCTGTCGGAGGAGCGCCGTGCCCGCGACGGTAGGGGGGAGTCCGGAGAGACCGCTTGACTGAAGGCGGCCACGGCCTGGAGCGTATGACCCTATGAGCAGACAACTGTTCAGCCGTCTTGTCAGCGGCTGGCGGCCAGCACCCGGCTGGTCATGGCGGCGCTTTGCCATCATGGCCCATGATGCCGCGTGGATTCCGCTCGTTCTGTTCATTGCCTATCAGTTGCGGCTCAATTTCGGCGAGATTCCCGCTCACCTGCTTCCGGGCCTGCTGGCCCTGATTGCCTTTGCCACCCCCATCCAGGCGCTGAGCTTCTGGGTATTCGGCTGCTATCGCGGGGTCTGGCGCTTCGCCTCCATGCCGGATCTGATCCGCCTCGGCAAGGCCATTGCCGTGGGGACGGCGGTTACCATGCTGTGCCTCTTCCTCTTCAACCGCCTCGCCGGTGTGCCCCGCAGTGTCCTGATTCTCTATCCCATCCTGCTGCTGGTTGCCACGGGCGGGCCGCGAGCCATCTATCGAATCCTGCGTGAGCGGGGCCGGCGCTATGTCAGCGGGCCGATGAGCGAGCGTGCCCTGGTGGTGGGGGCCGGGCGCGGTGGTGAGCTGCTGGTGCGTGACCTGGTCCGGAATACCGCCATCCAGCCCGTTGCGTTGCTGGATGATGATCCGGCCAAGCTGGGCGAGGAGATTCACGGCGTGCGCGTGCGGGGGCATCTCGATGATCTGCCACGTCTGGCCCGCCGCTTCAATGCCACGCTGGTGATCATCGCCATGCCCTCCGCCACGCGGGCGACCTTCAAACGCGTGGTGGCCCTGGCAGCCGATGCCCGCATTCCCTGCCGCACCATGCCCTCCCTGGATGAGTTGCTGCGTTCCGATTCCAGTGCGGCCGAGGTGCGGCCCGTGCTGGTGGAAGATCTGCTGGGGCGGGAATCCATCAACCTGGACGATGACTCCATCCGTCAGGATCTGCAGGGGCGTCGGGTGCTGGTGACGGGAGCCGGCGGCTCCATCGGTTCGGAACTGTGCCGGCGCCTGTTGAGCTACGGTGCGGAGAAGCTCATTGTTCTTGATCATTCCGAATACAACCTCTACCGCATTGATCATGAGCTGATGACGACGGGGGGCGCGCGTCGGGTTGAGGCTGTTCTGACTGATACCCGCGATCGGCGGGCGCTTGAGGAGGCCTTCGCGCGCTATCGCCCGGACGTAGTCTTCCATGCGGGGGCGTTCAAGCACGTGCCCTTGCTTGAACAGAATGTGCTGTCGGCCGTGGACAACAATGTCTTCGGCACCCGCAATGTGGCGGATCTGGCCGTGGCCCATGGGGTTGGGCGGGTGGTGCTGATTTCCACCGACAAGACGGTGAACCCGACCAATGTGATGGGGGCCACCAAGCGGGTGGCCGAACTGTATTGCCAGATGCTGAACAGACAGAGCGAAGGCACCCGCTTCGTGGTGACGCGCTTCGGCAACGTGCTGGAGTCCGCGGGTTCGGTGATTCCCCTGTTCCGCCGCCAGATCGAGGCAGGAGGGCCGGTTACGGTGACCCATCCCGAGGTGCGGCGCTATTTCATGACCCTGGAAGAAGCCACCGGCCTGATCCTGCAGGCCTCGGCCATCAGCCGTGGCGGCGAGGTGTATGTGCTCGACATGGGTGAGCCGATTGCCATTCGTGAGCTGGCCGAATCCATGATCCGCCTTTACGGTCATGTGCCCGGGCAGGATGTGGAAATCCAGTACACCGGCCTGCGGCCCGGGGAAAAGCTGCAGGAAGAGTTGTTCTACGAGTCCGAATCCCTTCAGGGCACGGTGCATCCCAAGCTCTTGCTTGCCCGGGAGCCGGGTGCGGAGGATTCGAAGCTGCTTGACTCCCTGGGGCGGCTTGAATCGGCGGTCGCCTCGCGGCATGAGAGCAAGGCCCTGAGTTTGCTGCACGACATCGTGCCGGGCTTCCAGATCCTTCGCATCGAGGCACCCCCGGCCCGGCTCAAGATTGCCCAGTAGCCGCGACTGCCTGAATTTCCCAAATTCCGTATAATTCCCAGCTGTTCGTTGTTTCCTGTGTTGATGCAGCTTCACATGGGCGTGTTTCTTGCTCCGCTGAAGAGATCATGAGAGCGGCACGGCTGTTGTCCTGTTTCACTTCCTCTGGTGATTGTTTCGTATGGCTCAAGCTCCAATCCACGTTCACCTCGGCGCCCACAAGACGGCGACGACCTACATGCAGTCTCGGCTTCGGGCCAACAGGAAAATCCTCGCAGAGAAAGGTATTGCCTTTGCCGATGCTTGGGCGAAGGATGAGAGAGCTAAAAAGTTGCGTAGCAGTGTTGCCAAGACGCTGTGGCGGAAGAATGTCACCGACGTAGCCCGGAGAGGCTTGATCAGCGACTTGCGGGGCTTAGTGAGTGCAGCGGAGAGCCGCTGCACAAGTGGGGCAAGCGGTCCGACAATCTTTTCATACGAAAACATTCTTGGCTCTTATAATCTGGCAGTGACGGAGGGGCTTTACGAACGTTGTGGGGAGGTTGTCGATCTCATGTCCGAGGCGTTTGAGGGCAGGGAGGTTCGTTATTTCTTCTGCTTCCGATCCTTCGATCGCTTTGTTGAGTCGTGTTACCTCCAGTGTCTCTATACACAGAAGGAAAGCCGCTCATTCGATGCGTTCTTCGGCGATATCAATCTCTCAAGCCTGAGCTGGGCTCGCATGATTAAAAGGCTCGCCGATCGTGCGGGGAGTGACCAGCTGTTTCTGTGGGCCTATGAGGATTGGTCGAGCTGTGAGTTGGACGTATGGAAGGCTTTAATGGAAGTGTCTAATCCGGTTCAACTGCTTGAAGCGCCAGCGGTGGCCAGCAACCCGTCTCTCTCGGCTGAAGGCGTCGAGTGCATGCGCGTTATCAATCAATTCGCTCATGCGAAGACGGCCAAGGTACTGAGGACGCAAGTCAAACGCGAGATGGCGCCACAAAAGGGATATGCGCGCGCCAGTTTCGTCGATGATGAAGCACGACGCGATCTCAAGCGGCGATACGCCGAGGATTGCGACGTGATTCACAACAAATGGAGTCGTCGCCTGTTTTCAGGCGGACTTAAATTGGAAAAGACAGGCGGGACATGAATTGAGCCATCCTGATGTGGAAAAAGGGCAACCTGGCAGTAGGGTGCAGCGCTTGGTACGTGCTATTGCACAGACGCGCGCCTTTTCTGCGGTGCTTGCGTGGTTTTTCCTGGATGTATTCCGGACGTTCCGGCGCTGGGTGATTTTTTCCTTTCTCAGTCTTGGTGTCGGCCTGGGTTTCAGCGCTCTGGCCCTGGCGTTGGTCATCGGCTATGCGAATGCTCTGGAGAAACGCGAACTGATCGAGTTTGGTGAACTCGCCATTGATCCCTGGAGTCAGGGAACTCTCCTGGTGGCGGCCAGTCTTGGCCTTCTCCTGTTCCTCTCCGGTTTCACCTTGATCTACATCGCTCGTCGAAACTTTGTATCAATTGCCTGTGCTTATCAGGCTTTCTCCATTCGCAGGGTCTCCTGGATCGAGGGTGGCCGCCCGCCTTCTCCCGACGCCTTTATGTCTCTGCCTCGTCTCTATCGTTCCCTGGCCAGTTTACAGGCCAGGGACTCGCGCCAGATCGTTCTTGCAGTTCGCCGACTTTTTGATGGCGTTGTGCCTGTGTTGATCATTCTGGCGGCGACCGCCGTCCTGTTCTGGTTGCACCTGCCCGCAACGCTGATGGTGGTGGTGACGGTCATTCTTGCAGCTCGGTTTTATTATGCAGCCAACCTTTCAGCCGTAAAGGCTTCTCGTCGTCTGGAGCGCGTCTCTCCCGAAGCTTCTGCAGCTTCCCGTCAGCGTACCCGAACCGTGTCCCGGGATTCCGGCGTCGCAAGCGACAACCGCCGCCTGGTGGAGAATGATCAGGTATTTGCCGACAAAATAAACGCGATGACCGCCGCATTCCGGGAGCGCTTTTCCGCCGTAGTGCGTGCCGAATACATCAGCCATGTCCTGCTTGCCATAGGCCTGAGTGCGCTGATTGTGATATTGGGTGGCGATGTGCTTAGGGGCGAGTCAACTTGGACTCTGATGATTGCCTACATCTTTGTCTTGCGCATTGCCATGGCCGGCCTTCGGCAGCTGTCCACCACCATCACGACAATTTCACGTTTTTATCCAGGGATGCAGCGCTATTATCGCTTCATGCGTGAATCGGAGCTTAATCGGGGGCGATCACCGTATTGGAGTAAGCGCCGCCTATCTGTCGGAGCCCCTGCTTTAACGGAGAAAGGTCGCAAGCGAATTGTTTTGAGCGCAGGCCTGAAGGTTGCTCTCATCTCACCTGTTCCTCCTGTGCCAGCCGCGCGAGCCTATTTTTCAAGGTTGTTTCGTGCCGACCGTGCCGCAGGTGGCGGCGACCCGGTCTCTTTGGGTGTGCTGCCACGTCATTCAATTCCCGAGCGCGTGGTGTCCTTTAGGGAAATGGTGGGTATCCCGGTGGATCTCGAGACATTGGCCTCTGCTGGGGCCCTGAAAGAAGATCTGGCGGTGTTGGCAACACAAGCCGGTACTGACCTGAGTCGGCCGATTTTACCGGCCCAATGGGAGAGCCTGGGTGAGGCCTGCCTCAATCGCCTGGCATTTGTTGCTCTGCTTGTTCAGCCATCGGCCTGCATGGTTATACACGCTGGTTTGTTGAGAGACGAGTGGGTCCGAGATCGTCTCGAACAGTCAAAATGGCAGGACAGGCTTATCGTGATCTGGTATCGAAAGCTGCTATCTTCACCGCCGCGTCTTTCGCTTGATCAATGGCTTGTCGGCGCAGCGGATTGTTCCATTATTGCGGTTGGTTCCTACAATTGGCTCCGAGTCAAGCAGCCAGACTGGCAGGCTCGACAACGCGATATTGCCGAACAACTTCGTGTCGGAAATCGACTGTATATCGGTGAAAGTCAGGATGAAGCATAGCGAATCTAAAGCAGGGAGGGATTCATGCCATTGACTCTTGATCGCTTGCGACCACGCCACATTTATAAAAGGTTGAGAAAAGGGGCGGCGTCCATACTCAAGCGGCATTGGCCCGACCTGGCTCGACAATTGCTCATGAGGCGTGTCTTTGGGGCGGATTGGGTCGATGACGCACGTGCCGACATTCGCGGGCATCATCAATATATGTGGGAAAGTGCCAGGACATTGCTGGATGAGACGGGTGTTGAATTTGTTTCTACCGGTGAGGAAGGCGAGTATCGTTTTTTTGTGTTTTTATCGGACACCGAGGGTGATGCGCGCACGCTGATCCAGCGTCTTCTCGATGACGAATATCGAATGCAGATCCATTTTTGCAATGGTCTGCGGCCACGAAAAATCTACACTCGCCGAGACGCTGCCCGTCTGAAGAAGGAGCTCGCAAACCAGCGAGTGCCGTTGGCCGAGGTTTCCCACATCAAGTTCACTCGTTGCTGGATTCCGGGGCTGAATTACAAGATGCAGGGTTGGTCGAGCGCGATGCGGATCGATTTTTATCAGTGGGATTCCGAGGTCGGGATCTGGGAATCGGTAGGCTCCCGGTTCGTGCCAAGACGGGTCGATGCAAGCTTGCGAGATGTTGGTACCGGCTTGAGTCTCGTCGACTGGATGGGCCGCGCTGTCAATCGGGTGCATTTTCCGGTTGACGTCGTCTATACCTGGGTCGATGGTAATGACCCGGATTGGCAACGTCGGAAGGCGGCTCGAGAGGGTCGACATGACGAGTTGCATCAACGAGCCAATAATGCCTCGCGATATCATAATCGTGACGAATTGAAGTACTCGTTGCGGTCATTGTATTACCATGCCCCATGGATTCGTCATATCTATATCGTCACGGATCAGCAGGTGCCGGAGTGGTTGGATCCTTCGCTCTCCGGGAAAATTTCAATTGTTGATCATTCGGAGCTGTTTCCCGACCCCGATGATCTGCCAACCTTTAATAGTCATGCCATTGAGTCCGTTCTCGCTCGAATTCCAGGTTTGTCCACGCATTTTCTGTACGTGAATGACGATGTGTTCATGTCCGGAGCGGTTCGGCCCGAGGCTTTTTTTGAAAGTAGCGGAATTGCGCGGACTTTCCTTAGCAACGCTTGGTCACCCTTTTGTGGTGTCGATGATTCAGACCGGGCCTCTGAATGGGGGGCGCTAAATGCCTCGCGCTTGCTGAACAAATCCCATGATGCCGTTATTCATCACAAGACGAAACATACGCCAATCCCTCTTCGAAAGGATTTGATGAAGTCGCTGGAAGAGGAGTATGCCGAAGACTTTTCCGCTCTCCGCTCGCGACCGTTTCGAACGCCACACGATTTGGCCCCGGTCACCAGCTTGCATATGAGCTTCGGGCTGGCGAGAGGTTACGTTGTTACGGGAAACATCAACTATGCCTATGTGGATATAGCCTCGAATGACCTTGACAAGAAGTTAAGGCGAATCAAGCGCTCGCCTCATTCCATGGTTTTTTGCCTGAATGACACCGAAGTCGACGAAGACGATTTTGACTGGGATGCCCAGGAGGTGGTTCTGCGGCGATTCCTCGAGGAAATGTACCCCTACAAGGGCCCGTGGGAGCGTTAATTGTCAATGTCAATAGACAATAGAGGGTTCGAGGTTTGCGTCGGTTCATCCGGAATGGTTGCGCGTCGCGTGATCATGTGGCGATGTCGACGTGACCTTGGACATGCGGTTTTGTATCTGGATAACCCTCCTGAATCCCTGTCTCGCCTGTCTGCCGCGCTCTGCCTGTTCGGGCGGCTTCAGCGAGTGGCCCAGTTGGCAAAGCGCCTGGCTCGTGAACTCGAGTCCATCGAGGAACGTTTTGAGGGTCATGCGAGGGATGCGCGGAAGCGCGCCGTCATGCTCGCGCGCATGATTGAAGTAGCGGCGGCGCCCGAGTCACCGTCAGCACTGGTTGCGCTGGGCCTTGCCCTGGAGCGTTGCGGTTACCGCGGGCGGGCTGAGAGGGTTTTCTCGGCCGCGGTAGCCAGTGACACAGCTGGCGGGGAGGAGCGACTGACTGCGCGGCGTCGATTGGCGTCACTTGCCTGGCGACGTGGCGGCAGCGATGAAGCAATTCGCCTTCTATCCAGTTGTGGTCGACCACGTGATCGCCGTGTCCGTAGTAGCATCATCTCGCAGCTCTCCGTGCGTCACGGCTTTCTTTTGCTTAATGCAGGGTCTCGTGAGAGCGGGCTTCGTCTGATTGAAGGAGGTGTGATCGGTGATGGGCTTGACGTGAATGCCGCCTCGCGGGTCGCGACACTTTATGCCCTTCTGAGCCAAGACGATGGTGCACAGGCGACCTTGTCAGCCTTGAAAGGCGCTGGGGAAAACCGTCAGAGAAGTGGCAACGAGGAACCGGCAGGGGTGCATCCAGTGGTTCTGGCCGGGTTTGGCTGGAGTGGCTCCGGTGCCGTCTTCGACTTTCTCCGTGGATTCGATGGGGTTGCTGATCCTCTGAAGGGTGCAGAGATAGGTCTGTGGTCTGGGCAAGGTGGCCTGCTGGATCTGTACGAAACGGCGATCCGTGGTGAGTCATTGGAGATTCCCTTGAGGCGTTTTGTCGCCCATTACTGCTTTGGTCATCCGCACCCGGGGCGCGCATTGAAAGGAAAGAATGCCGGTGGCCTTTACCGGTTTCTTGCTGAGGGACAGCGCGAGCAGCTGATTGGGGTTCTTGAGCGCTTTTTGACCGATTTGCTCACGAGTGGTAGCGACACGGAAAAACTGATTGTCTGTTTCCAGCGGTTTTCTGGTGATGTGCTTACCCTTTTGTGTGGTGGAAGTAGCTACTGTCTGATGGGGAATTGCATTCCCGCTGAGCGCATCGAAGCCGTTCAGCTTTTGCCGGCAGCCTCGGTGGTCGTTTGCTGGCGCGACCCGCGGGATGCCTATGTGTCAAAAAAGATGGTATTTCCGGAAAGTCCACTGACCCCATCCGGCTGGAGGGATCAACTCGATAGCCGAATTCAGCCTTATCTGGCTGGCAAGAAGAAGGTCGAATCGGCTGTCTCATTTTGGCGGGATATCTGGTTTGAGGAATTTGTTACGGATCCGGTATTGAGAAATGAGATCGCGTCAGGTGTTGGTTTGCAGTCACACAGGGATCGCAGTACTTTCGACCCTTCCCTGTCGGCTCGCAATATCGGGATTCATGTCAATGCCGGTCTCCCTGATCGTCAGGGGTGGGATGAGTTGTTGGGCATTATCCGTCAGCGCAAGCAGCAGGCCAGTGAATGAATAGTGCAGGGGTCGCATGAGATGTCGATAGGATGGAAAGAAGAAGTGTTGGTGGGGCAGAAGGAGAGGGAGGTGCTTTCACCCTTCCTGCAATTGGCGGATGCTCTTTCGCATGTTGATGCGCCTTGCTGGCTGGATTCCGGATCTTTGCTGGGTCTGGTTCGGGAAGGCGGCGAAATTGAGTGGGACAGTGACATCGATCTAGGTCTGTGGGCGTCTGATCGGCCGAACATGGAGGCCGCATTTGACGCGCTCCATGATATGGGTTTTCGGGTTCACACCCGTCGTTACCGGGGTGAAGCTTACGGATATACCCTCAAAAAGCGTGGTTCCGGCCTGAAGCCGATCCATATTCATGTCTATTTTCGGGATGGTCGTATCGCCTGGTCGCCGCAGACGGTGGTTTATCATGCGCCGCCTTCTCGGCAGGATGATGAGGTCTGGGGCACTGCAGGGCCTGTACGCTGGATTCTGTCGACTGTTCAGGCCAAGAAGCAAGGTGTAGCGAATTCAGTAATCGGCCGTGCCTTGCGCAAGTTATGGTGGCGGCCGCTCTGGGGTGCTTTTGTGCTCGTTCGCAATCGTCTGCAGCGGCACGTCTGGTCAGCGTTGTGGCCCTTCAACACCATGTACCGAACGTTTACCTGGATCGTGCCGGCGGCCTATTTTCTGGAGCTTGATGAATTTGATCTGGGGCCGGCAAGTATCAAGATTCCGAGTGATGTGGAAGCCTATCTTCAACAGCGCTACGGCGATTGGCGCGTGCCGGTGAGAGACTGGTGTTATTGGCAGGATGATGGCTGTATAGATGCACGGGTGCCGGAAGAGGCGCTGGCTCGCCGTGGGCTATCATTTCAACGCAGCATCGAACAGGCTGGAGACGCCGACCCAGAGGCTGGCCAGGTGGGACGAACGAATTGAGTAGCACCCAGGGGCTGAATATGCCTGCACGTATTGAAGATCCGGAGATGCTCAGGGTCCTTGAGTGGGTTTCGGCGATTGCCAGGGCGTCCGGTCAACCGCTGATGCTGGATAGTGGTACCTTGCTTGGGGTGCAGAGAGACGGTGAACTGATTGCTTCGGATGACGATGTGGACCTTGCAGCGCCGGACGGCTGTCAGGAGACGATTGGCAAGGCGTTGTCAGGGCATGGGGAGCTCAAGGTCTGGCGCTATGGTCGTCGCATCTACAAGTATCAGCTGAAGGGAGTTGGTCTGCCCGGTGAGCGGATGGTCGAGATCAAGTTTTTCCGCCCTCACGGGGAGGACTGGTTCTGCCCCTCCATTTCATCACGCTTCATGCCCGACGGCGAAGCGCAGGCACGCTCGGCTAATCCCACAAACCGGCGCCAGTCAGTCATATTGCCATTCATCAAGCGCTGGCTTCGGGGCTGTACAGATTTTCTGTATGCCCTGGATTGTTCGCGCCCGCCGTCCAGCTGGTTTTTACGTGCCAATTCCTGGGTGATTCCGGGGGCTTATTTTGAACAGCTGCGTCCGCTGTCTGATGCGTTCCCGGATTGCATGGTGCCCGTGGACTGGCAGGGTTATCTGGCGTTTCGCTATGGTGAGTGGAAGCGGCCAGCGGCCCGCTGGAATTACAAGCGGGATGATGGTGGTTATCGCCTGATTCAGCCGCGTTCCTTCTCGGATCGTTCATGACGATGCCCGTGTTCCTGCGCCGAGCTCAGCCATGAAAACCAGTCCCCTGATTTCTGTCGTCATGCCCGTGCGCAATGCTGCGCCGTACCTGGAGCAGTCGGTTTCCTCCGTGTTGGAACAATCGCTGTCTGACCTGGAAATGCTGGTGGTAGACGACGGTTCAAGTGACGGATCCCGGGCGATCCTGTCGGAGCTGGCAGCCGGGGACGAGCGAATCCGTTGCCTGGACAGCGGCGGCGTGGCCCAGGCCGCCGTGGCTCGAAACACCGGCCTGGCCGCGATGCGGGGTCGTTACGTCGCCTTCATTGACGCGGACGATTTCTGGTTGCCCGGGAAGCTGGAGCGCCAGCTCGAGCTCATGGAGCGGCAAGGGGCGTGGTTCAGTTTCACCGCCTACGAAAAAGTGGATGAGCATGGTCGCCGGGCGGGCCGCCAGGTGCGGGTGCCGGATAGCGTGGATCATGAGCGCTTGCTTGGCGGCTGTGTCATCGGCTGTTCCACGGTGGTGATCGACACCCAACAGACGGGCACGTTCCAGATGCCGGTGTACCGGCGTGGACAGGACTATGCCTGCTGGCTGCGCCTGCTGAGGAATCATGGTGAGGCGCGCGGCCTCGACGAAGTGCTCGCCTGCTACCGGGAGCATCGAGGCTCGCTTTCCTTCAACAAGCTGGCGAAGGCGGCGGCCAATTGGCGCATATTTCGTGACCAGGAGGAGCTGGGTATCCTCCGGGCCATGCACTGCATGGCCCGTTACGCGGCGCATGGCGTCAGAAAGCGTCTGATCTAGGGAAGCTCTGGTGTCAGTCGTTTTCGTGGGCGGCGGTGGGACGATTGGAGCCGATTTGCCCGCCTAACCCTGCCCGGAAAAAGGTGTGCCCCTCGTTTCTGCCGCTGTCCGGTGTAAAATAGGTCGTTTTTCCGGGTAGATGGCCATATTTTGCTGCCAGCCAGCGGTGTTCGGCCCGGATGACACTAGGGATGGCCGGGTTCGTCCCGGTAACCGGGGATCATTGGAGTGATTATGTCGGAAAAGAAATCAGTGTATGTGGGGATGAGTGCGGATCTGGTGCATCCGGGCCACTTGAATATCATTCGGCGGGCCACCGAGCTCGGCGACGTGACGGTGGGTCTGCTCACGGACGCGGCCATTGCCAGTTACAAGCGCTTGCCTTACATGGCTTTCGAACAGCGCAAGGAAGTGGTGGAGGCGATCAAGGGTGTCACGCGGGTGGTGCCACAGGAGACCCTTGATTATGTCCCCAACCTGCGCAAGTACAAGCCGGACTACGTGGTCCACGGTGATGACTGGAAAGAAGGTGTACAGGCCAAGGTGCGCCAATCGGTCATTGATGCGCTGGCCGAGTGGGGCGGTGAGCTGGTCGAGGTGCCTTATACCAGGGGCATTTCCTCCACTCAGTTGAATAATGCCCTGAAGGAAATCGGTACCACACCGGATATTCGGCGGAACAAGATGCGACGCCTGCTGGACGCCAAGCCGTTGGTGCGCTTGATGGAGGCCCATAACGGCCTGACCGGTCTTATCGTGGAAAACATCGGTATCGACACCGATCGTGGCCGTAAGGAATTCGACGGCATGTGGGCTTCCAGCCTCACCGAGTCCACCGCCAAGGGCAAGCCGGATATCGAAGCGGTGGATGTCACTTCCCGCACCAATACATTGCACGATGTACTGGAAGTGACTACCAAGCCCATCGTGTATGACGCGGACACCGGCGGCAAACTGGAACATTTCCAGTTTACTGTCCGAACCCTGGAACGCCTGGGCGTGTCAGTGGCGATCATCGAGGACAAGGTGGGTCTGAAAAAGAACTCCCTGTTCGGCACCGAGGTGCCCCAGACCCAGGACTCCATCGAGAATTTCTGTGGCAAGATCAAGGCTGGCAAGGCTGCCCAGATTACCGACGACTTCATGATTGTCGCCCGGATCGAGAGCCTGATTCTGGACCAAGGCCTGGATGATGCCATCACACGCGCCGAAGCGTATATCGGTGCCGGCGCGGATGGCGTTCTGATTCACAGTCGCCAGAAGACCCCGGACGAGATCTTCGAGTTCTGCGAGCGTTTCGCGAAATTGCCCAAGCAGGTTCCCCTTTTCGTGGTTCCCTCCAGCTATAACCAGGTGACCGAGGATGAGCTGATCGAGCGCGGTGTGGATGTGGTCATTTATGCCAATCACCTGTTGCGTGCAGCGTACCCGGCGATGGTGGAGACGGCGCAGTCGATCCTGACGCATGGGCGTTCAAAGGAAGTGGATTCGAAGCTCCTTTCCATCAAGGAAATTCTGGAACTCATTCCGGGGACCAAGTAATGCACCAGCCAAAGGCCGTATATGCATCCATCAGGGATCAGGGAATTCGATTTTTCACGGGCGTCCCGGACTCCCTTCTGAAGGATTTCTGCGCCTATGTGACGGACCACGCGGCCGACGAGGATCATGTCATCACCGCCAACGAGGGGAATGCGGTTTCGCTTGCGGCCGGACACTTTCTTGGCACCGGCGAGCCGGCTCTGGTCTACATGCAGAACTCCGGTATTGGCAACGCGGTGAATCCCTTGCTGTCCCTGGCCGATCCCGAGGTCTATGGTGTTCCGATGCTGCTCATGATTGGCTGGCGGGGTGAGCCGGGCGTCAAGGACGAGCCCCAGCATGTGAAGCAGGGCCGAGTCATGACCGAGCTGATGGATGCCATGGAAATCCCCTGGTACGAATTGAGCTCGGAAACGACGGACTCCGAGGCCGTGGTTGCCGAGGCGTGTCGCCAGATGCGGGAGAAATCGATGCCAGTGGCCTTGCTGGTACGCAAGGGCGCTTTCGATAAATACAAGCTGCAGAAAGATGTGGTGACGGACTATCCGATGAATCGTGAGGGCGCGGTCAAGTGCGTGATCGACCTGCTGAGCGCGGATGACGTGGTGATTTCCACGACAGGCAAGACTTCGCGTGAACTCTATGAGTATCGGGCCGAGCGCGGTGATGGTCATGGCAGTGACTTTCTTACGGTGGGCGCCATGGGACACACGGCCTCCATTGCCATGGGCGTTGCCCGAGCCCAGCCAGAGCGGAAAGTGATTTGTCTGGATGGAGACGGGTCTGTCCTCATGCACATGGGGGCGCTTGCCGTCATCGGGCAGTCGTCCATGGCAAATTTCATGCATGTGGTCATTAATAATGGTGCGCATGATTCCGTGGGTGGGCAGCCCACCGTCGGTTTCCAGATGAAACTACCGGAGATTGCCAGCGCCTGCGGCTATCAGGCGGTGGCTTCCGTGCACGAAGCCGATGATGTGAAAGCGGAGATGGCACGCCTGCGCCAGCACAAGGGGCCGGTGCTGCTGGAGATCAAGACCAACAAGGGTGCCCGCGATGATCTCGGGCGGCCGCGGACGACTCCGATCGAGAACCGTGATGCCTTCATGCGTCGCCTTGGACTGACGCCGGAGCGGTAAATATGAGTAACAGCGCCTGGACCTATCAAAACCCCGTCAAGGTGGTGTTCGAGCCGGGTGTCATTGATCACCTGGCAGAACAGGTGGACGGTGAGCGGGTGGTGCTGATTACCACCCCCGGTTTCCGTCGTCGGGGCGTGGTGGATCGCCTGTCAGCGTCTCTGGGTAGCCGATTGGTGGCCGTGGTGGACGACGTCAAGCCCAATCCCGATGTTCGTGATGTCGATACCCAGGGCCAGGCGCTGCGCCAGCATGCGCCGGACATGCTGCTTGCGCTTGGTGGTGGCAGCAGCATGGATACGGCCAAGGGACTGGCACGCCTGTTGTCGCAGCCCGGTGATGCGTCGCTGACCCGTCATTTCCGGGACGGGCAAGCATTCAGTTCGGAGGGGCCGGCGCTGCCGGTGACAGCGATCCCGACGACTTCCGGTACTGGTGCCGAGGTGACGCCATTTGGCACGATCTGGGATTTCGAGTTGGGCAAGAAGTACTCTGTCACCGGTGCGGATCTCTATTCTGCGGCGGCGATCCTTGACCCCGAGCTGACCGTCGGGTTGCCGGAAGAGGTCACCATTTCTTCCGGTCTGGATGCCATCTCCCATGCCCTTGAATCGACCTGGAACAAGTCGGCCTCACCCGTTACGCTTGGTTTCTGCGCGAAGTCGCTGCAGTTGTCCCTTGCTGCATTGCCACGGCTGAAGCAGGATCCCGGAAATTTGCAGGCGCGTGGGGATATGATGCAGGCCAGCCTTCTGGCGGGACTGGCGATCAGTCAGACCCGCACCGCTCTGGCGCACTCGATCTCCTACCCGCTGACGACCCGCTTTGAGCTACCCCACGGCTTTGCCTGCAGTTTCACCTTACCGGCCCTGATGCGTTTCAATGCCGCCTCCGATGACGGGCGATTGCTGGATCTGGCCAGAGCGATTGGCTTTGACAGTATTGATGCCTTCTCGGGAGCGTTGGAGCGTTTGTTCGATGAGCTGGACGTCGGGCACTTTCTGCGCAGGTACATCCCTTCACCAGATGCTGCACTGGCGTTGAGTGAACAGATGTTTACGCCAGGTCGGGCCGACAACAATCTGCGTGCGGCAACGCAGGAGGATGTGGTTCAAATCCTGCGCGACTCCCTGGATCGGACTCTGGGCTGAGGCGAGGACTTGCCTTACCCCTGTCCGGTGCCTCGAAAGGGTATTCCGCAGCCTGGTAACCGGCCGGAAAGTCATGTGCACCGCCCGTCAGGTGTTTGGGCGGATATTCCGAAATAATGCTACGATAGTTTTCGGACTTTGTCGTTTGACCCAGGGAAATGCGCCGGAAGGAAGAGGGTGGCGCGGGTTGAGGGTTCCGGGGAAAGCCTCGCAGAAGGTTTCCCAGGGAGGAATCAGGGGACGTGTGGATATGGAAATCTTCAAGATCAGCAACCTGCTGGCGATCCAGTTTGGTTTTTTCCTGGCGATGATTCTGTGCGCGTTGGTAACGCGTCCATCCCGCGTGTTCGGGCTGGTGGATCGGCCTGGAGGCCGCAAGCGTCACGCCCGCCCCGTCCCCATCACCGGGGGGGTGGCCATGTTCGCTGCATTTTCCCTCTGTCTCCCGTTTCTGAATGCCTCCATTCTGCCTTTCGCGAGCCTGATCATCGGCATGGGCTTTCTCCTTGCTGTCGGGTTGCTGGATGATCTGGAAGATCTCGCGGTACCCACCAAGCTGCTGGCTCAGGTCGTGGCCGCGCTGCTGATGACCTCCTGGGGCGGTGTTCAGATTCATTCCCTGGGAAACCTGTTCGGCAATGGGCCGGTTCTGCTGGGTGAATGGTCCATTCCATTCACGGTGGCCTGCACGGTTCTGATGATCAACGCCATCAACATGGCGGATGGTTTCGATGGCCTGGCCGGTGGCATGAGTGCGGTGGTGATTTTCTGGCTGGGCCTGGCCGGCTGGAGCAATGGTGCCGGCCCTGTCTTTGTGGGCATCTGCTTTCTGCTGGTCAGTGTGATCCTGGGTTTTCTGGTCTACAACCTGCGCAATCCCTGGCGCCGTCGGGCGGCGATTTTCATGGGTGACTCCGGCAGCATGATGCTGGGTTTTGCCATTGCCTGGCTTGCTGTCCATCTGACTCAGACGCCCACGGCAACGGTCTATCCCATCTCCGTGGCCTGGCTGCTGGTGCTGCCGGTCATCGACGCTGTATCCATCGGTATTCGACGCATCCTCAAGGGGCGCAGTCCCTTTGCCGCCGACCGGGAGCATTTGCACCATCTCATGGTGCGTGCCGGTTTTTCCGTCCGGGGGGCGGTGGCCTGGCTGATTGCCCTGACCTTCCTGTTCGGGGCCATCGGCCTGATGGGATGGGCGCTCGCCTGGCCCGAGCCGATTTTGTTTGTGGTGGTTGCCAGCTTCTTCCTGATCCACCTGATGGTGACCGCTCGCGCCTGGCGTTTCATTCGCTGGTTGCGACGGCTTGCCCGGCCGGGCACCCTGCCGCACTGACGTATCGGCTTAGCCGCTCAGCTGCTAGAATTCCGGGGTCTTTCTGGCCCCGGCGGCCTTCATGATTTCCCGCTTCACTCCAGCTGGTACTGACATGCAGAGAATCCTCGTGACCGGTGCGGCCGGTTTCATCGGCTTTCATTTCGTGCAGGCCCTGGCCGGGCGGGATATGGCCGTGGTGGGTGTGGATAACGTCAACGATTATTACGACGTGAATCTAAAGCGCGGGCGCCTGAAGCAGCTGGGCGAGCAGGCCAATTTCGAGTTTCGCGAGATGGACATCGCCGACCGGGAGGGCATGGCGGCGCTGTTTGCCGAGTCACCGGGTTTCGATGCGGTGGTGCATCTGGCGGCCCAGGCGGGGGTGCGCCACTCCCTTGAGCGGCCGGATCGTTATGTGGACAGCAATCTGGTGGGTTTCGGCAATATCCTGGAAGGCTGCCGGCACGGCGGCGTGGGGCATCTGATCTTTGCCTCCAGCAGCTCGGTGTATGGCGCCAACACCCGCATGCCCTTTTCCGAGAACGACACGGTGGATCATGCCATCAGCCTGTATGCGGCCACCAAGAAGGCCAATGAGGCCATGGCTCACAGCTATGCCTCTCTTTATGGTCTGCCCTGCACGGGTTTGCGCTTCTTTACCGTGTATGGCCCCTGGGGCCGGCCGGACATGGCTTATTTCAAGTTCACCCGGGCCATCGATCAGGGCGAAACGATTCAGGTTTTCAATCACGGCCAGATGCAGCGGGATTTCACTTATGTGGACGACGTGGTGGAAGCCATGGAGCGCCTGTTGCAACGTCCGGCCGAGCCGGATCCGGACTGGTCCGGTGCCCATCCCACACCGGCCACCAGTTACGCTCCCTACCGCATCTACAACATCGGCAATCATCAACCGGAGCCGCTGGGCCGTCTGATCGAACTCATCGAGGGCGCCCTCGGGCGCAAGGCGCACAAGGAGTTTCTGGACATGCAGCCCGGTGACGTGCCCGCCACCTACGCCGATGTGGACTCGCTCCAGAGGCTGGTGGGATTCTCTCCCAGCACCCCCCTCGAGACCGGTGTCGCCCGTTTCGTGCGCTGGTATCGCGATTATTACAGCGGTCGCTGAAATACCTTTCCGGCGAGCCCATTCAGTGGCTTGCGAAGCACCCCCACACTATCGGACGAACGGTGTGCCTGCAGCCCTTGAACCCCGGCTGGCGGGAGCCTATACCTTGCGTGAAGAGACGCGAGAAAGGCGAGTATCGAAGCCTGGCAACGGTCATATTTCGCCAGGCTCAGGAGGTGCGCAAATGTTCCTGAAGGACGAAACCGGCATACCGGCGGTCATCGGTGATTGGTACCGGGATTATTCCGGCGGTCTATTCGAGGTGGTGGCCATCGACGAGCAGGATGGCACCATCGAGATCCAGTTTTTTGACGGCACCGTGGAGGAAGTGGACATCGACCTCTGGGAGGAGGTTGCCATGACCACGGCCGAGCCGCCGGAAGACTGGTCCGGTTCCATGGACATGGAGCGCGAGGACTACGGCGTGGACCTGGACGACGGCGGCGGCAGCCGCGACGAGTGGGCCAATCCCCTCGACACCCTCGACTCGGATTATCGCTTCTGAAGGAAACCCTGGCCGCTAAATGCACGCGAATGTGGGGCCGTGCATAGTGGTTCGCCGTGCCGCTCCTACGGTGCCTATTGCCGACCCACCGCCCACATCCAGCACGGCCTCTCCGAAAGCGGCACGGCACCCCACCCCGCACGGCCCCACATCTAGCGTCCATCTTGCGTCCATTTCGCGGCTAAATGTTTTCAGCCTTTAGCCTTCCACTGTGACGCGCACCTCGCCGTCGGTCACGCGGCAGGGCAGGGCGGTGAGGGCCTGGCCTTCGCAGGGGCCCTGGGTGCAGTGGCCGTCATGGGGGCGGAAGATGGCGCCGTGGACGCCGCACATGATCATGTCGCCGGCCTTGGTCAGGAAGCGGTCCGGACCCCAGTTCAAGGACGCGCCGGTGTGCGGGCAGCTGTTGACGAAGGCAGTCACCTGGCCGTCGCGGCACACGACAAAGCCGTATTCCCGCCCGTCCCCGGTGTCATACTCGAATTCCTTCGCCCCGGGATCGGCGATCTCCGCCAGGGTGCAGACTGTGATTTCCCGCTCGGCCATGGTTTCCTCGCTGCCTGTTTGCCAGCGCGGACGATATCCGAGCGTGGCGGGTGGGGCAAGGGGGAGGAGGTTGAGTGCTGAGTTTTGAGTTCTGAGTGCTGAGTGCTGAGTGCTGAGTAGGCGGTGGCTATCGGCAGCGTAGGAGCGGATTTATCCGCGATCACAATCGCTCCCTTGGCACGCCGGTTTGTTATCACGAATGAATCGTGAATCGAAGAGCGGCCCCGATCGAGGCCGCGCCTGTGGGAGCGGCGTCCGCCGCGATCAGTCTTGTCGGAGCCGTTAGCGGACGCTGAGCCACCGCACGTTCATCGGCTCCGAACGTGAGGCGTAAGGCGTAAGGCGTAAGGCGGCAACCCGGGCGCCTGTGGCGCCCAACGGCCGGCCGCAGGCCGGCCTGACACGCGCAAAGCGCGGAAGCCGAAGGCTTCGGCCTTTCCCCTCACCAGCCCCTCGAAGCCCGGCCCCTCCGAGAACCGCCAGCCCCTCCGACCAGCACCCACTCAGCACTCAGCACTCAGCACTCAGCACTCAGCACTCAGCACTCAGCACTCAGCACTCAGCACTCAGCACTCAGCACTCAGCACTCAGCACTCAGCACTCAGAACTAATCCCCCACTCCTGCTAAAATCCCCGCCTTGCCCCATCGATCCCTGAAATCAACCGAATAAAGACCGATCATGAGCCGAGAGTATTCGCCCAAGGAGATTGAAGCCCGGGTCCAGCAGCGCTGGGAAACGGAGAAGACCTTCCACGTGGTCGAGGACGACAGCCGGGAGAAATTCTACTGCCTGTGCATGTTCCCCTATCCCAGCGGCCGCCTGCACATGGGCCATGTGCGCAACTACACCATCGGCGACGTGATCAGCCGCTCCCAGCGCATGCGCGGCAAGAACGTGCTCCAGCCCATGGGCTGGGACGCCTTCGGCCTGCCGGCGGAGAACGCCGCCATCGAGCGCAATGTGCCCCCGGCCAAGTGGACCCGCGAGAACATCGCGGCCATGACCGAGCAGTTCAAGACCCTGGGTTTCGGCTTTGACTGGTCGCGGGAATTCGCCACCTGCGATCCCGACTACTACCGCTGGGAGCAGTGGTTCTTCACCCGCCTGCTGGAAAAGGGCCTGGTCTACAAGAAGAACGCCGTGGTCAACTGGGATCCGGTGGACCAGACCGTGCTCGCCAACGAGCAGGTGGTGGACGGCAAGGGCTGGCGCTCCGGTGCCCCGGTGGAGCGTCGCGAGATTCCCCAGTGGTTTGTGAAGATCACCGCCTACGCCGACGAGCTCCTGCGCGATCTCGACGAAGAACTGGGCGCGGGCTGGCCGGAAGCCGTGCGCACCATGCAGCGCAACTGGATCGGCCGTTCCCAGGGCGTGGAGCTGAGTTTTGCCATCCAGGGCAGCGAAGAAAAGCTCACCGTCTACACCACCCGCCCCGACACCCTGATGGGCGCCACCTACATGGCCGTGGCCGCCGAACACCCCATGGCCCAGGCCGCCGCCGAGAACAATCCCGAGCTCAAGGCCTTCATCGAGGAATGCCGTCACGCCCAGGTCTCCGAGGCCGCCATGGAGACCATGGAGAAGAAGGGCATGGACCTGGGCATCAAGGCCATCCATCCCATGACGGGCGATGAAATCCCCGTCTTTGTCGCCAACTTCGTGCTCATGGGTTATGGCACCGGCGCGCTCATGGCCGTGCCCGGCCACGACGAGCGCGACCACGCCTTCGCCACCAAATACCAGCTGCCCATCCGCCAGGTGATCGCACCCACCAGCGGCGAGAAGATCGAGATCCAGTCCGAGGCCTTCACCGACTACGGCGTGCTCATCAACTCCGGTGACTACGACGGCCTGAGCTCGGAAGCCGCCTTCGACAGGATCGCCGACTGGCTCGAGGCTGAGGGCCTCGGCCGCCGCCAGACCAACTACCGCCTGCGCGACTGGGGCGTGTCCCGCCAGCGCTACTGGGGCACCCCCATCCCGGTCATCAACTGCGCCGACTGCGGCGCCGTACCGGTGCCGGAAAAGGACCTTCCCGTGGTATTGCCGGAAGACGTCGAATTCGACGGCAGCGGCTCGCCCATCAAGAAGATGCCCGAGTTCTACCAGACCACCTGCCCCAAGTGCGGTGGCCCGGCCGAGCGCGAGACCGACACCTTCGACACTTTCTTCGAGTCCTCCTGGTACTACGCCCGTTTCGCCAGCCCGGACGCCAGCGAGGCCATGCTGGACGAGCGCGCCAAATACTGGCTGCCGGTGGACCAGTACATCGGCGGCGTGGAACACGCCGTCATGCACCTGCTCTACGCCCGCTTCTTCCACAAGGCCATGCGCGATCTGGGCCTAGTGGAGGGCAATGAGCCCTTCGCCAACCTGCTCACCCAGGGCATGGTGGTGGCCGAGACCTTCTTCCGGGAAGGCGAGGGCGGCCGCAAGCAGTGGTTCAACCCCGCCGAAGTGGACGTGGAGCGCGACGAGAAGGGCCGTGTCACCGCCGCCCGCCTCAAGGCTGACGGCCAGGCGGTGGAAATCGGCGGCGTGGAGAAGATGTCCAAATCCAAGAACAACGGCGTCGACCCCCAGGCCATGGTGGAGCGCTACGGCGCCGACACCGCGCGCCTGTTCTCCATGTTCGCCGCCCCGCCCGAGCAGAGCCTGGAATGGTCCGACGCCGGCGTGGAAGGCGCGCAGCGTTTCCTGAAACGTTTCTGGCGCGCCGTGCAGGCCCACCTGGAAGGGGGCGAGGCTCCGGCCCTGGACGTGGCCGCCCTCAATGCCGAGCAGAAGGCCCTGCGCCGCCAGACCCATGAAATGCTGGCCAAGGCCGACGACGACATCGGCCGGCGCTACACCTTCAACACCGCCATCGCCGCGGTGATGGAGCTGATGAACGCCGTGGGCCGCTTCAACGACGACTCCGAGCAGGGCCGTGCCGTGGTGCGCGAGGCCCTGGAATCGGCCGTGCTGGTGCTCTCGCCCATCACGCCCCACATCACCCAGCAGCTGTGGGAAGACCTGGGCCATGAAGGCATGGTGGTGGACGCCGCCTGGCCGAAACACGACCCGGCCGCCCTCAAGAAGGACGAGCTGGAGATCGCCGTCCAGGTCAACGGCAAACTGCGTGCCCGCATCCAGGTGCCCGCCGACGCCGACAAACAGGCCATCCAGGACATGGCCCTGAACGACGACAACGTCAAACGCCACACCGACGGCAAGGACCTGCGCAAGGTCATCGTCGTCCCCGGCAAGCTGGTCAACATCGTCGTCTGACGACGACGAAGTGAACAGATGAAAGTGAACAGTGAACAGTGAACAGATAAACCGCACAGGCCGTCTGTCCTGTTTTCTTTTGCAGCTTTATGGATGCCAAGGGATGATCAAACAAGAAGCGGGTGATCGAACCCGGACAGGGTTTACGGTTTTCTGTTCACTGGGAACTGTTCACTGTTCACTTCCTTCCCGGGAGCGCCAAGCGTGAAGCGACTACTGACGTACTTTCTGCTCCTGACAGCGCTTGGCCTTGTCACTGCCTGCGGCTGGCAGCTGCGCGGTGCGCCCAGCCTGCCGGATGAAATGTCGGTGATCTACATCGACACCCGCAACCCCCACGGCCGCCTCGCCCGCGAACTCACCCGCCTGCTCGACAGCGGCGACGCCCGCGTCACCCGCAAGCGGGACGAAGCCACCGCCGTGCTGCGCATCCTGGACACCAGCTCCCAGCGCCGGGTGCTCTCGGTCAACCTTGCCGGCCGCCCGGAAGAGATCCGCGTCATCTATCGGGTGGAATTCGACGTGCGCAGCGCCCGGGGCGAGACCCTCATCGAACGCCAGCGCATGGTCCTCAACCGCGACATCAGCACCGACCCCGCCGACCCCCTCGGCGCCAGCCAGGAAGCCAGCCGCCTCGCCCAGGCCCTGGAAGAAGAAATCGTCCAATCCGTCGTCCTCCGCATCCAGGCCCTCGCCCGCAACCTGCCCGAGAACGACAACGGACCAACGAAATAAGAAAAAACATTTAGCCGCGAAATGCACGCGAAATGGACGCTAGATTTGGGCCGTGCTGTGGGGGATGCCGTGCTGCTTCGGGGAGGTGGTGCCAGCTGAGCCGCCGCCTTACCTAATGGCACCGTAGGAGCGGATTTATCCGCGATAACAATCACTCGGTTGGCACGCCACTAAACCGAAACCCCCTGTAGGCGCGGATTTATCCGCGCAATGGCCGGAATCCGCCGTTTGATTCTCTAAACGGATCCCCCGGGATTTCATCAATTCCCGAATCGGCGCGTTCAGGGTGGGTTCGCGAAACGCAGTTGGCCGGCGAATTTAAGTCATTGCGCGGATAAATCCGCGCCTACAGCGGGTTTCGATCAGCCACGGCCCCTCACCCCGCACGGCCCAAATCTAGCGTCCATTTCGCGTGCATCTCGCGGCTAAATCTTTTCAGCCTTTCCTACGCCGCCATCCAATCCACCCAATCAACCCCAAAAACACCGGCACATTAATCCAGTTCCCCGTCAGCACAAACGGCGTGGCCCCGGTGCGGAACTGATATTCCCCCACCAGCGTCCCGGTACGAAACTGCTCATAGCGCTCGCGCACCTTGCCGCGGTGATCAATGATCGCCGAGATACCCGTATTGGTGGCCCGCAGCATCTCCCGGCGGGTTTCAATGCTGCGCATGCGGGCAATCTGCAGATGCTGGTGCGGGGCGATGGACTCACCGAACCAGGCATCGTTGCTCACGTTCACCAGCAGGCCGGCCTCGGGGAAGGGCGGGCGAATCACCCGGGGAAACGCATCCTCATAACAGATGGAGGCGCCCATCGGCCGCCCGCCAATATCCAGCAGCGGCTGATCCCGCCCACCGCGCTCGAAATCGGAATAGGGCATGCTCAGCACCCGCATCCACTCGCGCACGAAATCCGGCACCGGGAAGAACTCGCCAAAGGGCACCAGCTGGTGCTTGGCATAGAAGCGGTGTTCCTCATCCAGCTGCAGGATGTTGTTGTAGAACTGCCCGTCCCGGTCCTGGCTGAGAATGCCCATCAGCACCTCGGTGCCGGTCTCCTGCGAACGCCGGGTCATGGGTTCCAGCACCCGCTGGCGTACCTGGTGATAAAGCACCGGCAGGGCCGCCTCCGGCCAGATGATCACATCCACCTTGCCCCAGTAGGGCTCGCTCAGGCTCTGGTACAGCTCAATGGTGGGCTCGCGCTCCTCCGGCAGCCACTTGCGCTCCTGGGGTACATTGCCCTGCACCAGGGCGGCCAGCTGCGGCTCGCCATCCGCCTGGCTCCATTCCAGCTGCTGCAGGCCAAGGCCGCCCAGCCACAGGGCCAGAAAGGCGGCCGCCGCCGGCAGGCGTGCCCGGCGGTGATGACGCAGAAACTGAAGGATCAGCCCGGCGGAGAGCGCCAGCAGAAAGCCCAGGCCATAGATGCCCACCACCGGCGCAAAGCCCGCCATCACACTGTCGGTCTGGCTGTAGCCCACCGACAGCCAGGGAAAGCCTGACAGGAACCAGCCCCGGAACCACTCGGAAAAGCCCCACAGGGCCGGCAGCAGCACCAGCTCCCGCCGCCAGTCCGGCGCCGGCGCCAGGCGCGCCGCCAGATAGGCCACCAGGGCCGGGTACAGGGCCAGAAAGCACACCAGCGCCACCATCATGGCAATGGCCAGCGGCAGCGGCACATTGCCGAAGAACACCAGGGTCTCGTACAGCCAGTAGGTGCCGGCACCGAACAGCCCCACCCCGAACAGCCAGCCCAGCCAGAAGGCCCGCCGCGGCCCATGCCCGTTCCACAGCCAGAAGGCCGCCACCAGGCCCACCACCGCCAGCGGCCACAGCCCGAAGGGCGCAAAGCTCAGCACCATCACCGCACCGGCGGCCAGACTGAGCAGAGATTCCTGTCGCGGCCGGCGGGCCCATTCCAGAATGCGCATCGTCACGAGTTTCCCATTGGCGGCACAAAGCCGCGATTATGGCATGCCCGCCCAGCGGGATTAAGCACCGCCCCAGCGTGGAGAAAGCCCCCCGCCTGACCTATTCTTGCTCTGTCACAACACCCAACACCGAATCACAACCATCACCAGGGGAGCATCACCATGGAAGCACTCGGCTGGGGTCATCCCGTCGGCATCGGCATCTTCCTCGCCGGCCTGGGCGTCTTCTTCTGGGGCATCTACAACCTCAGTCGCAGCGACCGGGACAAGAAAAACAAGAACGAGGAATAAACCATGAGTCATTCCGTTATCGCCCTGATCGGCATCATCGGCTGGACCTTCCTGCTCATCTTCATCAACGAGCTCATGCGCTCCTGGCTCGTGCTCGCCCGCCGCAAGGACCCCGGCACCTTCCAGCCCGACGGCCTGGACGTCTCGCCCTTCGCCCACCGTCTGGCGCGCGCCCACGCCAACTGTTATGAAAGCTTTCCCCTGATCGGCGGTGTTCTCCTGCTGGCCATCGCCACCGGCCACACCGCCATCACCGACACCCTGGCCCTCTGGCTGCTCGCCGCCCGCATCATCCAGTCCAGCATCCACCTGGCCTCCATCTCCGGCCCCGCCGTCACCGCCCGCTTCGTCTTCTACTTCATCCAGCTCCTGATCGTCGGTTGGTGGCTGATCGGCTTCGCCTGCGAATATCTCGTCTAGACTCAACGGCAGGGCCTGCCCCATTCCGGGGCAGGCCTCATCCGAAAGAGGGGAGACAATATGGATATCGCCAGCCAGATCCTCATCGTGGGCGGCACCACGCTGCTCACCTTCGGCCTGTTCATGGGCATCCCCATGGTGCTCGTCCGCAACCGCAGCGCCCAGGCGCCCCGTTACCTCTTCGCCGCCCACCTGGTTCCCATCATCCAGGGCGGCCTCCTCCTGGCCCTTACCATTGCCCTGGACTACGCCAGCCTGCCACCGTGGCTGGCCACGATGACTGCCGCCTTCCTGGTCGGTGGTATGGCGCTGTTCGTCGCCGGCCTCGCCCTCAACTGGCTCCAGGGCATCAAGGACGCCTTCGCCGAAAACGCCGTCGGCGGCAAAGTCTCGGCGCTGGGGCTGCCCTTCGTTCTCAGTGGTGGTGTGTTCCTCCTGGCAGGTGTGTATTTCCGAGTGCTAGCCTGAATGCATCGCGCGTTTATCAACGTTTTAGCGGAGGTGGTCATCATGCGGGTATCCGCTATGCCTGCTACCAAGGTGCACCTCCCAATGTGGGATATGTGTCAGGGTTAGGTTATTCATCAATGGTAGGCAGCTCACGTGGAGGGTTTCATGGAGAAGAAGCTATGTCGGATTTGCTGGAACACAGCAGGATGGACGCGGCCGACGGGTGAGGCAGCAGAGCTAGAAACTGGGAATAGTTACGTTGCAACTCATGGCTTTGGTCATGAGGAATGGTTGTTTAACTACGAATGGATGGTTAACGGCTACAGGTATGGCTTCGTGCAGCCCATAGGGAAGTTTCATTCCAAATATGCAGGCCAGAATACCTCGCTTTGCCTCTATACAGTCACGCCCGAGCAAAGCCGCCTTGTAGTGGGGGTGATTCGTGATGTTTACATCCCAACCTTGACTGAGACGAAGCAGATACTTAGAGAGTACAGGCGGCGTGGTTGGTTCAAACAGATGGAGAAGGACTGTAGGGAGATCGATGTTGAGTCGTTCGAAGCCGGTGGGTTAAGTGAAGCGAATGCAGTAAATATTCGGTTCAAGCCGGAAAGTGTCGAGCTGTTTGATCCTATGATGGTTGCCGATCCAGCCCACACGATTTCTAAAAATTCTCGATATCATCCGTTTAACTGGGATGGTGTAGTCCCAGTTGTGCGTGGTGATGCGAGGGGTGCGCAAAAAAGCGCAAAAAAGAGGTCGGAGAAATCACGTCAGCGTGCGGCTCAAGAGGGTGTTGAGTACGATCCAACGCACGTTAGGATGCAGAATCGTGTTTTTGATTTGCTCGTAAAGAATTTCGGCGATAGTCGGGTTTTTTACGAGCGTGACTTTGTCGATTTATCGATCGATGCTCCCAATAGGACCACATTCATTGAAATCAAGACTGCCCCTACTGCTAGGCGTTGCATACGCGAGGCGTTAGGGCAGTTGCTAGAGTACGCGCATTACCACAAGGCTCGTGCTAAATGTGACCTCGTCGTCATGGGGCAGGTGCAGATGGGTAAGCAAGATAAATCTTATCTCGATCTGTTGCGAAAGCGATACAACCTCCCGATACATTACAGTCAGTACATTTGGGAGACTAATTCGCTCCGAGGTTGGGGCGAGGGTTTTCGAAGCATTTCGAAATAGTTTCGGTTGGAGTCGTTCTGAATCCAATATTTATTTCGGAAATTCTAGATCTCGCCATCTCCAGTTAGAGACGTGGGGGAGTGGTGTCTTCTATTCTGCTATATGAAGCGACCCGCTGCAGGAGCGCCTGATGCCAAACCCCGAAGCGGCTCTGGATATCGAAGCCCTGAAAAACCCGGACTGCTACCCCCACCCCGTGGCATCGGTGGAGACCATCGAAACCCACGGTAACTGGATCCTGCTGGCCGGGGACTACGCCTACAAGATCAAGAAGCCGGTGGATCTGGGCTTCATGGATTTCTCCACCCTGGAAAAGCGCCGCTTCAGCTGCGAAGAGGAAATCCGCCTCAACTGCCGTTTGGCGCCGGCGATCTACCATGAGGTGCTGGGCATCACCGGCTCCCCCGAGGCGCCCCGCATGAGCGGGGAGGGCGAGCCCTTCGAATACGCCGTCCAGATGACCCGCTTCGACAATGAGCAGCGCCTGGATCGCTGCCTCGCCCGCGGCGAGCTGTCAGCCGAGGCCCTCGACCGCCTGGCCGAAGACATCGCCGCCTTCCACGCCGATGCCCCCAACACCGTGGCGGACACCGCCGACACCGCCGAAGGCAATAACCGCTACGGCGACCCCGACGCACTCCACGAAATGAGCGCCGACAACTTCCGCGACTGTCGCCGCCTGCTGCCGGAAGGCGACCAGGCCCTGCTCTCGGAAGTGGAGGCCCTGAGCGAGGCCCGCTTCCAGCAACTGGCCGAAACCCTCGCCGCCCGCCAACAGCAGGGCCACGTCCGTGAATGCCACGGTGACTTGCACCTGGCCAACCTGGTCTTCCACGAGGGCCGCATCCAGGCCTTCGACTGCATCGAATTCAACCCGGACTTTCGCTGGATCGACACCGCCAACGAAGCCGCCTTCCTCACCATGGACCTCAAGTACCGGGGCCGCCCGGACCTGGCCAGCCGCTGGCTCAACGCCTACCTGGAAGCCTCCGGTGACCACCAGGCCGTCCCCCTGCTGGGCTTTTTCGAGGCCTACCGCGCCATGATCCGCGCCAAGGTCACCCTGATCCGGGCCAGCCAGCACCCCGGCAGCGAGGAAGCCGCCCGGGAAGAAGCCGCCGCCCGCGACTACATCCAGCTCGCACACGACAGCCTCAAACCCGGCCGGGGCCGCATCATCATCATGATGGGGCTCTCCGCCAGCGGAAAGAGCCACATCGCCCGGCAACTTGTCCAGGCCCTGCCGGCCCTGCGTCTGCGCTCAGACGTGGAGCGCAAGCGCCTCTTCGGCCTCGACACCCTGGCCGACACCCGCGCCGAGATCGACAGCGGCATCTACACCCCCGAAGCCAGCCGCCAGACCTACCAGCGCCTGGCCGACCTGGCCCGGCTCATCGCCAGCGCCGGCTACACCGTCATCGTCGATGCCACCTTCCTCCAGAAACCTCACCGCGAGCGCTTCCGCCAGCTCGCCGCCGACAACAAGCTCGGCTTCACCATCCTCCACACCGGCGCCCCACTGGAGGTCCTGGAAGCCCGCATCCGCCAACGCCAGGCCCACGGCACCGACCCCTCCGAAGCCGACATCACCGTCCTCCACGCCCAGCGAGATGAAATTGAAGCATTGAGCGAAGCCGAGGCTAGCCACAGCCTCACCATCGACACCACCCGGCCCACCGATATCAAAGCCGTTTCCCGCCGGATCCGGGCCATGGATTGAAGCGGCAACCGCCTCCTGACGACGACGCAGGGGGGTGACATCGCGAGGTTCCTGAGCGTGCTGTGACGAGCGACACGCGCCTGCAGGTGGCCGGAGCTGGACCATCCACAGCCGAGGCCGGTGTCGAAATTGACCGCTGTCATACGACCAGATCTAGAACGGCCCACCGAGGGGGCGGCCGGTTTGAGAATGGCGCCCCGGCGATCCGTGGCCGTGGCACGGAAACGGTCGGCGGTTCATAGTATCTGCTGGGCGTGACGGCCTGTGGTCGCCAGCAAGACCGGGAGGACTCCCCGGCCGATTGGCCGCGGCGTCCTGCCTGCGGATGAAGCCCAACGAAGGAGAATGCCAATGAGTCGCTATGTGGATGGTTTTGTGTTGGCCGTACCGAAGGCCAATCTTGAAGCGTATCGGAAGATGGCGGAAGAGGCCGGCAAGGTGTGGATGGAGCACGGTGCCCTGGAGTATATCGAATGCGTCGGCGACGATGTTCAGCCGGGCAAGGTCACTTCGTTCCCTCAGGCGGTGCAGCTCAAGGACGACGAGGTCGTGATCTTTTCCTGGATCGTCTACAAGTCGAGGCAGCAACGCGACGAAATCAACGAGAAGGTCATGAAGGACTCGCGCATTGCCGGCTACAAGCCTGAAGACATGCCATTTGACGGCATGCGCATGTTCTGGGGTGGATTCGAGACAGTAGTGGAGCTTTGACACCGGGGGTCATCACGCCCGAGATGGTCACTTGGCTCCGGTTCGATTCCGAAACGGAGGAGGCCGTCATCCTGATTGCAGGAGGTTTCAATGAGAAAGCTGATTGCCTCGGCGTTCGTTTCGCTTGACGGTGTGGTGCAGGCACCCGGCGGGCCGGACGAGGATCCGGCGGAAGGCTTTGCCTACGGCGGCTGGATGTTCGGTTACTTTGATGAAGCCATGGCCCTGTCGGGAAGTGGCTTTGACGGCAAAGACCGTGAACTGGTGCTCGGGCGCCGGACTTATGAAATCTTTGAGGCGTATTGGCCGAACCAGCCGGATGATAATCCCGTCGCCCGAACATTCAATTCAACAAAAAAGCATGTTGCCTCGAGAACATTGAAAACACTGCACTGGAAGAACTCGGTGTTGCTGGGCAATGACGCGGCTCAAGCGATCGCCGTGCTCAAGACGCAGGCCGGTCGGGATCTCCAGATCATCGGCAGCAGCAATCTGATCCAGTCGCTGCAGGCGGCGTCCCTGATTGATGAGTACCACCTGTGGACCTTCCCGGTGGTTCTGGGTCGTGGCAAGCGGCTGTTCGAGGCCGGCGCGAAACCGGGCGCCCTGCGTCTTGTCAGTTCACGTACTTCAAGTACCGGTGTTGTCATGAGCGCTTACATCCCGGCTGGCGACATCCAGCTTGGGTCTCTGGGATGACCCGGGTCTGATTGACGAGCGTAATATCTGGTACAGCGGATTGCTGCAGGAGGATGTAATGCGACCCCTTCGATATTCCATCAATATCACATTGGATGGATGCTGCGACCATCAGGCGGTCATCCCGAGTGAGGAGCTGCATCACCATGCAGCGGCAGGCATCGCCCGGGCCGATGCACTCCTTTTCGGGCGGGAAATCTACGAGATGATGGAGGCGGCGTGGCGGCCGGTGGCTGAGACGGGAATCCGGCCAGACTGGATGCCCGACTGGATGGAACCCTTTGCCCGCACAATCCATGCTGCAAGGAAGTATGTCGTATCCAGCACCCTGGAGCGGGTTGATTGGAACGCGGAGCTTGTGCGTGGGGATTTGAGGGAGGCGGTTCAAAAGCTCAAGCAGGAACCGGGCAACGGTCTGGTTACGGGCGGCGTGACGCTGCCGTTTGCGTTGGCGGAGCTGGGATTGATTGATGAGTACGAGTTCATTGTGCATCCCAGGCTGGTAGGCCATGGGCCCAGCCTGTTTGCGGGGTTATCACGACATCTCGACTTGAAGCTCGTGGGCCGGCTGGAGCTCGGTTCGGGCGCGGTGGCACTGCGCTACCGGCCGGAACACCAAGAATCGCCAGGCTAGATCATGTCATGCCGGTGCAGCCACCGTAGATGCGGAATCGACAAGAAGCCCCTCTACTATGAATTCGCCAATGCCACTCACAACATGACCGAGGCCGACGTCTTCGAGAAGTTCGCGTCGGGCAGTTAGGCGGGTATCTCGCCGCCGGGGGCGACGACGCTCATGGTGGATATCATCACCGGCCACGCCGGGCCATCGATGTGGGGTGGCAGACGGGATGTTTACAACCGGGGCATTGCCCTCTCCTGTCCACGTACGAAGTCACTCCTTACCAAATCGCTCTGAGCTTCCTGACTCCCTCGCGAATTTGATCCGGATCCAATGTGGCGTAGCCCAGCAACAGCGCCAGGTACCTGGGTTGGGCGTTCAGGTAATAGGCAGCGGTGCCGTAGATGCCGACTCCCTGATCGGCGGCGGCGTGAATTAGCTTTGGAGCGCTCTTGGCGGCTCGATCCGGCCAGCGGGCAACCAGATGCATGCCGGCTCGGCTTCCCAGGATTTCCACGCTGTCTCCGAAGTGTTCTTCCAGGGCCGAGACCAGAGCCTGGCGGCGTTCGGTGAGGTGACGGGCGGTGCGTTCCAGGTGGCGGCGGAAGGCGCCGCTGCGGAAGAGTTCCACCAGGGCGCCTTGTTCGAGAGTGGGGCGGCCGCGGTCGTTGAGCCATTTGAGCTGGCGCATGGGTTCTACCCAGCTGCCGGGGAGGACGACGTAGCCCAGGCGCAGGCCGGGGAAGAGCACCTTGGAGCCGGTGCCGATGTAGATCACGCGCTTGCTGCGGTCGAGGCTGTAGAGCGACTGCAGGGGCGGGCCTTCGTGGCGGTATTCGCTGTCGTAGTCGTCCTCGACGATCCAGGCATCCCGGCGGGCCGCCCATTGCAGCAGAGCGAGACGCCGGGAGACGGGCATGACGCCGCCCAGGGGGAACTGGTGGGAGGGGGTGACGCAGGCGAGCTTGATGGGGCTGTCGTTCTTGCCGTTTGCTTCCGGGAGGGCGTCGGTGCAGAGGCCGTCGCCATCCACCGGAACGGTGATGAGGCGGGCACCCAGGGCGCTGAGGGCGTGGCGGGTGCCCTGGTATTGGGGGTCTTCGATGACTGCGCCGTCGCCGGGGTCGAGAATGCAGCGGCCGATCAAGTCCAGGGCCTGCTGGGTACCGCTCACGATCATGATTCTGGCCGGGTCGGCCAGCAGGCCCCGGTGTTCGCGCAGGTGGGCGGCCAGGCATTCGCGCAGGGTCGGGTCACCCATGGGGTCCGGGTAGGCAATGCCGGGGTGGGCGGCGGCTTGTTTCAGGGCGCGGCGCCAGTCGGCCAGCAGTTCCGGGCTGACGAGGGGGCGGCCGTACTGGAAGTCGTATTTCAGGGCCGGCGCGGGCTGGTCCACGCGTCTGGCCGGCGTGTGCTTCAGGACATAGCGGGCCAGGGCTGAAAGTCGAGGTGGCGGGGCGCCGTGGCCGCTGGCCCGGGCCTCCAGCAGCCCGGCCAGGGCCTTGGCCACCCGGGTGCCGGCCCCGCGACGGGATTCCAGGTAGCCCTCGGCGCCCAGCTGCTCGTAGGCCTGCACCACGGTGATTCTGGCCACGCCCAGTTCCTCGGCCAGCCTGCGGGTCGCCGGCAGGCGGCTGCCCGGCGGCAGTTGCCCGGCCAGGATGGCCTCCCGGATCTGCTGATAGATCTGGCGGTAGGCCGGTTCTTTCCCCTCAAGCCTGAACATGATTGGACCTATCGTTTACCGGAAAATGGATCTATGGATAAAGCCGCTTGGGCGCTAGTCTAGCCGTTCGATTGGCAAATGACACCGCAAACAGGGGAGGTCCCATGACGGCAGGGCATATCGTTCAACGACAACGCAATCGCGGAAAGTACGACTTCGACTCGCTCTGCGCCGTGCTCGACGACACCATCGTCGGCCATGTGGGTATCGTGCAGGACGCGGCGCCTGTCGTGATCCCCATGCTCTACGCCCGCGAGGGCCGGGATCTGCTCCTGCACGGCTCGGTCGCCTCACGGCTGCTGGGAGAAATGGCAAAGGGCATTCCGGTCTGCGTCACCGTCACACACCTGGATGCCCTGGTGCTGGCGGCCTCAGTCTTTGATCACTCGGTCAATTACCGCTCCGCCGTCATCTTCGGAACGGCCTACGCCATCGAAGACCCGGCCGAGAAGGCCCGCATCTTCGATCGCCTGGTGGAATACATGATCCCCGGCCGCACCGCGGATGCCAGGCCGGCCAACCGGAAGGAATCCGCTGCCACCACAGTACTTCGTCTACCAATCGAGACCTTTTCGGTGAAACAGCGAACAGGCCCGGCCGGGCAGCCGGAGGCGGGGGATCCTACTGATGTCTGGACGGGATTGATTCCAATCACCACTCAGTGCGGAAAGCCCCTGACGGAGCAGTCTTCGGGGCAGGTGCCGGGGTACATTGGCAACTATCGGCTGGATGCTGGACGGTTGTGTCGCCATTGAAGCTGAGCTCACAACGATCCACTCGCCCGGCTACCTGGAAACGCGGAGTTCAGTGAGCTAACCTCAATCGAATAGCCACGGACAGGCCCCGCCATGTTCGAAACACCCACAAACCTGCCACCAAGCCAGCCAGCCCCCAATCGATGTGGGCGAGCCCTGTTATTGAAATCGGAAAATGCGACCTGCGAGGTAACACCGGTGGCAAATTCGGGTGATCGACTTAAGCTATTGATAGGGCAGAGATTTTCAGAAGCGCGCGAGCGAACGCTCACCGACTTATACTGCACGCGCGTTAATCGGGGATACACGCCGAGTCGTACAATCAGCTGTTATATGGAGCGCATGATGATCATAGTCGCACTATTCGCCATGGTCTTCTCCGCGCAGGCATATGGCGAGCATCCTGGGGTGGAGTTCTACGGGTCTTATGTGTGGGGCCATGAAGTCAATATATTTCAGCCGTGTGGGATTGATGCAGAATTCTGGGTCCTTGCGGATCCCCCTGTCCTAGAAGAGCTCAGGCAATATCATGATGAGCATACTGAAGAGCTCTATCAGGAAATTTATATTCGCTTCATGGGTTCTCGGGTTTACGATGAAGTAGACGGCTTCGCAGCTGATTACGATGGCTTGATTGAGGTTTATGAAATATTGCGTATGTCTACGGAGTTTCCGGATGAATGCCCGTGAAGCCCATATAGCAATGCCTTGCAGCCGACAGCGGCTCCACTTCGCTCCGCCGCTGCTGGCTGAAGGCAAGCGTTAGGCAACACTAAGGAAGATCATGCCTTTAGAAGAAGAAACTAGAAATCTCATTCATGATTATTGTGTAAGAGATCTCCCTGGAGATATGTCTTGGCACATAGATAAATTCTCATTTATTGACGACGCCGAGCTTAGGCTTCGTTTGGGCAGAGCTTTTTACTCTGCACGTTATGTCTACAAGCTAATGGAGGCCACATTCGTTCAAAATGATGAGCAGCATCCATTTGTGAAGTTTCAAATTATGCAATATGCCTCAATATACGAGGCTGTGATAACCAACTTGTTGTGGGGGTTGCTTAAAGAGCATCCGGAAGTGATGCAGCTTCAAACTCATAAGGCATATAAGCCAGTTAACGCCTTGGGCAGTCTGACCAAGATTAAGTATGGGGACGAAGATATATTCACCTGCGTATATCGCGACGCAAAAACTCCAAAAAATTCAATACCATTTAAAGATAAAGTTGATTGTGCAGTACGCATTGGCTTTCTCGAAGCGGCTTACGCTGAGGATATTAAGCGTACCTATGAGCTAAGAAACCTAGCTCATATTGAAACAGAGGCATCGAAACAGCTTGATGTCGAAATAGCTCAATCAAAAACTGCATATTGGCGTCTCGGCCCGTTTCTTGATTATGCTGCATCGTTTGTAAGTAGCTACAATGCCTAACAAATCAATCAACTACGCGCCTGCGGCGCCGGACAGCCTTCCGCTTCGCTGCATTTCGGCTGCCGGTTATTGAGGCGTTAGCGAGACATGACAGAATCGGAGTATCCATGAAGGCCCGCAATCTCGAAAATAATCTTACTTTTATTATGTGGGCTCTGGTTTTGGTTGGCCTTGTGGCAGGGTTGGCTGTCATCTTTCTTTATATCTATCGGTTTGGAGGGCAGTGGTCAGAAAACCAGCAAGTTTGGGGTCATTTTGGTGATTATGTCGGTGGACTGCTTGGGCCAATATTCGCACTCCTTGCACTTATTGCCTTATTGATTACTTTGCGGCTCCAAAGTAAGGAGCTAAGGGTTTCCTCCGAAGAATTGAGGAATTCAGCGCAGGCGCTGGCCGAGCAAAGTAGATCGCTGAATGTTCAAAATTTTGAGAACCGATTCTTCAACATGTTATCCCTACATCATCAGATCGTTGATGCAATGGATCTTCGGAGTAACGGGAAGATAACGGCGGAAGGGCGTGACTGTTTGCGAGTCTTCTACCGTAGACTCAGGAGTGGCCTGAACGAAGTTGCAAGGGGAGACCATCTGTCTCATCTTGATGGTGTGTGTGAGGTCTACGAGAGGTTTTACACAAAAAACGGGCATGAGCTCGGGCACTATTTTCGAAACATATACAGAATTTTGAAATATATTGATGAAAGTGGCGTGGAGAATAAGAAGGATTACGCTGGCATTCTAAGGGCGCAGCTTTCAAACCACGAGCTGGCGTTAATTTTCTATAATGGTGTCACTCACCACGGGGTAAAGATGAAGCCCCTAGCTACCAAATATGCGCTTTTCGAGAACATGGAACTCAGTGTTCTGAGGGTGAAGGCAGAGGATGTAAAGCTTTATGACGAAGAGGCATTCGGAGATCAAAGTGTTTAAGTGCGGACGCTGCGCTAACAATTTGCTGCACGCGGATAAATTACTCGCTGCGCTCTTAATTTACCGGTGAGCAAGGCGTTAGCGAGAGATCTATCAACCATGGACAGTCATAACACCCCTGCGTCGACCAAAGATTGGATCTTTCTCGGAATTGGCGTCTTATTGATTGCCTTCCTAGTTTATGCGGCGTTTTCATTTGCGCGTCTATTATTTGGTTTTCTCGGCAATGTAGACCCGACTGTCGGTGCTGCTTTAATAGCTGGTATGTTTACAGTTTTGGTCGGTATCGGAAGTACCCTAGTAACACAGTACATAATAAAAGTTCGCCAAGCAGAGGAGGCGCATCGGGAAGCCAAAATCAGCCTATATAAGCAATGTCTTGAGCTTGCGGCTGCACACCTAGCTGAAGATAACCCGAATGTCCAAGGGAAAAAGCTCTCTGATAAAGGGGTGGCTAATGAATATTTTCACTTCAAAACAGAGCTGCTCCTCAGGGGCTCGCCTAAAGTGATTCAAGCACTAGAGAACTTTGAAGACGTAACAAGTGAAGGAGGCGACTCTATTCGGGCCGTTGATGACATCTACAGGGAAATCAGGCGGGACATTGGGCTTACGAATAAAGGATTGAGGCCGAAAGAATTAGCGGGAATTTATGTCAAGAATTCAGATCGGAAAGAATGGTTTCGCTAACCAGTCGCTCAAGTTCGTTCCCGGCCTGGCGGCCGTCCACCGGACGCCCTTTTCAGGGCGCCGCTTAGCTTTTCGTTAGGCGCACATTGAAGACTTGGATTCGGATACATGAAAGATTCGGAGAAAAAACTTAGGGCTCCGGAGCTCGTGACTACGAGCTTCCTGAGATTCGGATTTTTCTTTGCTAGAGATATAACACTGTATCGTGATATTCGGCAATCCGCGTCGATGCTGGATATGACACTTCATCTCATGAATTTGTCTATCAACAAGCAACCTATGCCCAAATCGTTAGAGTCGCTCATCGAGCATATGTCTGAGAATAAGGGGGAGAATGAGAAAAGGCTAGAGTCTTATGAGGAAGAACTGCTATATATGATGTACTCCCGGTTGACTGACAACTTCAATTGTTTCATGAAAGACTTGCTGGTTGAGGTTTGTCGGACACAGCCGAAAGTACTGTTTTCGGAGGCTAAAGAACTGAGGATATCAGACGCGTTCGAGTGCTCCTCCCTTGACGATCTAAGGGAGCAGGCAATTGACCAAAAAACCCGTGCACTCTCCTATAACGGGTTTAAAGATCTCGTCGACTGGTGCTCAAGGCGCGGAATAGATTTCGGTTTGAGCCGTGAGCAAATGGAGAAAATTGAAACAATAATCTCCAATCGAAATATAATTGTCCACCGGCGGGCCGAGCTAGCGCCGCTTCCCCCTCCCCCAGATGAAAGCGACATTATGCGAGATCGGGTGCCGATTAGTAGGGCAATTATGGAGGAGGCGCAGCTAGCAATATTTTCGGCTGTTTGCGTAATTGATGTCGCCGTTTCGACAAAATTCAAACTGCAGACCACAAAAACTAAGATGCAAAATGATGATTAGAAGCCGGTTATGGCCTAACAAATTGCAGCACGGCGACCGGAACGACACAGCTTCGCTGTATCGTTCCGTCGCGTGTGCAAGGCGTTAGACCCCCGAGTTACCCGCAAGGTGGGAACGTCCGAAAAAAGCAATTGTCGATTTTAGGAAAAATAGGATGACAGATACGCAGAATGCAAGTCTGAGCAGAGCGAAGGCGAACAAAGAAGATGAGTTCTACACGCAGTTAGAGGACGTGGAGCGAGAACTCAAGCACTATCGGAAGCACTTTAAGGGCAAGGTCGTCTACCTTAACTGCGACGACCCGAGGGTCAGCGCCTTCTTCCACTTCTTCTCTTATAACTTCGAGAGGCTTGGTCTCAAAAGGTTGATCGCAACCTGTTACCAGAACCAGAAGCGAGACCTCTTTAGCGAGCACGACAGCGAGCGAGCGATCTTCCTGGAGTACGAGGGCGACAAGGATGGCGACCGTATCCCTGGAGACCACGAAATCGAGGCTAACTTCCTAGAAGGCGATGGAGACTTTCGAAGCCCGGAGGCCATAGCTCTTTTGAAGCAGGCGGACATCGTGGTCACGAATCCGCCTTTCTCTCTATTTCGGGAATATGTCTCACAGCTCATCAAATTTAAAAAGAAGTTCCTCATTCTTGCGAGCCAGAACGCCATTACCTTGAAGGAAATCTTTCCGCTCCTCAAAGACGAGAAGATGTGGTTGGGCGCTAACAGCGGTGACATGAGTTTCAAAGTTCCAGACCATTACCAGGAACGTGCAACGCGGTTCTGGGTTGATGACACGGGCCAGAAGTGGCGCAGCTTCGGAAATATGTGTTGGTTCACCAACCTCGACTACAAAAAGCGCCACGAAGATTTGATTCTCTACAAAACTTACAATCCTGACGAATATCCTGCTTATGATAATTTTGATGCGATAGAGGTAGGCGCAGTCGCTAACATCCCGAAGGACTACAAGGGTGTAATGGGTGTCACGCCCGGCTTTTTAGCAAAGCACAACCCTGATCAGTTTGAGATTGTCGGCATTACAAAAACGTGGTTTGGTGCTGCAACTAAGAAGTATCCACAGCAAGAGCAAGTGAGCACAAACGGCAAAGTCAGTCTGGTTGGGAAGCTAAATGATGGCGCAGTAATCAAGATGGCGACACCTCCACCCTCTAACAAGACTTACTATAAAGTAGGCGGTGAGCTCTTTATTCAGACTTACCCTCGCATCTTGATCCGCAGCAAGAAGGTTGAAATCTGATGGAAATCGAACTCAAGAAAATCCCTGTCCGCGATCTATGTGATGATTACGAAGACGACGCGGAGGGTGGTGTTCGCGGATACGGTGGCAGACTCGATATTCGCCCGCCTTATCAACGTGAGTTCGTCTACGATGCAAAAGAACGGGACAAGGTCATAGATACCCTCACCAAAGATTTCCCCCTCAACGTAATGTATTGGTCCGTCCGCGACGACGGAACCTACGAAGTGATCGACGGCCAGCAGCGCACTATCTCGATCTGTCAGTACGTCGACGGAGAGTTCGCGTGGAACGACCTCTACTTCCACAACCTAACGGATGACCAGCAGGAGCAGATCCTCAATTACGAGTTGATGGTGTACTTCTGTGAAGGGACAGACAGCGAGCGCTTGGCGTGGTTCGAGACCATCAACATTGCCGGTAAAGTCTTGACCAAGCAAGAACTTCGCAACGCGACGTACGCTGGTCCTTGGTTGTCTGACGCTAAGAAGCACTTCAGCAAGACGGGGTGTCCCGCCTACCAAGTGGGCGGAGACCTCATGAAAGGATCGCCAATCCGTCAAGATTATCTCGAAACCGCGCTTGACTGGATCAGCGGCGGCGATATTCGGGGCTATATGGGAAAACATCAACACAACTCCAAGGCGAACGAATTGTGGGTGTACTTCCAAAACGTCGTTGCGTGGGTGAGAGCGACCTTTCCCGTGGAGCGCAAGAGAGAGATGAAGGGTCAACCTTGGGGTTTTCTATACAACGAGTACAAGGACGTGGCCCTTGACCCGGACGAACTCGAGGGTCGCATTTCGGCGCTCATCCAAGACCCAGACGTGACGAACCATCGCGGTGTCTACCTCTACGTCTTGAACGGCAAGGAGAAGCATCTCAACATTCGTCAGTTCGATGAGAGAATGCGTCGCTCAGCGTTTGAGAGGCAGAAGGGCGTTTGTCCGGACTGCGGCAACACCTTTAAGATCGATGAGATGGAGGCAGACCATATCACGCCGTGGCACGAGGGTGGCAAGACTGAGGCGGGTAACTGTCAGATGCTCTGCATCGAGGACAACCGTAAGAAAGGGGGCAAATGACTCGGTCTAACAATCGGTTGCAGCGGACGG